>DATDRS010000420.1:0-5238 GCA_035291605.1 Anaerolineales bacterium | reverse complement strand
AAACGCCGATAACCATGCGCCACCAAAGCCATTCCGCCGATAACGGCGTATTCAAGCCCTTCTTCTGTCAAGCGCGTGGCAAGGGCGCGAAGGGTTTCGTAGACATCGCCCTCTTTCATAAAGAATCTGCTCCCTTCCCGGTATACATCCCAAATTGAAGTTTGGGCTTTTGTGGCCGATGGCGAATCGGGTGAAGAAGACTGAGGCATAGTGATCCCTGAATCTCCAACCAACTGATTACGAGTCAGATGCTCATCTGGGATTATAATCCTGAAATCCTTCTTCGCGCCCTTCGCGTTCTTCGTGGTTCAAAACAGCATGAACACCGGCCAACTCCACCTATTCCTCGTCATCGCCCGGCATCGTTCGCTCAGCCGCGCCGCCGCCGAACTCGACCTCGGGCAGGCGACCGTGTCCGAGCGTCTGCGCGCGCTCGAAACGGAACTCGGCGCGCCGCTCTTTGAGCGGCAGGGGCGCGGGGTCGCGCTCACCCCGGCAGGCGAGGCCTTCAAGCCGTACGCGGAGCGGGCGCTGGAAGTTTTGCGCGAGGCGAAAGATTCAGTGCGCGCGGCGAGCGCGGGCCAGCAGGGGCAGGTGACCGTCGCGGTCACCGTCACCTCGGGCGCGTATCTGTTCGCCCCGGCGCTCGTCGCGTTTCAGCGCGAGCATCCCGGCGTCGAGGTGAAAGTCCGCTCGGCGCACTCGTGGGACGCGCCGGGGTTGATCCTCGACGGCGTGGCGCAGCTCGCGCTAGTCTCCGGCCCGGCCTTGAACCCGCAGATTGAGAGCGTGGCGACGTTCACCGGGCGGCTGGCGCTGGTGGCGGGCAAGGGGCGCCGGCTCGCCAAAACGCGCCTGACGCTTGAACAGTTGGCGCAGGAACAATTCCTGGTTTCATATTGGGGCCCGGCAAGCCAGGCGTTTCTGGAGCGCGTGCGCGCAGCAGGCCATCGTGGGGGCGAGCAGCTGCTCGCCCCTACAGGGTCTACAGGGTTATGGATGGAACTCAGTCCGGTGGAACTGGTGAAAGGGATGCTCCTGGCGGGGACGGGTGTGAGCCTGCTGCCCGAAATCGCGGTGCGCCGCGAACTGGCCTCCGGCGAACTGGTGACGCTGCAGCTCGCCGACCCGAAGATGCGCCTGCCCGCCTGGGAGATCAACCTGATCCGCCGTAAACGACGCCTGCCCAACCCGGCGGCGGACGCATTGGCCGAGACGTTGAAGCGCGTGTTGCCGACGCTGACGAAGTAGGGTCAACGGATGGAGCGTTCCCCCGGCCTCACCCGAAAATCCGTCCCATCCGTTGACATCTTACGAGGCCATCGTTGCGCCGCTCTCTGTGGGTGCGGGGGGCGGGGGCGGCGCGGATTGAACCGGCATGTTCGGCAGATAAGGCCGCGTGCCAAATCGCGTGAGGGTGACTGCGCCCAGGCCGATGCACGCCAGCACCACTGGCGCGATCCATCCCACGCAGGGGATGATCTGAATAATGCCAGACACGAGGGTGAACAGCGCGGTGCCGATGGCGGCGGAGACCGCCGGGCTGAGGTTGCGCAGGTTCAGCGCCGCCGAGAGCCGCGCGCCCACCAGCATCCCCAATGAAATCCAGCCGAAGATGAGGGCGGCCAGGTAAATCAAGAAGCCGATAAAGGTGACTGGGCTCAGGCACAGTAACGTCACGATGGTCACCAGCGCCAGGATGATCGGCACGGCGATCAGCGTGAGCAGACCCAGCCCGCCGGATGCGCCAGGCGCATTGGCGATGGCCGCGCTCACCCGCGCCGTCTGGTCGGGCCAGAACAGCACGACGAGCAGCGCCAGCAGGCCCAGCGCAACCGAATTGAACATGGCGCCAAACAATCGGAGCACAGGATCGGCGAAGCGGAAGCGGTCAATGGCCCGCGTTCGGAAGGGGAAGTTCCCCAGCCCCTGGCTCTCGCCGCCCTCCACGACTGCGCCTTCCTCGCGCGCGGTGGAGCCGCCCACCGTCGCGACCCGGCCCTTCACCACGGCGGTGCTCTGCAGGTCCACGTTGCCGCCGAAGACGACGACGTCCTCTTCCACCGAACCGGCGATGTCCACGTCGCCGCCGAGGACGACGATGCTGCACGCGACGGTTGCGCCCGCCTCGACGAGGGCGTTGCCGCCCAGCACGACGAGGTTGCTGTTGAGCGTTTGCCCGGCGCTCAAAGTGTAATCGTCGCCGAAGACGGTCTGGGCGTCTTCGCAATGGTCCGCGTAGACCGGCCCGGCGAGGGCCAGCGGCAGCGCCAGGAGCGCCAGCAGGGCAATCAAAACGAATTTCTTCATCGGGATGAAACCTCCGGAACAAGCTTGCGCACGAAATACAGCCACAGCCCCGTGACGCCCAACCCGCTCAGGCTGGCCGCCCAGACCAACGGGTTCGCCGCCGCCCACTCCAACACGGCCCGCCCGGCGATGAGCAGGGCCTCGCCGATGGTGGATGCGAAAGTCGTCGTCGCGTTGACGCCGCTGAACAGCGCGGCCGTAGCGGCCGGTTCCTGGGCGGCGCGCACGCTCGCCAGGAGCATCCCCGCCCCCACCGGGATGACGAGCGCCGCCGCGCCGACCGCGCCTAACCCCAGGGCCAGCGCCCCCCACATCGCTCTAGGGCGTGAGTGGCGTTTGGCCAAACGCGCCTTGAAGCGGGAAGTGAACCCGGAGCGCGGGGCGGCCATCGGCTCGGCCTTGAACAACCGCTCGACCTCGGCGAGCGCGGCCCAGGCGGCCTCGCACTCCCCGCAGGCGCCGAGGTGATCTTCAAGTTGAGACCACTGGTCGGGCGTGAGCCGGGCTTCGCCCACGTCGAGCGCGATCTGCATCCAGTCGAGGTAAGGCTTGTGGTTCATGGCGTCATGCCTCCATGCGCTCCATCGCCAGCGCGGGCCGGGTTGGGGACCGGGATGATTTCGCCGGGGCCGACTTCATCATCTCGGCCATCGCCCCACGCGCACGGTGCAGACGGCTCTTCACTGCGCTCACCGTGGCGCGGGTCGCCTCGGCGATTTCTTCGTAAGACATGTCATACCAGTAACGCATCACGATCACCGTCCGGTCGTCGGGTGTGAGTCTGGCCAGCAGCGCCTGAATGGCTTCGCGCTGCTCGCGGCGCACGGCCTGCTCTTCCGGGCCGGGGGTCTGCTCTTGCAGGGCGGGGTGCGGGGGCAGCGCCTCGTCCTCGATGGACAGCCAGGTGAGCCGCCGTTTGCGCAAGCGATCAATGCAGTAGTGGCTGGCGATGGAGAACAACCAGGTCTTGAATGGACGCGCCGGGTCGTAGGTGCTCAACTGCGAATAGGCGCGGAGGAAAGCCTCCTGCGCGGCCTCTTCCGCCTCGCCGACGTTGCCCAGCATGCGGTAGGACAGGTTGTAGATGGCAGTCTGGTAGGTTTCCACGAGCAGGGTGAAGGCTTCTTCGTCGCCCGCCCTGGCCCGTTTCACCAAATCTTGTTCGGTCACTCCGGGGCCTCGGTCGCCGCCACGCATTTCCAGGGTTTCGCGGCTGGCAGTAATTATTACGCATTATAGTCTACCCGGTTGCGGTCGGGTTCCGGTTCACATTTTGGGCAACCGTCATAATGTGCTAGATTCCCGGAAATTCACCCAGAACCTCTCGTCGCCAAACTGACCCTGATGACCCATCATGCCGCCGACCTCCCCCTGGCCCAATCGGGCGCAAAAGCGATAGCGCAGGCGTTTGACGATTATCATTCAGGGTTCAAGGCGATCACACGCCGGGCCAAATCCCGGTTTGAAGAACGGGACTGGCAAGGCGTGCAGCGGGACGCGGTCGAGCGCCTGGATTTGCGGGAAAGGGTCGTCAATCAGGCCGTCGCCGACGTGCGCGCCTGGCTGGGGGCGGAGACGCTCAATAAATCGCTCTGGGCCGGGGTAAAGAACTGTTATTCGACCCTGATCGCAGGGCGGGATGACTTTGAGCTGGCCGAGACCTTTTTCAACTCGGTCACGCGGCGCATCTTCACCACAGTGGGCGTGGATCCCAGCATTGAATATGCCGCGCCGGATTTCAAGACCCGACCCCTGAACGCTGCCCGCCCCATCTACAAGGTCTATCCGCGAAAAACGACGACGCGCGATCTGATCAAAGAGATCCTGGCCGATTACGCGTTCCGCGCGCCGTATCAGGATTTGGAAGAGGACGCCGCGCTGGCGGCGGAGGAGATTGACCGGCGCCTGCGCGGGGTGAATGGGACGGAACAGTTCGAGACCGCCGAGATCGCCCGGCCGGTTTTCTACCGGAACAAGGGCGCTTTTCTGATCGGGCGCATCCGTCGGGGCGCGCGGCTGACGCCGCTCGTCCTGGCCCTGCTGAATCCCGAGCCGGGGGTGGTCGTGGATGCCGCGCTGATGACCGAGTCGGAAGTCAGCATCGTCTTCAGCTTCACCCGCTCCTATTTCCACGTCGAAGTCGAGCGGCCCAGCGAGCTGATCAAGTTCCTGAAAACCCTCATGCCGCGCAAGCGGGTGGCCGAACTGTACATCTCCATCGGGCACCACAAGCACGGCAAGACGGAACTGTACCGCGAACTGATGCACCACCTGAGCAATTTCGGCAGCCAATTCGAGCTGGCGCGGGGCGACCGGGGGATGGTCATGGTGGTCTTCACACTCCCCTCCTTTAACGTCGTCTTCAAAATCATCCGCGATCAGTTCAGTTACCCCAAGACGACCACCCGGCGCGAGGTGATGGACAAGTACCAGTTGGTGTTCAAGCACGATCGCGCGGGGCGGCTGGTGGACGCGCAGGAGTTTGAGCACCTGCAATTTGGCCGGGAGCATTTTTCAGATGAACTGCTTGAGGAGTTGAAACACGGCGCTCCGGACAGCGTGGTCGTGGACGGCGACAGCGTGGTCGTCAAGCATCTCTACGTCGAGCGGCGGCTGACGCCGCTCAACCTCTACCTCCGGGAGGCTGGCCCGGAGGCGGCCAGCGAGGCCATCATGGATTACGGCCAGTCCATCAAGGACATGGCGGCCACCAACATCTTTCCGGGCGATCTCCTCCTCAAAAATTTCGGCGTCACGCGGCACGGGCGGGTCGTCTTTTACGATTACGACGAAGTGTGCCCGTTGACCGATTGCAACTTCCGGGAGATGCCCCAGGCTTCCAGCCTCGACGAGGAGATGGACGCCGAGCCGTGGTTCTACGTCGGCCCCAACGACATTTTCCCCGAAGAGTTCCTCCCTTTCCTCGGC
>DATDRS010000419.1:0-3015 GCA_035291605.1 Anaerolineales bacterium | reverse complement strand
TCGCGCTGCAGGTCGCACAGGCGTCTGGCTGCTGATGGCGAGTCTGCTTATCTTCTTCGGCCTCTGGGTGCGCCATCTGGGCTGGGTGGCTCTCGACAGCGACGAGGCTGCCACGGTGCTTATGGCCAATATGCGGCTGGGAGGTATTCACCGACAGAATCAGGACTCGCCGCATCTGCCAGCCTATAACCTGATCATGCGAGCCTGGCAGGTGACTGCGGGGCCGCTGAATGAATTCCTGACACGCTATCCCTCTGTGTTGATGGGAATGCTCCTGTTGAGCCTGGTCTATCGCGGCGGGCGGGTATTAGGGTTGAGGAGTCAGGAGGCAGTCATGGTGGTCATCCTGGTCGGCCTTAATCCCCAGATCACTCTGCATCTGCGCGAGGCGCGACCCTACCCGCTCATGCTGTTGAGCGCGGTCGGCATGGCAGTGGCCGCGCTGCGTTTTGAACGTGGACCGCTCGGGCCAGTGATCGCAGCCGGGGCCACGCTGCTCGCACTCTTTAGCCACTACTTCAACAGCCCTTTTGTCGGGGCATTAGGCTTGTGGGGCGTTCTGACATTCCACGGTCGCACCCGGCGTAACTGGGTGATTTCTCAGGGCATCGCCTGGGCGCTATGGATCATCTGGGTGCCGTTGATGGGACGCGCCTTTTTCAACCCGACCAGTCTCAGCACCGGAAAAACGTGGTCGGCCATCTTGCCCCCCTGGGAGACGTTCTACCGGCTCATGAGTATCGGCGCCGTGGGCTACCGCGAAGCGGCAGGCCCCTGGCTCGGCTTGGTGGGAGGCGCGCTGCTCGTGGCCGGCTGGCTGGTAGGAAGCTGGCTGGCTAAGGGACGGCAGCGCTGGTTCTCATTGGGGATGGTCGCCCTGCCGCTCGTTTCCTATTCCCTTCTCGGCTCAGTCCGGCCAGTCTTCCACGCCAAATTCATGCTCCCGTGGCTGGTCTTTGCGGCGTGGGCCGTGGGGCAGTGGCTGAGGGCGCGGCCCTGGTCGGGGGGCATCGTGTGGGTGGGGATACTGGCGCTGATGATCCTGCCCACCTGGCGAACGCTGCAAAAGCCTTATGATTCGGGCGCCTTCAGTACGGCCGACCTATCCACGACGCCCCGTGATTTGAGCCGGGAGGTCCTGCGGCTGGCTGATCCGAACGACGTCTTCGGCCTGGGCACACCTGACCCGGTGCATTGCTACTACTTCCGGTATTACTTCGATCGCCACCTGGACTGCGCCCTGATTCCCCAGCACCCGGCTCAAACGGCTGAGGAACTGAAAAATCAAGTCAACGATTTGCTGGCTCAGCGGGATGTCCTCTGGTATCTGGATTATTACAACGCCTACTGGGATCCAGAGCGAATCGCCGATCAGGTTCTCGGTCAGACCACGCTGAGCTTAGGCGAGGTGGAAGTTGCCGGGCGGAGACTGCGGTTGTACACCAGTCCGGCGACAGTCTTGCGTGAGCAGGCGGCTGTCGGCGCCGAGTTCGGCCAGGTGGCCGAACTCGAGGGGGTTTGGCTGATCCACGACCATAGTCTTCGCCTCGTCCTCGTGTGGCGCTCGCTGGCGGATCGGCCGGAGGTTGAGGCTAAAGTTTTCGTCCATCTGGTGAACGAAGCCGACGAGGTCGTCAGTCAGGATGACAGTGTGCCGGTGAATTGGAGCCGCCCTCTGACGACATGGCGCGTGGGTGAGCAATTACTGGATGTCCATATTTTGTCCCTCCCTGACGATCTCGACCTCGAGACAGCCGCGCTCCGGATTGGGCTATACGACTCCGACACACTCGCCCGCTTACCCGCCATTGATCGAGACGGACGCCCGCTGGAAGGGGATGCTGTTCTGGCGTCTCTCGCGCGGTAAATAGTAAAATGACGTTCATGCCCGCCTACGAACCCATCATCGGCCTCGAAATCCATATCCAACTCAACACGCAAAGCAAGGTGTTCTGCGCCTGCCCGGCGGATTCGTGGGGCGCGCCCCCCAACACGAACATCTGTCCGGTCTGCACCGGCCTGCCCGGCGTGCTGCCCGTGCTCAACCGCGCGGTGATCGAAAAGGCGGCCTTGCTCGCCGCCGCCATGCACTGCGAGATTCAGCCGCAATCCTTCTTCGACCGCAAAAACTATTTTTACCCCGACCTACCCAAAGGCTACCAGATCACCCAGTACGACGCGCCCATCGGCGCGCGCGGCTGGTTTGACCTGCCGATGCCTGACGGCGAGACGCGGCGGGTGACAATCCACAAGATGCACATGGAGGAGGACGCGGGCAAGACGAAGAACGACCCGCTGCGCGGCGTCCGGTTAATTGACATGAACCGCTGCGGCGTGCCGCTCGTCGAAATGGTCACCGGCCCCGACCTGCGCTCGGCCGAAGAAGCCGGGCAGTTCCTCATCCGCCTGCGCCAACTTTTGCGCTGGCTGGACGTTTCCGAAGCGAACATGGAGCGCGCGCACCTGCGTTGCGACGCCAACGTCTCCATCCGCCCGGTGGGGACCACCGAACTACACCCTAAGACGGAGATCAAGAACGTCAATTCCATTGAGGCCGTGAAAGACGCCATCGAGAAAGAAATCGAGCGGCAAATCAAGGAGGTCGGCGCGGGCCGCCGCGTGGAGGCGTGGACGCTCGAATGGGACGAGGACACGCAAACCCTCAAGAAGATGCGCTCGAAGGAAACCGAGGCTGACTACCGCTACTTCCGTGAGCCGGATTTGCTCTCGGTGGTGGTGGACGAGGCGTGGCGAGATGAGATTCTCTCGCGCCTGCCCGAACTCCCGCTCGACCGCCGGGCGCGGTTCATGGAAGCTTACACGCTCCCGGCCTATGACGCGACCATCCTCACCGAGGAGCGCTCGCTTTCCGACTATTACGAGGAGACGGTCAGGCTGTTCGGCGGCGAGCCAAAGACGGTGTCGAACTGGGTGCAGAACGAAGTCCTGCGCCTGATCAACGAGAAGGGCCTCGCCGCCGCCGATCTGACCCTCACCCCCGCGCACCTCGCGGAG
>DATDRS010000418.1:0-4788 GCA_035291605.1 Anaerolineales bacterium | reverse complement strand
GCGGGCGGCGAAGAGGTGGTGGAGGCGATGGAATTGCGCGCCTTTGGCGTCGGGCCGCGCACGTGGACGGCCTCAGAGTCACTCCGCTATACAGCCTCAGACTATCTGGTCATCGCTCTGTGGGCGCTCGTGCTGGTTGCGTTGACCCTGCTCCGCAACTTTACCTCCTATGGTCCCTTCTGGTTCCCGGTAGAGTGGTTTGAGTAAGAACGAGCAGCTTAACGTAAAGGCTGAATCTGCAAGCGCGCCTCCACAGGCGCGCTTTTTATTTCCCTTGAGTGGTTGACTAACGACAAAGGTATAATTCCCCTATCTGTGTAATCCGATCCATCCGTTGACAGAAAATGAAGTACTACGAAATCCTCGACGTACCCCCGGACGCGACGGCGGAGCAGATCAGGGCCGCCTACCGCATCCTCGTCCAGCTCCACCACCCCGACCGGCTGCAACAGGCCAGCCCCGGCGTTCGTGAGTACGCCGAAGAGCGCTTGAAGAAGATCAACGAGGCCTACACGGTGCTGAGCGATCCGGCCAGACGCGCCCGGTACGACGCGGCGAACAAGAAGGCGGCGCGGTCGGCGGAAGCCGCCTATTATGACGTCGTCGTCGAAGAAGACTGGCCCGCGTACGCGTCCCCGCGCCGGACGCGCACGCGCCGCACGACGCCCGCGCAGGAAGCCTACGGGGCCTGGGTGAGGGAACAAAAGGAACGCGAGGCCGAGGCGCGCGCCGCCGAGCGCGCCCAGCGCCGTGCGCAGGAAGCCGAACGTGAACGCCGCGAGGCCGAAGAACGCGCGCGGCGCGCCGCCGAAGAACAATACCCCCGCGTGCGCGTGCAAGGCGCGCAAGGCGAGGAGATGGTGCTGACCTTCGCCCCCGGCCTGTGGACCACCCTTGTGCGCGTCCCGGCGGGAGAGTTTGTGATGGGCGGCGACCCGGCGCACGACCCCAACGCCGCCAGGCACGAGCAGCCCCAGCACCGCGTCTGCCTCTCCGCGTTCTACATCAGCAGATACCCGGTGACGAACGCGCAATACCAGGCCTTCGTCGCCGCAACCTATTATCACTCTCCCGACGCCGCCGCGCCGTGGCGCACGCCGCCGGGCAAGGAAAATCATCCGGTGGTCAACGTGACGTGGGACGACGCCGTGGCCTTCTGCAAATGGCTGAAGGGCGTCACCGGCCGGCTATTCCGCCTGCCCACCGAGGCCGAATGGGAGAAGGCCGCGCGCGGCGAGGACGGCCGCCGGTATCCCTGGGGGGGTGCGTGGGAGGCCGCCCGGCTCAACGGCGAGGGGGGTCAGGGCGACACGACTCCCGTAGGGCAGTATTCGCCGGGCGGGGACAGCCCCTACGGCCTGGCGGACGCGAGTGGAAACGTGTGGGAGTGGTGCCACGACTGGTATTCGCACAGGGCCTACGAGCACCGGACCCGCGCGGTCGTCCAGGACCCGCAGGGGCCGCCGACCGGTGAAGGGTGCGTGGTCCGCGGCGGCGCGTTCGACTCATCCCCCAAACAGACGCGCTGCGCCCACCGCAACTGGTATTACCCCTACAACGCCCGCCAGAACGTGGGCTTTCGCATCGCGGCGACTTAACTCGGCCAGTTTTCAACGCTCCCGCCAGTAACGCAGCAGCGTCCCGCCGTCATCCGTAAACACGCCGGGGAGGTCAATCGGCACAAGCGCGCCGAGGCCGAGGACGAAGAAGTTGTAGACTGCGCCGAGGGCCGTGAGCCAGGCCAAGACCCCGCCGCGCGGCCACAGGTAAAAGGCCAGGGGCGCGAACACTAAACCGATCAGCCCATTGACCCAAAATCCACCCAGCGCGCGGCGAATGTGGATCGCAGCAGGCAGGGCTGGCTCATCCGCCGGGTATTGGGAGGCGGAGAACAACGAGAAGAAGTGGAGGCCGAGCATGGGGTAGCCCGCGCGGCGCGCGGCCCGCGCGTGCCCCCACTGGTGCAGCCAGGCCGAGGCGAACATCAGCAGGGACGAGAGGCAGCCCGCGAGCAGCGCGGGGCCGAGGGCCAGAAACAGCCACCGGGCGGACATCCACGCCGTCAGTGGAATCATGGCGAGAAAGGCAAGCACGCTGAAGGGCGAGATGGTGGTTTTCAGGCCGAAGAAGGTGAAGAGGTTAATTTGGGGCGCGGGCAACGCTAATTTTTTTTCGCCTCCTGCTGCCTGGCCTTCATGCGCAGGATGCGCTCGCCCAGCGCCACCCGCGCCAGCAATTCCTCGGCGTCCACCGGCTTGGTCAGGTAATCGTCGGTGCCCACCTTCTCGCCTTTCACCACATTCTGCCGCTCGGCGAGCGCCGTCAGGATGATGATGTAGGTATAGGCGGGCAGATTGGCCTCGCGGATTTTGCTGATCAGCGTCGGGCCGTCCATGTTCGGCATCATCCAGTCGGTGACCACCATCGGGACGGGTTCTTTCTGGAAAAGCTCCCACGCGGCCTGGCCGTTCTCCGCCTCCGCCACTTCGTATCCGGCCTGAAGCAGTTTGCGGACGACAATCAAGCGCAGTTGAGGATCATCCTCTACCACCATAATTTTCATGCGTTTTCTCTCGCCCTGTCAGCGTGTGGTGTTCGTCTCACCTGCTTCACGGACGTACTCTTATGGCCGGATATTATAAATGCGACGCGCTTCTTCGGATACTCACCCGCACCCCCCGGTTTGCCGAAGCGCGTCGCACCTGGACTTCTCTGTCAGGTCGGATCAGCCGATCTCAGAACAACCCCTTGACCTTCCCGGTATCCAGATCCAGGTCCACGTCGAAGAACACCGGGCGGGTCGGCAGGCCGGGCATCGTGCGCATCGCGCCACAGAGCGGATAGAGGAAGCCCGCGCCGACCGAAGCGCGAATGTCACGGACGGGCAGCCGCCACCCGGTGGGCCGGCCTTTGACGTTCGGATCGTGCGTCAGGCTGAGGTGAGTCTTAGCCATATTGATTGGCAGTTTGTCGAAACCGAGCCGCGTGTAGAGCTCGATCTTCGCCTCGGCCTCGGGCAGATAGTCTACGCCATCCGCCCCATAAATCTTAGTCGCAATGGTTTCGATCTTCTGCTTGATCGGCATATCGAGCGGGTAGAGAAACTCGAAATGGTTCGTTTTCTCAGCCGCCGCCACAACCGCCTCGGCCAGCTCAAGCGCGCCCCTGCCGCCGTGCATCCAGTTGGTGCACTTGAATGCGCCTTCGGCTCCGGCTTCGAGCGCGATCTTCTGCACCAACTTGATCTCGGCCTCGGTGTCGTACTTGAACGAGTTGACGGCCACGACGACGGGGACGCCAAACATCTTGGCGTTCGTGATGTGCTTGGCAAGGTTCCCCGCGCCCGCCTCGAGCA
Organism: Anaerolineales bacterium; assembly: GCA_035291605.1. Lineage (GTDB taxonomy): Bacteria > Chloroflexota > Anaerolineae > Anaerolineales > UBA6663 > DATDRS01. Next base: position 1,433 of record DATDRS010000418.1, on the reverse strand, counting down.
GCGGCAGATTCTCCTCGGTGTAGGCTTTGTCGAGCGGCCGACCGGCGACCACTTTCGGGCCGCCGCCGTGCATCTTCAGCGCGCGGATCGTCGCCACGATGACCACTACGTTCGGGATCAAGCCCGAGTAGCGGCACTTGATGTCCAGAAACTTTTCCATGCCGACGTCGGCGCCGAAACCAGACTCGGTGACGACGTAGTCGGCGAGCTTGAGCGCAATCTGGTCGGCGACAATGGACGAGTTGCCATGGGCGATGTTGGCAAACGGTCCAGCATGGACGAAGGCCGGCGTGCCTTCAAGCGTCTGCATCAGGTTGGGCATGAGGGCGTCCTTCATCAGCACGGTCATCGCCCCAGCCACGCCCAGGTCTTCAGCCGTGATCGGGTCGCCCTGCTGGTTGGTGCCGATCACAATTCGCCCCAGCCGCTCGCGCATGTCGGCCAGGCTGGTGGTGAGGCCCAGGATGGCCATCACCTCACTGGCCACCGAGATGTCGAAACCGGTATAGCGCTCGTTGCCCTTCTCCTCGTCGCCGAGGCCGATTTGGACGCGCCGCAAGTGACGGTCGTTGATGTCCACCACTCGCTGCCAGGTGATGCTGTTGGGGTCAATGTCCAGCCGAAACAGGCGGCGCTTAGCCTCCGGCGTCAGGTCGGCGGGTTTATCGGCCGCCAGGCCCAGCTTGGCCATGCGCTTGTGGATACTCGGCGCGATGTAGCCGTCGGGGCACAGCGCCCGGGCCAGTTTCTCGTCGTCCGGCTGGGCGCGTTCGTGGAGAATCCGCGCGTCAATCGCGGCGGCGAGCAGGTTGTTCGCCGCGCTCACGGCGTGGATGTCGCCAGTCAGGTGGAGGTTGAAGTCCTCCATGGGGATAATCTGCGAGTACCCGCCGCCGGCCGCGCCGCCCTTGATGCCAAAAGTCGGCCCCTGCGAGGGCTGGCGGATGCAGGTAAAGACGCGCCGGCCCAGGTGCGCCCCGAGCGCCTGGGATAGACCGCAGGTCGTGGTCGTCTTCCCCTCGCCGAGCGGGGTGGGGGTAATGGCGGTCACGTCAATGTATTTGCCGTTCTGGCGCTTCGCCAGCCGGTCGCGCACCTCCAGGTGCACCTTAGCCTTGTACGGCCCGAACAACTCCAGTTCGCTCTCCTTCAGCCCGACCTCGGCGGCGATTTGCAGGATGGGCTTGAGTTTGCCTGCCTGCGCGATTTCGATGTCGGACGGGACGGGCTGGAGCAGTTTGAGCCGGGTGGGCTTGAAAATGACGGCCGGGGCTGACGGCCTGCGGCCGTTGGCCCGCCTGGTCGTCTTCGCCTTCGTTGTTTTTCTGGCTATCTTGGGCATAGTTGTCTCCTTACACAAAAGGGATGAGTGTCCAAACCACGATTATGGAACAAAACCTGTCTGTGGCAAAGTGCACAAGGTCATCATTTCA
>DATDRS010000417.1:0-5650 GCA_035291605.1 Anaerolineales bacterium | reverse complement strand
TCTTGGCGTTGAAGCGGAAGCGCGTGACCTCGGCCTGGCGGTTCTTCTCCCGCTCGAGGAAGGCTTTGCGTCCAATAAACCACGGTTTGTGCGTTTTGACGTAGGAGTCGAAACCGGCGTCCCCCACCCCGAGGTCGAGGTATCCCGCCATCTCGTCGCCGTAAAGCGGCAGCCCGGCTTCGGTGCGGAGCGAGTCGCGCGCGGCCAGGCCGCAAGGCTTGAGACCCATCGGGGTTCCCGCTTTCAGCAAAGCGTTCCAGAGTTCAACCGACCTGTCCGGGTGGATGAACAACTCAAAGCCCATCACTTCGCCCGTGTACCCCGTGCGGGCGATGATGAGGTCAAAGCCGCCGATCGTGGCTTCACACAGCTCGGTGCGCTTGAGCCTGGTAATGAGCGCATCGGTCGCCGGGTCCGCGTCCAGGGCCAGGAGGATGTCGCGCGCCTTCGGCCCCTGCAGCGCGATGTCCACGCGCCGGTCTGCGCCGGATTGGGGGTCGCGCAGGTCCCGCAGCGTCACGCCGTTCCGGCCCGGCGACTTGGTCCACGGGCGGTCGTGATCAATGAGCGCTACGCCGCGCAGCACGGCGTTGATCCACGTCCAGTCCTTGTCGTCGTTGCTTGCGTTGACGACGATGAGGTATCTCTCCGGCGCGCGGCAATAGATATAGCAATCGTCGAGCACGTGCGCGTCGGGGTTGAGGAACTGCGAGTACATGCTCTCCCCCGGCTTGAGCGCGGCGACTTCGTTCGTCGTCGCCGCGTCGAGGAAGGCGCATGCGCCGGGACCGACGGCCTCCCACACGCCCATGTGACTCACGTCGAACAGCCCGGCCGCCTGCCGTGTGGCCTGATGCTCCTCCAACACGCCAGTGTACTGCACGGGCATCTCCCACCCGGCGAAAGGGACCATGCGCGCGCCCATCGCCTTGTGCGTCTCGTTGAGCGCGGTCTTCCTTAGGGGCGGGGCGGACGGTTCGGTCCAGCGGAACTCGGGGAGCGGGGGCGGCGTCGCCAGGCCCCACATCGAGCTGCCGATGAAATAGGGCTTGGTTTCGTCGAGGCCGTCCGCGTCGCCGGACACTTCCGGCACGCGCAACGTGTCCACGGCTACCGCCTCGCGGACGACGACCGGGCCGGGGAGCTTGCGCAGGTAGTCCGTAGCATCAAAAGCCACGTACCCGTCGGAGAGGTCGCGCAGCCACGTGGCGACAAGCGTGGCTTTATCGGCCGGCACCGTGATCACGTAGGGGCGGGCCCCGCGCCCGCCCATCCGCCCGCCCGTATCCGCCGACCGCGTGAGCACCGCCTCCACCTGCCCCTTCGCCGTGTACAGCCGGGTCGCCTGCGAAGCGCCGGGGGCCAGGGCATACACATCGCTGGTCAAAGCCCAGTACAAAAACTCATCGGCGCGCTCGCCAACGATTTCAATTTGCCCGTAGAGACGTCCCGGCGGGCCGTCTCTACCACGGGGTGCAGGGTCGTCAATGTAGTAGAAGTGCGGATACCCGTGCTGCGCCGGCTCGAAATCAATGCCCGCTTTCGTCGCCAGCTCGCGCACTTTCAGCTTGGCGTCCTGGAAGGCCTCGAAGTCCACCTTCGCGCGGAAGAGGTCGCCCTTGCGGCCCGGAACCTTGTAGGGGTGGCAGGCCTTGAGGATCTGCGCCGTCGCGTCGGCCAGGGCGTCAATCTCGGCTTCCCCGAAGCCGCGCTGCGTGATCCAGGGCGTGCCGAGGCGCAGGCCGGAGGGGTTCGCCGCCGATTTGTCGCCGGGAATAGTGTTGCGGTTGACGACGATTCCTGCCAGGTCGAGGATGCGCGCGGCCATGTCGCCCATCAGCGGCGCGCCGTCGGCCCCGACGACGGATTTGCAGTCAAGGTTGAAGAGATGGGATTCGGTGCCCCCAAATGGAATCTTGAACCCGTGCTGCTTCATCTTCTCGGCGAAGCGCACGGCGTTGACGACGACCTGTTTTTGCAACAGTCTGTATTCGGGCGTGGCCGCGATCTTGAGCGCGACGGCGAGCGCGGCGAAGACGTTGACGTGCGGGCCGCCCTGCTCGCCGGGAAACACCGCGCGGTCAATCTTGCGCGCCAGGGCCGGGTCGGCGGTGAGGATGACCGCGCCGCGCGGGCCGTTGAGCGTTTTGTGCGTGGTGAAGGTGACGACGTGCGCGTGCCCGATGGGCGAGGGGTAGACGCCCGCCAGGATCAACCCGGCGACGTGCGCCATGTCGGCCATGAGGTACGCGCCAACCGAGTCCGCGATCTCGCGGAAGCGTTTGAAGTCCCCGGCCCAGGGGTACGACGAGTAACCCACGATGATCATCTTGGGCTTGTGCTGCTTCGCCAGCCGCTCCACCTCGTCCATGTCAATGCGCTCGGTCTGCGGGTGGATGGTGTAGGGGACGATGTTGTAGTATTTGCCGGAGCGGTTGACGGGCGAGCCGTGCGAGAGATGGCCGCCGAAGAGCAGGTTCATGCCCATCACCGTGTCGCCCGGGTTGACGAGCGCGTGATAGACGGCGTTGTTCGCCGGGCCGCCGGAGAGCGGCTGGACGTTGACGTAGAGCTGATTCGCCGTCACCCCGTTGGCCGCCCACAGCTCGGCGCAGCGGCGGCGGGCGAGGGCCTCGATCAGGTCCGCGTATTCCACGCCCTTGTAGTAGCGCGGGTCGGCGTAGCGGCGGTAGTGCGCCAGGCGCGCCTCGTGGTCGAGGATCTCCGCCTCGGTCATGAAGCGCGTTTCGTCGTCGGGGTAACCCTCGGCGTAAATGTTGTGGAAGGCGGAGCGGTAGGCCTCCAGCACGGCCTGCGGCGCGGCGCTTTCCGAGGCGATGAGGATCAGTTTCCGATATTGCCGCTCGGCTTCGATTTGCGTCAGTTCGTAAACGTCGGGGTCGAGGTCTTTGAGCGAGCCGCGGAAGAGGAAGTCGGACATGGATACTCCTGAGAGTGGAGAATTGGAGATTAGAGATTGGTAAGTGGTCATTGGTAATTGGCGAAGGGGATTGTAGGCGGGGGGGAAGAAGAATGCAAGGGAGCGGCGGCCCTAAAATTGTGTGCTACAATCCGTCTTAACGAGGTAATGACAATGCTCGCCGTCCGTGGAACCTACGATGGCAAGACCATCCGCGTCTTGCCCGCCGAAAAACTCCCCAAAGTCACGCGCGAAGTCCCGGTCGCCATCATTTTTTTGGAAGACCTGACCGACGTCCAGCGCCGCCAGTTGCAGATTGAAGCCGCCCAGTGGATGCGGGCGCGGCGCGCGGCGATGGCGCCGCTCGACATGAGCATCAGAGATATGATCGAGAATGGCCGGTATCGCTAAGCGCATTGACTTTCCCCCTCTGCAAGACCTCACCTTCCAACTCGCCCTCCAGCACGACCGCTCGGCCTACGACAGCGCGTATGTGGCTTTAGCGCAATATCTCGGCGTGTGGCTTTTCACGGCGGACCGACGATTGTTCAACGCCGTCGGCAGTGCGCTCGACTACGTCCAGTGGATTGGGGACGATCAGTTCGAGGCCGTCCCCGACGCCGAGGACGCTGAAACGCCAGCGCGGCGCGAGCGAGGGCCCGGAGAGTAAAGATTATCCCCCGACTAAAGCCTCGACCCTTGTGGTCGGCTAAAGTCAGTGGTCGCAGTTCATTCAGCGGTTCAGCGATTCAAATCCCCTGTGATATACTCAGTTCGGTCACGAAGGAGCGCGGCAATGCCTATTATCCTCGAACGTTATCCTATCCCCGATAGCGGCCCATTGAAAATTACAGTGGATATTTCCGCTGAAATCAAAGTGACGGCGGAAGAAGCGCGGCGGATGGTGAACCGGTGGTTGATTGAACACGTCAGTATCTTGATGGGCGCGGATAAGCCGACGCTGGCCGTCGGAGAAAAGGTCGTTTGGCGCGTGCCAGTGCATATCAGTTACCCGCATGTTGGAGAGGCGGGCATTGTCGGGCAGGTGAACGTGGATGTTGAAAGCGGCGCTATGGACAATACGTCTGAGAAGATAGCCGAGATGTACGAATGCGCCAAGAAAATCCACGCCCGACTGCCGCCCTACGAGCCAAAGCGCGAAACGCCCGCTGAATATCTGGCAAAAGACGTGCCGCCCGCGCGCAAACTCGTCATCGCCGCAGACGGAATGGTCCGATTAGCCCCTGAAGAGAAAGCGGAATGACATGGCCTCGATTCAGTTGCCGATTGACCATTTCCAGCAACGGCAGGAGGGTGAATGTCTGGCGGCCTGTGCGGTGATGGCGCTTACCTATCTGGGGCTTGCGGCGGACTATAACCGGCTTTTGAAACTTCTGGAGGTAGAACCGGAAGTAGGCGCAATCTTCTCAAAAGTCCGCAAACTGGAAAGCCTCGGAGTTCAAGTGGTTTACAAGCGAGGCAATCTGGACGAGTTGCGCGAACATCTGGAAAACAATCGCCCCTGCATCGCACTGGTGAAGACCGGTGAGCTTCCCTATTGGGACTATTCCACCGATCATGCTGTGGTCGTAGCGGCATGGATGACCAGTTTGTATATCTCAACGACCCTGCCTTTCCCAATGCCCCTCTCCAGGTCTCGCATGGCGACTTCGGCCTGGCGTGGCTGGAGCGAGATGAGTTTTATGCGGCTCTATCGCGGCGCGCGTAGCCCACGCGCCACAACTGAATCTTCGCCTACTCCTTCACCATCCCCACGCGCTCGACTACGTCAAGTAGATTGGGGACCATCAGTTCGAGGCTATCCCCGACGCCGAGGACGCTGAAGCGCCTCCCCTGTGCTATACTCAGCATAGTCACGAAAGAAGGCGGCTATGTCCATAATCCTCGAACGCTACCCCGTGCCTGAGAGTGGGCTGTTGAAACTCTCGGTAGAAATCTCCGCCGAAATCAAAGTCTCGGCGGACGAGGCCCGGCGCAAGGTGAACGGGTTTCTGCTCAACCATTTGAGTTACCTGACCATCGGCGAGCGCCAGCCGGAGTTGGTGGTAGGCGAAAGAGTTTACTGGCGGGTGGCGGTCAATCACACCCTGCCCGGCTTCGGCGCGATTGGCAAGATCGGGACAATTGACGTGGACGTGGAAACGGGAGAGATACAGCCCGTTTCGTCAGGGCGACTCGAAGAGATGAAGCAACGTGCCAAAATTCTTGCTTCCCGTTACCCGCTGGACACAGCCCCAGCGCGCTGACTGCGTTGCAGCCTGCGCTAAGATGGTCCTAGATTATATCGGCCAGCCGGTCAACTATGACCGGCTTTTGTATTTGTTGCGGATTGATCCAGAGGTCGGCACGGCTGCGCGGAATATCTTGAGGTTGTCGGAACTTGGCGTGGACGTGCTCTACACACGTGGCGCGTTGGACGATATTCGCGATCATCTCGCCAATGGCCGGCCTTGCATCGCCTTTGTCAACACAGGCGAGTTGCCGTATTGGAACGAAAGCACAGGCCACGCAGTGGTCGTCGTGGGCATTGACGAGCAAAACGTTTACTTGAATGACCCCGCTTTCGCGGATGCGCCGAAAGCTGTCTTACATGGCGACTTTCTGCTGGCATGGATGGAAGTTGAAGAATATTACGCCGTCATTCGACAGCGAGGAGGATTGTAGGCGGGGGGGAGGAAGAATGCAAGGGAGCGGCGGCCCTAAAATTGT
>DATDRS010000416.1:0-15704 GCA_035291605.1 Anaerolineales bacterium | reverse complement strand
CGTATTCGACGATGACGACGGGGGCCTTCATCGGGCGGCCTCAGAGATTCACGTGGTACGCCTTCGGGGTGTAGTCCCACTTGTTGATCCTGGAGAACGGCTCCAGCAGCGCCAGGCCGAACGGCGCGGCGGGGCAGCACGTCTCCCGCCAGAGGATAAACGGAAGGAGTTGGAGGCGCGCCATCTTGAACTCCTCCACGACCAGATGGCCGAGGACGCCGCACTCCTCGACGAATTTCTGACGCTCAAACTCCGCGAAGAGCGGCCCTAAATCATAGGGCACCTGCCGAAAGGCTGGGCGCCATCCATCCGCATCGCCTTCCAAAAGCATATAACTCGCGCGGAACCTCCCATCCAGCGGGACGCCGACTGTGCCGGCGTTGAGGATATGCCAGCGGCCCACGCGGCGATCCATAGCCAGGTGGGTGTGCCCGGCCACGAGCGTCGTCTCCTCCACCCCGGCAAGCATCTCCATAATTTCTGCGTCGCCGTGCGTCCAGTGGATTGCCTCCGACGGCGAACGCGGCGAGCCGTGCACCACGCGCAGGGGCGGCGCATCGGGGAAACGGAGGCTGAGGGTGTCGGGCCAGGCGGCAATTGCCTTGTGCCAGCGCCCGTTCAGCTGCCGGTACAGCCACGGGAGCATCGCCCAGTTTGACCGGTCGCTCCACTCGGCGGGCGCGCGCGGCGTCTCATAGTCCAGCAGATAGAACTCGTTGTTGCCCCGGATGACCGGCCACCCCTCGCGTGTGACCCGCTCCATCACCTGCGCCGAGAACGGCCCCCAGTTGATGACATCTCCCGCGACGACGACCTGATCCACTTTGAACTGCGCGAGATCGGCCAGGACGGCTTCGAGCGCGGGCAGGTTGCCGTGAATGTCGGAGAGGATGGCGAGTTGAGTCATCCTCCTCCTCCTACTGCCCGCCGAAAAAGTTGAGACCTTCGCGCGCGGTGCTCACCGCGGCCACCTCGCCTTCGCTCACGCCGTCCTTGACCTCGGTGTGCGTCTCGCCGCGCAGCCCGGTCACGATGGGGACTTCTTTCAATTCATCCCCGTCCTTCAAACTGGTATAGGCCTGCCCGGTGCGGCGGTCACGGCGGATAGCCCAGTTGGGGACGAGCAGCGCCTCCTCGGCCTCTGCCACCGTGATCTGGGCCGTCGCGCTCATTCCTGAGCGCAGAGGCGCAGTCGTCGCGTCGAAGCGGATGCGCACGGTGTAATTCACCACGCCGCCCACGATCGCCGCCGCCGGGGCGAGACGTTCCACCCGGCCCGCTACCCCGACGCCGGGCAGAGCATCCAGCGTGATCCCCGCCGCCTGCCCCACGGTCAGTTTCGCCACGTCCACCTCGTCCACCGACACATCCAGGTGGAAGTGACTCAGATCCACCAGCATAAAGGCTGGCACAGCGCTGCCGACCCGCTCCCCGGCTTTCACATGGATCGCGGCAACCACCCCGTCAAAAGGCGCGACCAGTTGCGCGTGCGCCGCGCGCAGTTTCGCCTGATCCAGCGCCGACTGCGCCTGCTCCACCGCCAGGTCGGCCTGCCTGATCTGCAGCTCGGCGGGGGGCGCCTGAAGCTGGGCGAGCGCCGCCCGCGACTGCGCCACGCGCGCATAACCGACGGACAGCGAACCCTGATCCGCGCCGCGCTTCGCCTGCTCCCACTGCAGGCGCGCGATCTCGGCCGCGTAAAATGCGTTCTCCATCGCCGCCTTGAGCGAGTCGAGCGTGGCCTGTGACGGGGCAAAGCGCGGATATTCTTTGGCGAACTCCACGGCGCTGTGATACCGGTCCGTGGCCTGCTGGTAGTCCTGGCGCACGTTATCGTACTTGATCCGCGCAATGGATACCTGCTCCTCCCCCACACCTTTTAGCAGATCGTTCACGGCCGCGTTCGCGCTCTTCACGTTGGCCTCGGCGGCGGCGAGGTCGCCCTCAGCCGGCCCGGCGAGGAGTTTCTGGCGGTTGAGTCTGGCGATGGCGAGGGCATCCTCGGCCTGCCGGACGGCCAGCTGCAGATCGGCGTCGTCGAGCCGCGCGAGGGCCTGCCCGGCCCGCACGGTTTCGCCGCTGGCGACCAGCACTTCCTCGACCACGCCGGGGACGAGGAAAGAGGGGCTGGATTGCTGCTCCGGGAGGAGTGAGCCGGTGGCGCTCACCAGCGAGACGAGGTCGCCGCGCGCGATCACTTCGGTGCGCAGGGAGGCGAGCGCCGCCTGCCTGGCCCGCTCCGCCTGATCGCGCTGGTAGAAAGCATATCCTCCGGCGGCAAGCAGGATCAACGTGACGACGATGAGCCACCCCAGGCGGGCGCGGAGGGAAAGGAGGAGGCTTTTCATCTATCCGCCGCCGAAGAACTGGAACTGCTCGCGCCGCGTATCTACGGCAACCACCTCGCCCTCTTGCACGCCGCTCTTGACTTCGCTGAGCGCATCGTTGCGCAGGCCCAGCTCGACAGGGACATCTTCAATTTCACCGTCCTTCAGGAGGCCCACGAAGGTCTGTCCCGTCTGCCGGTCACGGCGGATGGCCCAGTTAGGGACGAGCACCACGTCGCGGGCCTCGGCCACCACAATCTCGGCGGTCGCCGTCATCCCGCCGCGCAGGAGGACCTGCGCCGCGTCGAGGACGATCGTAACCAGATAACTGACGACGCCCTGGTTGACGGTGGCTGTCGGCGCGACTTTTTCCACCTGGCCGGAGAACACGTCGTTGGGGAAAGCGTCAAGCGTGACGGTGACGCCCTGTCCCGGCGACACGCGCGCCACGTCCACCTCGTCCACCGAAATCTCGAGGCGAAAGCGGCTGACGTCCACCAGCGCCACCGCGGGCAGCGCGGCCGGCGCAATCTCGCCGCGATGCAGATTGACCGCCGCCACGACGCCGTCAAACGGCGCGACGATCTCTGCCTCGGCGAGGTGATGGCGCGCCAGGTCGAGCGCGGCCTGCGCCTGGCTCACTCTCAGCCGGGCGATCTGCACGTCCTCCGGTGTTGGGCCTTGTTTCAGCCTGTCGAGCGCGGCCTGCGCCTGTTCCACCGCCGCCCGCGCCGAGGCCGCCGGGCCGGAGGCGGGCGGGTTTTGCGCCTGCTGATATTGCAGGTCCGCAATTTGAGCCGCCTCCACCTGCTGATCGGCTTGCGGCTGAAGGTCGAGTTTTTGAGCGAACCTGCCCTGCTTCTCCAGTTCATCCATCGTCCGATAGGTCTGGTCGAGGGCGTTCCGGGCGAGGATCAGGTTGAGGTAGGCAATCTGGATTTCCTCTTCGCTCTTGCCCTGCGAGGCCGCGTAGACTTGCGCCTGGGCCAGGCGGAGGTTGGCCTCGGCGTGGGCGACGTCCTCGGCGCGCGACGGGGCCTGCAATTGGTCGAGGGTCAACTGGGCGGCGCGGAGGCTCTGCTCCGCCTGGGTCACCGCCAGCGCCAGGTCGCTCGTGTCCAGCCGGGCCAGCGCCTCGCCCCGGCGCACCCCCTGCCCCAGAACCGCGTTGACCTCCGTGACGGGCACAGGCGCGGCGGCGGAAAAGTACAGGTTGACCTGTGTTTCGGGGACGAGGGAACCCGATGCGCTGACCGTGGAGAGGATCGTCCCGCGCGCCACCGTTTCCCGCCGGATGGCTTCGCGAGCAGCGCGTTCGGCGGCCTGGCGCTGCTGCCAGTCATAAGCGCCCCCGGCGGCGGCCAGGGACACGAGGACAGCCAGGATCAGAAGATTGCGACGCGAGAGCATAGTCTTTCCACGACAGCCGGGGGATTATATCACGCTGATTTCGAGGGAAATGGAGGCGCATCGCCTGTTTGGATTTCTTGCTCATGCGTCAAAGTCATGCTAAAGTTAGGACAAATCTTCACAAAGTCGGCGCAATCGCCTGGCATATCGAGCAGGAGGTAATAAATATATGGGGCCTGTTGATATTCCTGATATCGTCGTCGGACGACTACCCATTTACCTGCGCGCCCTCTCCCGCATGGCCCTGGAGGGCATCCGAGTCACGTCCAGCCACGAACTCGGAAGGCGGCTGGGCATCAGCTCGGCGCAGATTCGCAAAGACCTTTCGCACTTTGGCGAGTTCGGCAAACAGGGGACGGGCTACCACATCCAGTTCCTGATCGAGCAGCTCCGCCGGATTCTGAAGGTGGATCACGAGTGGGAGGTGGCTCTGGTCGGGGTGGGCGACCTCGGGCGGGCGCTGGCCCACTACAACGGGTTCCGCAACCGGGGCTTCCGCATCTCGCTGATTTTCGACAGCGATCCGGCCAAGATCGGCGGCCAGCTTAATGGGTTCGAAATCCACGACGCCGCGCGGCTGGGCGAGATGATCCGAGCGCGGGGCATCACGCTGGCGATGGTGGCCGTGCCTGCCGAAGCGGCGCAGAAGGTGACCGACGAACTGGTCCAAGCCGGGGTGCGGGGCATCCTCAACTACGCGCCGATTAACCTGGCCGTCCCGGAAGAAGTGTACGTGCAGTATATTGACCCGGTGGTGCACCTGCAGCGGATGACGTTTTACGTTTAACTCCAAACTCCGCAGTTCAAGCTTCAAAGCGCCAGTCCTCATAGACGCACGACCAGAAGATTAAGAAGCGCCGGGCTTTCACCCGGCGCACTCTTTTCTCTTTGAAGTTTGCAATTGGGAATGCGCCGTTCCCTTTACGGCCTCGCCAGCACGCGCCGCAGCACGGTCAAGTGCTTGAAGGCTTTGCCGGCGCCGAGCGCCACGCAGGCCAGCGGCTTCTCGGCCACAAAGGCCGGCACGCCGGTCTCCTTCGTCAGCAGCTTGTCAATGCCGCGCAGCTGGCTGACGCCGCCGCACAACACCATCCCCCGGTCAATGATGTCGGAGGAGAGTTCTGGCAGCGTCTTTTCCAGCACGGTCTTGACCACGCCGGTGATGATGCCAAGCGGCTCCTGCAGGGCTTCGACGACTTCCCCGGTGCTCAGGGTGATGCTGCGCGGCAGGCCGGTGACCTGATCCCGCCCCTGAACTTCCATCGTCATTTCCTCGTCCAGCGGCAGCGCCGCGCCGATGCGGATCTTCACTTCTTCGGCCGTCGGGTCGCCGATGATCAGGCTGTATTTCCTGCGCGCGTAGCCCATGATCGCTTCATCCAGCTTCATGCCGCCGGTGCGGGCGGTGTGCGCGGCGACGATGCCGCTCATCGAGACGACCGCCGCCTCCGTCGCGCCGCCGCCGAGGTCGACCACCATGTTCCCGCTGGGCGTCGCGACCGGCAGGTCCGCGCCAAAGGCTGCGGCCAGCGGCTCCGGGATGAGGAAGACCTCCCCGGCCCCGGCCTGCAGCGTGGCTTCGTGCACCGCGCGGCTTTCGACGCTGGTGACGCCGTAGGGCACGGTAATGATGACCTGGGGGCGGAAAAGACGGAAGGGGCCGCAGACCTTCGTGATGACGTAGTGCAGGAGCCGTTCGGTCACCTCGTAATCGGCGATCACGCCGTCGCGCAGCGGGCGCATGACCTCGATGCTATCGGGCGCGCGCCCGTACATGTCCTTGGCCTCCTGGCCAACAGCGACGATTTTTTGTTCGGCGACGGAGATGGCGACGACGCTCGGCTCGTGGAGGACCACCTCGCCCCCCTCGCACACCAGCACGTTGACGGTGCCGAGGTCAATGCCCAGCTCTTTTGAAAACAGGCCCATGTTTGACCAGGCGCAAGCCGCCCGCAGATTTTGAGCCGGCGGGCGGCCTGGCGATAGGCTAACCGGAACTGCCCGGCGTCTCCATCCGGGGCGCGCGGCGGCGGCGCGCCACTTCCAGCCGGAGGTTGGAGCGGCGCAGGGCCATCTCGGCGGCGAGGTAGGCCTCCGAGGCGCGCGGGACGCCGGAACGGAGCGACTCTTCCGCGCGCTGGCGGGCTTCCTCCGCGCGGGCCACGTCAATCTCCTCGGCGTGCTCCGCCGCATCGGCGAGGATGGTGACGATGTCCGGGCGCACTTCCATGAAGCCGCCCGACACCGCAAAGATTTCCTCGCTCCCGCCGCGCCGGATTTTCAACACGCCGGGTTTGAGGGTGGTCAGCAGCGGCGAGTGGCGCGGGAGGACCCCCATCTCGCCGTCGGCCCCCGGGGCGACGACGATGTCCACCTCGCCCTCAAACACCATGCGGTCCTGGCTGACGATTTCGCAACGAATAGGCATAGACAAAATCCCTTACCCCAAGTCCCAGACTCCAAACCCCGCTGGCTTCACATTGGGATTTGGCTGTTGGGAATTGAGACTCCTCAAGCGGCCATCTTCTCCGCCTTGGCCACCGCATCTTCAATCGCGCCGACGTAGCGGAAAGCGTCCTCGGGCAGGTCGTCGTGCTGGCCGTCGAGGATCTCGCGGAAGGAGCGCACGGTTTCTTTCATCGGCACATACACGCCCTTCGTGCCGGTGAACTGCTCGGCCGTCACAAACGGCTGGCTGAAGAACTTCTCGATCTTGCGCGCGCGCGCCACCAGCAGCTTGTCGTCTTCGGAGAGCTCGTCCACGCCGAGGATGGCGATGATGTCCTGCAGGTTCTTGTAGCGCTGGAGGACGCGCTGCACCTCGCGGGCGGTGGCGTAGTGCTCGACGCCCACGATGTTCGGGTCGAGGATGCGGCTGGTGGAAGCCAGCGGATCAATCGCCGGGTAAATGCCTTTCTCCGTGATGCTCCGCTCGAGCGCGAGGGTCGCGTCGAGGTGAGTGAAGGTCGCCACCGGGGCGGGGTCGGAGTAGTCGTCCGCCGGGACGTACACAGCCTGCATCGAGGTGATCGAGCCGGTCTTGGTCGAGGTGATGCGCTCCTGCAGTTCGCCCATCTCGGTGGCCAGGGTCGGCTGATACCCCACGGCGGAAGGCATGCGGCCCAGCAGCGCCGACACCTCGGAGCCGCTCATGACGAAGCGGAAGATGTTGTCAATGAAGACGAGCACGTCCCTGCCCTGGTCGCGGAAATACTCGGCCATCGTCAGGCCGGTGAGGCCTACCCGCAGGCGCACGCCGGCCGGCTCGTTCATCTGGCCGAAGATCATCACCGTGTCTTTCATCACGCCCGACTCGATCATTTCGCGCCGGAGCGAGGTGCCTTCGCGCGAGCGTTCGCCGATGCCGACGAACACCGAGTTGCCCTTGTGGACGCGCGCGACCGAGGAGATCAGTTCGGTGATGATGACCGTCTTGCCCGTGCCCGCGCCGCCGAAGATGCCGGTCTTGCCGCCCTTGGTGAAGGGGGCGATGAGGTCAATGACTTTGATGCCGGTCTCGAAGACCTGCACGCTCGTGGCCTGCTCTTCGAACTTGGGCGCCAGGCGGTGGATGGGGTAACGCTCCTGCGTCTCGACCGGCCCCGCGTTGTCAATCGGGCGGCCCAGCACGTTGAAGATGCGCCCCAGAGTGGCCGGGCCGACGGGGACGCGGATCGGCGCGCCCGTGCCGACGGCTGCCACGCCGCGCGGCAGGCCGTCGGTGGTGTCCATCGCCACGCACCGCACCCAGCTGTTGCCCAGGTGCTTCTCCACTTCCAGGATGAGCGAGTCCTGGCCGGGGCGCTGGACTTCAATCGCGTCAAACAGCTCGGGCAGGCCTCCTTCGGGGAACTCGCAGTCCACCACGCCGCCCAGGACTTGCACGACTTTGCCGGTTGATTTTGCCATTCTGGACTCCTGGTCAAATGGTCAAGTAGTCTTCTGGTTTATGGGTGATCCGGTCGAATAGTCGCTCAGGCTGCCGCCGTTCGGCGAAAGACGAGTGGGCTATCCGACGACGCGACCACCCGACGACTTCGACGCCTTCGTCAATGCTTCCACCCCGCCCACGATGTCGAGCAGGTCGCTGGTGATGGCGAGCTGGCGCGCTTTGTTGTACTGGATTTGCAGCGCGCCCAGCAGGTCTTTGGCGGCGTCGGTCGCGTTGCGCATCGCCACCATGCGGGCCGAGTGCTCGCTCGCCATCGCCTCCAAAACCGCCTGATAGATCTGCAGCTCGGTGAAGCGCGGAACGATCACGTCGAGCAGACCTTCCTGAGAAGGCTCGTAAATGTACGCCGCCGCCGGGCCTTTGAGGCCGGCCATCGTCCCGCCGCCGACGGCCTCCTGCGCCTCTTCCGGTCTGAGCGGCAAAAGCAGCTTCAGGCGCGGCACCTGCCGCAGCGTATTAATGTAGTCGGTATAGCCCAGGTAAACCTCGTCCGCGCGGCCGGAGAGAAATTCTTCCACGGCCAGGCGGCCAATCGGCGAGATGTCCACAAACGTCGGGTTGCCCGGCAGGTTGACGAATTCGCCGATCAACATCTGGCGGCGGCGCAGGAGCAGGTCGCGCCCCTTTTTGCCCACCGCGATGAACTTGATCGGCGTGTTCTTGCGCTCGCGCGCGAACGCCATCGCCGTGCGGACCATGTTGGTGTTGTATGCGCCGCACAGGCCGCGGTCGCTGGTGATGAGCACGACGGTGATGCTCTTCACCGCGCCGCGCTTCGCCAGCAGCGGGTGCAGGCTGGCCGCCGTGCCGGGCTGCGTGCTCAGGTGCTGCAGCACCTGATAGGCCTTGCCCGCATAGGCGCGCGTGTTCAGCACGGCCTGCTGGGCGCGGCGCACCTTCGAGGCGCTCACCGCCTCCAGCGCCTTGGTCACCTGGGAGATATTTCTGACGCTCCGCATGCGGAGCCGCATGTTACGTAGAGAGGCCATCGTTCAATTGCCAGTCACCCATGATCCGTGATCAGTCATCCGTGAAACTGATCACTGTTTACTGATCCCTGACGGCTATTGACTGCGCTACCCCTGCCAGCCCGCGTTGAACGCCTTGATGGCTTCCTTCAGCCGGGCCTCGGTCTCTTCGGAGATGACTTTCTTCTCGCCGATGTCCCGGCCGATCTCGGGGTTGGAAGTCTCCATGAACCGCAGGAACGCGGCCTCCCACGCCTTCATCCGATCCACCGGCACGTTGTCGCAATAGCCGCGCGTCCCGGCGTAGATGACCATGACCTGGTTCTCCAGCGACTGCGGTTCATACTGCACTTGCTTGAGGATCTCGGTCAGGCGGTAGCCGCGGTCCAGCTGGCGCTGAGTGGCCTTGTCGAGGTCAGAGCCGAAGGTGGCGAACGCGGCCAGCTCGCGGAAGGCGGCCATATCGCCCTTGAGCTGGCCGGCCACCTGCTTCATGCCCTTGGTTTGGGCGTCGCCGCCTACGCGCGACACCGAGATGCCTACGTTCACCGCCGGGCGGATGCCGGAATAGAACAGATCGCTTTCGAGATAGATCTGTCCATCAGTGATGGAGATGACGTTGGTCGGAATGTATGCGGAAACGTCGCTCAAGAGGGTCTCGATGATGGGCAGCGCCGTGAGCGAGCCGCCGCCGCGCTCGTCGGAAAGCTGCGCCGCGCGCTCCAGCAGGCGGGAGTGGAGGTAGAACACGTCGCCGGGATAGGCCTCGCGCCCCGGCGGGCGGCGGAGGAGCAGAGAAACCTGGCGGTAGGCCCAGGCGTGCTTGGAGAGGTCGTCGTAGACGATGAGCGCGTCGCGCCCCGTCTCCATGAATTCCTCGCCCAGCGCGCAGCCGGCGTAAGGGGCGAAATACTGCATCGCCGCCGGTTCGTCGGCGGCGGCGATGACGATAGTGGTGTAATCCATCGCGCCGTACTTTTCGAACGTGCCCAGGACGCGGGCGATCTGCGCTTTCTTCTGCCCAATCGCCACGTAAATACAGATCAGGTCTTTGCCCTTCTGGTTGATGATCGTGTCAATCGCGAGGGCGGTCTTGCCCGTCTGCCGGTCGCCGATGATCAGCTCACGCTGGCCGCGCCCGATGGGGATCATCGCGTCAATCGGCTTGATGCCGGTCTGCACCGGGCGCTTCACGTCTTTGCGCTCGACGACGCCCGGCGCGATGCGCTCGATCGGCCGGTACTTGTCCGTGTTGATCGGGCCTTTGCCGTCCACGGGCTGGCCGAGGGCGTTCACCACGCGCCCGATCATCGCATCGCCGACGGGGATGGAGATGATGCGCCCGGTGCTGCGCACGAGCATGCCTTCATCTATCTCGCTGTAGTCGCCCATGATGATGACGCCGATCGAGTCCCGTTCGAGGTTGAACGCGACGCCCATGACGCCATTCGCAAACTGGACGAGCTCTTGCGCCCGGACCGCGCCCAGGCCGCTTGCCCGCGCGATGCCGTCGCCCGCCTCGAGGACGGCGCCGACATCCTGGGCCTCAATCTTGGGGGCATAGGCTTCAATCTGTTTTTGGAGCGAAAGGGTAAGCTCTTTGACGAAGTCGGACATCAGGCCTCCGAGAGTGAAAGTAATTATCAACAGTCCGGCTTGGGCGCGAGATGCGGAGGCCAAGCCGGGTGAGTTCCGAGTATAGGCGAGGGCGGCGCGAGAAGCAAAGGCGCCGTTGTTTTACACCATCCTGTACCTGTTAGTCTCAGCAATGGCGCAGCAGAAATATACTTTAATCAAGATGAATTGTCCAGTGGTTCACAAACGAAACTGGTCACTTCTTCTGAAATTCGTCCCAGAGCGCCTGCCATAAATCCAGGACGCCGATTTCTGAGGCCCACCTTTCGATATAGGCCAGGTCTAACTGATCACCGCTGACAGCCAGCATCTTGGCGATGTCCTTGGGATGCTTCTGGGAAACCCCTTCACTCCGGCGAAAATAGTCCAGCTTATAGAGGATGACGTCTTCTGGCGCAAGAAACCATGCCTCCAGGCCGACCTCATCGGAGCGAATTCGTCGCCGTCGTCGCATGGCTGAACCGGGCAAGCCGCTATCGGCAACAACATACAAATCGGCTTTGGCACCGGCTGCGCCATCGTAGATATTGAAGGGCAAACCGTGCGGAATGTCCTCCTCCACAATCGCTTCGAGCGGCGCGATGTAGATGTGCCAGGCGCTTACTGCTTCAACGAGACGAGCCAGCTCTTCTGTGTCGGCGAGCAAGGCCATGTCAATATCTGCGGTGAAACGATGCTCACCATAGGCCATAGCCGCCACCGAACCGCCGATTGCATAACGGATGCCCAATTGTTCCAGCAAGGTCACCAACCGCCGGACAAAAGCTTTTTGATCTGCAGAGTCAGGTGGTCTCATACCACGTTTTTTGTTGCGATCAATCGTCGCGCTGCCTCCTGCATCGCTTCCTCGGGCGACAGGCCACGCCGGATGCCCTGCATATAAAGCGCGTCTCGCGCCATATTCCATAGACAAAAGGCCTGATAGATCTTTATTCCAGGAGGCAGTTGGCGCAAAATTTCAATCCACTTCGGCTCCATCTCCAGCTTTGCCGCACGCACAGCCATGCGGACCCGGTCTTCCAGCGTCAGGCCATTCGGGAAAAAGATGCGTTCCACCCGGGCCAGGATTGGATCAGGTTGAGGCGATATGCGGCGCGGGATATCCATCACTTCTCCCCATCCGGTTTATGCCCCCGCTTGCGCCCGCTCCCCAGCGCCACGCTGCGCTCGTAGGCCGCCCACACCGCCCGCGAGATGGCGGTGCGAAAACCCGCTTTTTCCAGGTAATACAACGCCTCCGCCGAAGTGCCGCCCGGCGAGGTCACCTGGTTCCGCAGGCGCGCGAGATGGCTGGGCGAATAATGGTAAAAATCTACTGCGCCTTTCACCGTTTGCACCACCAGCTGCTCGGCCACGCGGCGCGAGAAGCCCAGGTGCACACCCGCATCCACCAGCGCTTCCATGAACAGGAACACGTACGCCGGGCCGGTCCCGGAGAGCGCCGTCGCCATGTCGAGCTGGTCTTCGTCGTCGGCCTCGACTTCCTGGCCCAGCGCGCCGAGCAGCATGCGGGCCTGCTCCCGCTGGGTCGTGGTCACGCCCGGCGCGGCGATCCACACCGTGATGCCCTCGCCAATCTGCGCCGGGGTGTTGGGCATCGAGCGCACCACACTCCCGTGGCTCAGGCCGGTGATGATGTTTTCGATGCGCGCCCCGGCCACGATGGACAAGACCAGCGCCTCCGGCCTGACTTTCCCTTTCAACGCCGGGAGGACGCCCGGAAGCACCTGGGGTTTGACCGAGAGCACGACCACGTCTGCGCCCTTCGCCGCCTGCGCGTTATCGGTGGTGATGCCCACGCCGTATTTTTCCTGCAGGGCCTTCCCCCGCTCGTCGCGCGGCCCGGAGGCGACGATATTTTGCTTTTGAGCAATGTCTTTGCTCAATAAGCCCTCGATCATCGCTTCGGCCATCGCGCCGGCGCCGATGAAGGCAATCTTTGAGTCCTTGAGCATCCTGCTCCCTTTCAGTATGACACAATACCTTTACGGCGCGGCAAAATATTGCAGCGCCAGCCGCACCCGCTCCTCGACCGCCTTGCCTTCGCCCTTCGGGATGGATTGCACCGCCGCCTGCGCCTCGACGACGCTGTAGCCCAGCGTCGTGAGCGCGGCGATGACTTCGGTGTCCACGTCGCTCACGCGGGTGATCATCTCCAGCCCGAACGCCGGACCGAGCTTGTCCTTGAGTGAGAACACGATCTTCTCCGCCGTCTTCCTCCCCACGCCCTTTACCCGGCTGATGACTTCCGGCTGTTCCTGCGCCACCACGCTCCGCAGCACGTCAATTGACAGCGACGATAGCACGGCGAGCGCCAGTTTCGGCCCCACCCCCTGCACGGTCAGCAGCAATTCAAACAGCGCCCGCTGCTCTTCGGTGGAGAAGCCGTAGAGCGCCTGCCCGTCTTCGCGGAAGATGTGGTGCGTGTGGAGAAAAACGCTGCGCCCGACGCCGTCCAGGCCGTCGAACACCGAAGCTGGGACAAACACCTTGTAACCCACCCCGCCGGCTTCGACGACGAGCGAGTCAGGGTTGATCTGGAGGACGGCGCCGCGGAGGGAGGAGATCATCCTGTGAGTGATTTCATCTTCAGAGAATGCAAGTGGCAGATGGCAATCGCCAGCGCGTCGGCGGCGTCATCCGGCCGGGGGACTTCGGGCAGGTTGAGGATGGCGCGCACCATTTGCTGAACCTGCCGCTTATCCGCGCCGCCGTAGCCGGCCACGGCCTGCTTCACGTCGCGCGGCGTGTATTCGCCCACACTCACCCCGGCTTCGGCCAGCGCCAGCAGCGCCACGCCCCGCGCCTGCCCCACCGTCATCGCCGTCGTCACGTTCTTCTGGAAAAACAACTTTTCTACAGCGCCGGAGTCCGGCCTGTGGAGAGCGATGATTTTCTGCAACTCGCGATAAAGCGTACGCAGGCGCTCGGGCATCGGCGCGCCGGCCGGGGTCTGGATCGTCCCGTAGGCCACCGACGCCGGCCCGCTCTCCGCCTCGCGCACGAGGCCGTAGCCGGTGGTCGCGGTGCCGGGGTCAATGCCGAGGACGAGCATTCACGGATTGCGGATTGCGGATTGCGGATACTCGTTTACTGCTACGACGCAATACGCAATACGGATTACGCCGCCATCACCGCCAGCGCGGCGTCGGTGAACTCGACGTTGGTGTAAACGTTCTGGACTTCGTCCAGCTCTTCGATCTGCTCGATGAGCTTCATCACCTGCACGGTGGAGTCGGGGTCAAGCTCTATCTTCTGGTTCGGCTCCATGCGCAGCTCGGACTCTTTGGGCTTGATCCCCGCCTTCTCCAGCGCCTGCGCCACGGCGTGGAAGCTCTCGGCCGGAGCGAAAATCTCAATTTCGGTTTCGCCCGGGATGACGTCGTCCGCCCCGGCCTCGACGGCGACCTCGAAGATCTCCTCCGGGTCGTTGCCCTGGGCGGGGACGGCGATATAGGCTTTGCGGGTGAACTGCCACGCGACCGCGCCCGCCTCGGCCATCGAGCCGCCGGCGCGCGTCAACACGCGGCGCAGGTCGGCCACCGAGCGGTTCTTGTTGTCGGTGACGACCTGAAACAACAGCCCCGCGCCGTGAGGGCCGTAGCCCTCGTACATGACCGACTCAAACGCCGCGGCGTCTTTGTCTTCACCCGTGCCGCGCTTGATCGCGCGCTCAATGTTGTCTTTGGGCATCGAGTTGGAGCGGGCTTTGTCCACCGCCAGGCGAAGCCGGAAGTTGGATTCGAGGCTGCCCCCGCCTTCGCGCGCCGCGATCGCAATTTCGCGCGCCAGGCGCGTGAACAGCTGCCCTTTGCGGGCGTCGGCAACCCCTTTTTGATGTTTGATGGTCTTCCATTTTGAATGCCCGGACATCCTTCCTGCTCCTTGCCAGCGCCGGCGCGAGGCGCGCCCGAAAACTGTGTGCGAGTGTGAGGTGTTTCGATTATACCACGCTGGTTTTCCTCACCTCCTCCGCCCTCTCCCGACTGTGCGTCCTGAGCGCCGTCGAAGGAGGCATGGTCAGGAATGGGGCCGGGGGTGAGGTCAAGCGGGAGTATAATCCTTTTGCGTATGGAAACCGCCGAGATTCAGCATCTGCTCAAAGAGGGCATCGCCGCCATCCGGCAGGGGGACCGGGCGCGCGGGCGGGAATTGCTGCTGAAAGTGGTGGAGGCGGACGAGCGCAGCGAACCGGCGTGGCTGTGGCTGAGCGCGGCGGTGGACGATCCCAACGACAAGCTGACAGCGCTGGAAAACGCGGTGACGCTCAACCCGCACAACGCGCCGGCCCAGGCCCAACTGCGGGAGCTGCGGAAACAGATGGGCATCGCCCAACCCCAGGCCCCGCCCGGCTCTGAGCCGCCGCCCAGGCCCCAGCCGGCACCCGCCGCCAGCCCCCCACCCCTCGCCGTCGCCCCACCCGATCCCGACGAAGATCCCTATCAGTGCGCCTATTGCGGCAAACTGACTCAAGAAAC
Source organism: Anaerolineales bacterium (assembly GCA_035291605.1). Lineage (GTDB taxonomy): Bacteria > Chloroflexota > Anaerolineae > Anaerolineales > UBA6663 > DATDRS01. The sequence continues at coordinate 934 of DATDRS010000416.1, read as the reverse complement.
CGACACAACCTGTCCCCACTGCGGGCGGAGTCTGCTCACGATGGGCGAATGGGAGGGACGCCGGACGTTCCAGAACAGCCTGCTGCTCCTGACCGGGCTGAATCTGCAATTGGCGATCTTCCAAACACTCGGCCCAATCACCGCCATCGGGATCGCACAGGGGATGGTCGAACCCTGGATGATCCGGATGTTCGAGCGCTTCGCGTTCATCACAATCTTCTTCGGCGACTTCCTGACCTGGGCCAAAGCGGGGACCACGACCGGCCCCTTTGCCGGCGCTTTCGCGCGAGATTTGCTGTGGGTGGTTCTCTTTCTGATGCTCTACACCGACATGGACTCTGTCTATGCGGTCGCGCTGGGCGTTGTGCTCGCCGACATGCTGTGGGCGATGATCGGCGCAGCCGTGGGATACTTAGGCCTCGCCGCCGCCATCATCAACTTTGCCGCGGGCGGACTGATCGCCCTGGTCGCCGCGCTCGCCATCCTCAGCCGCCGGCGGGCGCGGGTACGGCTCGTCGTCAGGCTCGACAAAGACGCGCACGGCGCGTTGGGCATGTACCACTTCGGGCAGACGTACCGGCGGCGGGGCCAGTGGGCGCTGGCCGCGCTGCACTTTCAGAAAGCCATCGCGCTCAAGCCCTCGGAGGCGCGTTTTTACAAAGATGCGGGCGTGGCCCTGGCGCAAATAGGGCGCTACGCCAAAGCGCTTCGCGTGCTGGAAGAAGGCGCGCGCCGTGCGCCGGAGGACGGGGAGTTCAAGAAGCTGATTGAGACCGTGCGGGCAGGGAGGAATGGGTGAAGACACGAACCCCTCTTCATTTGAGTGTGATGCGTTTGGCTTTGGCGTGCGGCGGGGGAGCGCCTTCCAGGTAGTGGGCCGTGGCGCGCGGGTCGGCGTGGCCCATCAGTTTCTGTATTTCGTCCAGGTCTAAAC
>DATDRS010000415.1:0-19034 GCA_035291605.1 Anaerolineales bacterium | reverse complement strand
CGCGCGGGCGCCGATGTCCTCCTGTTATCGCTCTCCCTGCCGGACGGGCGCGGCCTCGAAGCGCTCGACCGCGTGCGCGCCAAAATGCCGCTGGCGCCGGTGGTGGCGCTGCTCGGCGCCGACGACGAAGCGCTGGGGAGGGAGGCCGTCGCGCGGGGCGCGCAGGATTATCTGCTCAGAGGCCAGTTCGACCGCCGGATGCTGGCGCGGGTGTTGCATTATGCGGTCGAGCATCAACGGCTTCAAGCCGATCTCGCCCTCGCCGACCCGTTGACCGGCCTCTACAACCGCCGCATTTTCCTGATCCTGGCCGAGCAATACCTCAGGCTTGCCAAGCGCGTTCAGCACGGCCTCGTGCTCGTCGCGCTCGCCCTCGACCGCCTGCAGGAGATCAATGAAAAACACGGACGGGCCGAAGGGGATTGGGCGCTGACGCAAGTCGCCGGCATTTTGCGGAGCAATTTCCGCGAAGCCGACGTGATGGGACGGCTCGGCGGCGACGGGTTTGCTTTTCTGGCGATGGGCGTCCGCGACAAGGACGCCGACGCGCTGGCCGCGCGGTTGAACGAGGCGCTGGCCGGTCTCACAGCCTCCGCCGCGCGCCCGTATAGTCTTTCCCTCAGCGCGGGATGGGTGTGGTACAACCCCGAGGCTGCCTTGCCCCTCGCCGACTTGATGGCGCAGGCGAACGCGGCGCTGGAAGCTCACCAACAGCGCAAGCGCCAGGTCCGGTAACCGCGGAGGCTGCGCCCTCCAGCCGCGCGCCTGAACGCCAACCGTTGAGCGGTTTAGTAGCGATGGGCAAAGCCGCGTGGAATGAGCGCGAAGGGCGACAACCAAGAGCCGCCAGAGGAGGAGGAAGGAGAAGACTCCGGCGGCTCTTTTCTTAGCGCCCCCAGGCTCGACTCGACCGTCTTGACGATTACATCCCCAGGCTCAACAGTCCGCCGCTCATTCCCGCTTCCACGATTCGCGCCAGCACGGCCAACGCGGCGAGCGCGGCCCCGCCGAGCACAAGCATGACCAGCAGCCGGTGTCTCCTCGGCTGGCGGCGGGGCGCGTCCATCCCCTGGAGCAGCCGGTCAATTTCGGCCTCCTGCATCGCCTCGCGCCGTCGATAGGCGGCGGCTTGCTCATCAAGCATACTGAACATGCTGACCTCCGGTTTCCTTCCCACCATGTGTTTCGCCTTTGCCCCCTTGCTTCTCCAAGTCTTCCTGTCAGTTTAGCGAGGCTGCGTCGGCGAGCGTCTCTGCCAGCGTCATCTCAGCGTCTTTTAGAAAAACTGTACGAAAGTCTAGGTCATTGAACCCTGGCCGCTCGACCGGACGTGCTATACTATGGCTGTTCGGTGGTCCTCGCTTAACTTGGCTCCCTTGTTCCGCTTTGCGCAAACACAGAGGAAGTCGCTATGCTCGAAGCCAGGCTGCTAGGGCAGTTTGAGATTCGGTTGGACGGCGCGGTGGTCGTCATCCCCTCGCGCCCGGCCCAGTCGCTCCTCGCCTACCTGCTGCTCAACCCCGGTGCGCAGCACCCGCGCGAAAAACTGGCCGGCCTGCTCTGGCCCGATGTGCCGGAGGCGAACGCCCGCCGCAACCTCCGGCAGGCCCTCTGGCACGTTCGCCACGCCATCCCGCCTCACCGCGCCTACTTCCTCGTGGATGACCTGTCCATCGCCTTCGACGCCCGCTCGGACTACTGGCTGGACACGGCGGTTCTGGATGGGCCGATCCCCGACGGCGCCTCCGCCGACGATTTGATCCGTGTCGTCTCGCTGTATCGCGGCGAACTCTTGCCTGGCTTCTACCAGGAGTGGGTGGTCGCCGAGCGCGAGCGATTGCGCAGCGTCGTCGAGCGAAAGCTCAATACGCTGCTGAACCAGTTGACCGAGGCCCAGCGGTGGGTGGAAGTGCTGCAGTGGGGCGAACAGTGGATTGCGCTCTCACGCTCGCCCGAACCGGCCTTCCGCGCGCTGATGGCCGCGCATCACGGCCTCGGCGATCATGCCGGGGTGGCGGCGACCTTCCAGCGGTGCGCCCACGCCCTGCGCGGCGACTTGGGCGTCGAACCGTCGGCCCAGACCCGGGAGTTATACGAGCGGCTCACGCGGGATGGCCAGGCTTCGGCGGGACAGCCGCCCCAGCCGGCTTTCACCGCCCGCTACCGATTTGAGTCTGAGATCGGCCGGGGCGGGATGAGCGTGGTCTACCGCGCGCACGACACCTTGCTCGACCGCCCGGTGGCGATCAAAGTCCTCGTAGCGAGCGGCCTTGGGACCGAGGGCCGCGCGCGCTGGCTGCGCGAGGCGCAGGCCGCCGCCCGGCTCACACACCCCAACATCGTCCCGGTCTACGACGTGGGCGAGGCCGATTTGCCCGCGCACGGGGGCAAGGTCCCATGCATCGTCATGGAGCTGATCGAGGGCGGATCCCTCCACACGCGCCGCCCGCGCGAAGCGGCCCTCGCCGAGACGGTCGCCATCGCCCGGCAGCTGTGCGCCGCGCTGGAGAAAGCGCACCGGCACGGCATCATCCACCGTGACCTCAAGCCGGAGAACGTCCTGCTCGCGCCCGACGGCGCGGCCAAACTGATGGACTTCGGCCTCGCGCGCACCCCGACCTCGCGCATCACGAGCGAAGGCGCGATTGTGGGCACGCCGTTTTACCTCGCGCCCGAGCTGTTCCTCGGGCAGGCGTCCAGCCCGCAATCGGACCTGTACGCGCTCGGCGTGATGCTCTACGAATTGACGACCGGGCGGCTGCCGTTCACCGGCGACGACCCCCTCCTGGTGATCTCGCAACACCTGCACGCGCCCGTCGTCCCGCCGCGCGAGGTCAACCCCGAAATCCCGCCCACGCTCGACGCGCTCATCGTGCGGCTGCTGAGCAAGTCGCCGGCCGACCGGCCGGCTTCGGCGGCGGAAGTGCGCGACGCGCTCGACGCCTGGGAAAGCGCCCGGCCCGCGCCGCGCGCCCCGCTGACCAACCTGCCCGCCCAGCCCACGCCGTTCGTCGGCCGGGAGCGCGAGCTGGCCGAGATCGCGGCGCACCTCGCCAATCCCGACTGCCGGTTGTTGACGTTGATCGGGCCGGGGGGCATCGGCAAAACCCGGCTCGCCCTGGAGGCCGCAGCCGCCCGGGCGCCCTCCTTCCCCGACGGGGTCGGCTTCGTCCCGCTCGCGCCTGTGAGCGCGGCGGACTACCTGCTCTCGACCGTGGCCGAGGGGCTCAAGTTCTCGTTCTACGGCGGCGAAGACCCGCGCGTGCAGCTGCTCAATTACCTGAGCGACCGGCGGATGCTGCTGGTGATGGATAACTTTGAGCATCTGCTCGACGGCGCAGGACTCCTCGCCGAAATCCTCGGCGTCGCGCCGCAGGTGAAACTCCTGGTCACCTCGCAGGAGCGGCTCAACCTGCACGGCGAATGGCTGTACGAGGTCCAGGGGATGCGCGTCCCGCCGAGCGAAAGCGAAGACGCCGAAACCTACGGCTCGATCAAATTGTTCCTCCAGAGCGCGCGCCGCGTGGACGCCGGTTTCCAGCTCTCGCCGCAGGCCCGCGCCGCCGTCGTCCGCATCTGCGAGTTGGTCGCGGGCATGCCGCTCGGCATCGAGCTGGCGGCCGCCTGGGTGCGCGCGCTCTCGTGCGCCGAGATCGCGGGCGAGATCGAACGCAACCTGAGCTTCCTCCGCACCACCATGCGCGACGTGCCCGAGCGGCACCGCAGCGTGCAGGCGGTCTTCGACCATGCGTGGGGCCGCCTCGCGGGCGACGAGCGGGACGTCTTCCGCAAGCTGTCCGTCTTCTGGGGCGGGTTTCAGCGCGAGGCGGCGGAGCAGGTGGCGGGCGCAACGCTGCCGCTGCTCTCGGCGCTCGTGGACAAATCGCTCCTGCGGCGCAGCGCCTCCGGCCGCTACGAGATGCACGAACTCCTGCGGAAGTACGCGCAGAAGAAGCTGAAAGAGACGGGGGAGGCCGAGGCCGTGTGGGCGTGGCATCGCGACTATTTTCTGCGTTTGGCGGAGGAAGCCGAACCCGGCCTGCGCCGCGCCGACCAACTGGAGTGGCTCGCCCGGCTGGAGACCGAGCACGACAACTTTCGCGCGGCGATGAAATGGTCGCTGAAAAGCGGCGCGCTGGAGGCCGGCCTGCGCATCGCGGGCGACCTGGCGCGCTTCTGGTACCTGCGCGGCTACTGGGACGAGGGACGCGAATGGCTGAACGAGCTGCTTCAGCAGAGCGTCAATCTGGCGAGCGCTGCGTCTTCGCCGGAGGCCGCCGAGTGCGCCAAGCAGGCGCGCGCCAAGGCCCTCTATGGCGCGGCGTGGCTGGCGAACGAGGGCGAGGCCGAAGCCCCGCTCTACGCCGAGGCCCTCGCATTAAGCCGAGAGGTCGGAGACAAATGGGGGATGGCGTTCAGCCTGCGCGGCCTCGGGGCGCGGGCGGTGAACTATGGCGAGTACGCGCCGGCCGCCGAGCACCTCGACGAGAGCCGGAAACTGTTTCAGGAGCTGGGAGACGCGTGGGGCGCCGCGCTGGTGTTGTTCAATCAAGGCTGGCCCGCGCACGACCGGGGCGATTATGAGGAAGCGCGCGGAAACTGGGAGGAGAGCGCGAAGTTATTCCGGGGGACGGGTGATCGCTGGGGTCTCGCGGTTGCGCTCGGTTCACTCTCGTATCTCGCCCGGCTCGAGAGCGATTACGCGCGCTCGACGAAGCTTTTGGAGGAAAGCCTGGCGCTCTTCCACGAGCTGGGCGACAAAGCCGGGATAGCCACCTCGCTCGGTCGTCTGGGAGTCATCGCGTTCCGGCGCGGCGATTTCCGGCAGGCCGCCAGGCTGTTCGACGAGAGCCAGGCCCTGCAGCACGAGCTGGGGAGCCAGTGGGGCATCGTCAGCGCCTTCAGTTCGCGGGGACTGGTGGCCTGCTATCAGGGCGACTTTCAGCGCGCGACCGACGCGCTCAACGAGAGCCTGGAGCACGCGCAGGAAATCAGCGACCGGGAGGATTACGCCTTCCTGCTCGATCATTTTGCGCTGGTGGCCCACTATCAGGGCGATAACGAGCGCGCGGCGCAGTTGTGGCAGGAAAGCCTGGCTTTCCACCGGCAGCATGAGTACAAGTACGGCATAGCCTTTGCGTTATCCGGCCTCGGCCTCGTCGCGCACGTCCAGGGCGACTATGCGGGCGCGCGGGAGGCGCTGGCTGAGAGCCTGGCGCTGTACCGGGATTTGCGGGACAAGCGGAACACGGCCGTCGCGCTCAATGGCCTGGGCCGCGTCGCGCGCGCCGAGGGCGATCTGGTCCGCGCGCTGGAGTTGTTCAAGGAGAGCCTCGCCCTGCGCAAAGAGGTGAGCGACAAGCACGGCATTGCCGAGGCGATGGAAGGGCTGGCCGGGGTTTACGCCGTCCAGGGGCATGGGGAGAAGGCCGCGCGCCTGCTCGGCACGGCGCAGGCCATCCGTGAGATGATCGGCGCGCCCATCCCGCCGGTCGAGCGCGCCGAATACGAGCAGACGCTCTCGCTCGCCCGCGCCGGACTCGACGAAGCCGCGTTCACGACGGCGTGGAACGAAGGGCGGGAGACGACGGTGAAGAAAGTGATCGCGGAAGCGTAAATGCCCGGTACGCAATATCCACGACCTGCGCTGAGAAATACGCGATATGCGATACGCAATATGCTTTGCGCATTGTTGATTGCGCAATACGTGTGGTCCGTCTCCCCCGCCTCCGCTCAAACCCCCTGGCTCTCGACTGAAGTCGGCCAGCTCACCCTCCTCTACCCCCTCGACTACCAGGCCGAGGTCGCCCTTTTCGCCGGCCGCCAGGCCGAGGCGGTCAACGCCATTTACGCCCAACTCTCGGCGCTCTATGACGAGACGCTTGAGACGCCCGTCAACGTCCGCCTGTATTCCAGCCGGGACCAGTTCGCCCGGCTCAACGCCCTCGCCCCGCGCCTCGGCGACGACGCCTTTCACGCCCACCTCGGCGCGCGCGAGATTGCCATCGTCGCGCCGTTCCCTGCGGACCTCTTCACTTCCGACGAAATCCTCAACGTCCTCCGCCATGAACTCAACGGGCTGTTCCTCAGCCGCCTCTCAGACGGCGGCCTCCCCCCCGGCCTCGAAGTCGGTTTCAACCAATATGTGGAATTTCCTTCGCCGCAGACTCGAGCGTCCCGCGATAAAGTCGAAGCCGCGCTGGCGAACAACCAGCTGTTCCCGTGGAGCGAGCTCCTCGACGGCCCCTGGGTCTATCTCGACCACGAAATTGCCTATCCCCAGAGCCTCTCCATCGCCGCTTTCCTCGTTGACACTTACGGCTTCGGCAAACTGATTGAATTTGCGCGCGCCGTCCCCGACCTCGGCGGCTATCGCGCTGCGCTCGCGCAAGTCTACGGCAAGCCGGTTGACCGCCTCGAACTCGACTGGCTCGACTACCTGCCGGCTTATCTCGAGACGCGCTGGCCGGTCAACGTGCTGTTCAATTACGACCTGACGCCGTTTGAGGGCGCGCTCAACCAGGGGGCGTACGCGCAGGTCTTGCGCGGCCTGGATTACGCGCTTCCATTTCTCGTCGCCACCGGTCAAGCCGAAAAAGTTTCGCAAGCCGAGGCGCTCTATGCCATCGCCCGGCAGGGCGTCGTCGCCGCCGAATTCGTCAAGGCCGTGCGCGATGCGGTGCTGAACGGCGATTACGAACTTGCGCTCGACCTCGCCGCGCAGGCCCGCGCCGCATATCAGTCCTTGCCGGAGACTTCACGCCTGGCGGAGGTGGCTGCTTACGAAGCCCGCGCCCGCGAAGGGTTGGCCTTGCGCGTCCAACTGGATGCCGCGAGCCAACTGGCGGCCCTCGGCCAATTTGACGCGACCGAAACCGGGCTGCTGGCCCTCGCCTCGCGCCTGCAAGCCATCGGCGACGCCGACGGCGCCCAGCGCGCCACGACCCTCCTGGCCGGCCTCCGCGCCCGCCGCGCGGCTGGGGCGAGGTGGGCAATCTACCTCGCCCTCCTCGCCGCCGCGCTTTTCCTCGCCCACCGCGCCTATGAGTTCTTCCAGGATAAGAGTCGAAAACCGATGAGGGTTTTATAGAAATAGCAGATTACGCTGAACTTAAGGCGAATTGGGGCAGGGCGCGGCAGCAGCGACCGTTGCAGGATATCGAGCCTCTGGATATGTCCTTCCAATCCGACCCGCTTGTCATTCGCTGGCGTCTCCACCTCAAGTCGCCTCCGCACGTCGTGTACCCCATCGTCGCCACCGACGAGGGCCGGGCGCGGTTTTGGGCTGAGTCGGCGGGCGCCGCCTGAACTCCGTCCCCCGGCCGGCGGTATATACTCTCGCATCACCGCAAGCATGTTCACCGCCTCTCATTTTCACCGGCTTGTCTTCACCGCCCTCCGCCCGTTATGGGGCTGGCGGCTGCTGCGCCTCGCCCTCCGCGCCGCGTGGCTGGCCCTCGCCCTCGCCGCCCTCGGTCAACTCCTCTCGGCCTCTTTCCACTGGCCTTTCACCCAATGGGGCCTCGTCCGCCTGGCCGCCTTCGTCAGTCTCTTCGGCGCGCTGGCCCTCTGGCCCATTCATTTGCCCGGCCTCGTGCGCCGCATGGACGCCGCGCTCGACGCGCGCGACCAACTCGCCACTGCGCTCGAAGTCGCCGCGCGTGAACCGCGCAACCCCATCGAGGCGCGCCTCCTGCAGGATGCAGAAAATATCCTCGCTTCGGCCCGCGCACGCTTTGCGCAGCAGCGCGCCGCGCCCTGGATGGATCTGGAAGTGTGCGGCGTGGTCGCCCTCGCGGCGTTGGCGGTGAACCTGAATGTCTCCGCTCTGCGCCCGCCTTTACCCTCCTCGGTGGATTACCTGCCCCTCCCGCCGCTGGGCGCTGAGCCGGTTGTCCCGCTCCCCGGCCTCCCGCCCGAACTGAGCGGAGGCCGCTCTCCCTTTGTGTCCAGCGACTCCGCTCAATCTGACTCGCTCGACGTTGACCCGCTCACCGCGCAACAGGCCCTCGACGCGCTGGCGCAGTCGCTCGCCGAGACTTCGGCGACGCAATCGGCCTCTCAATCGCTCGAGCAGGGCGACGCCGCGCAGGCCGCCAGTGACTTGCGCCGCCTGGCCGAGGACGCGCGCGCCGTCGGCCAGGCGGCGCGCGACGCCCTCGCGCAGCAACTCCGACAGGCTGCCGAGGCGCTGCGCGCCGCCTCGCCCGATCTGGCTGAACAGCTTCAGCAGGCCGCCGAAGATTTGCAAAGCCCCGATCCTGCCCAGGCCGCCGAGGGCTTCTCGGCCCTCGCCCGCATCGTCGAAGACCTGGAACGCGCGCAGCGCCAAGCAGGCGAGGCCAACGCCTCTGGCGCGGATTCCAGTCAAAGCGGGAGCGCCGGTTTCGGCGTCACCGCCGGGCGCGAGGTCCAGGCGGGCGCGCCCACCGGCCGCCTGAGCGCTGAAGGCCAGGTCGTCGAACTGCCGGAGGGGCAAATTCCTTCTACTGAACTCGGCGCGCTGCAAGGACCGAGCCGCCCGGACACGGGCGAACCTGCCTCGGGCGAAGTCTCATCCTTCGGGCAGGGGGGAGCGGGTGGAGTGGGGGGAGCGTCAGGGCCTGACCCGCTGAGTTACCCGTGGAGATGGCGAGATGTGGTTCAAGGATATTTTTCGACGCCTTAGCGGGAGCGCGCCTCCTGAGCGGGACGCAGTGAAGTCTGAGGAGGCAAGCGACGCCCTCGACGACCTGAGTTTCCTCCGCCGCCTCGACCGGCTCACCCTCCGCGCCAGCCGCTACTTGCGCGGCGACGCGCTGGCCGCCGGGCAGCGACCCTCTCTGCGCCGCCTGCCTTCCAATGACTTCCGCGAGCATCGCCTCTATCTGCCAGGGGACGACCTGCGCCACGTGGATTGGAACGCCTCCGCCCGCGCCGAGCACGTCTTCGTCAAACTCGGCGAGCGGCCCAAAGAGGCGGCCGTCCACATTCTGCTCGACAACTCGGCCTCGATGAACTGGGGCCAGCCCTCAAAGTTCTGGGCCGCAAAAAGGCTGGCGGCGGGCCTCGGCTATCTCGCGTTGAGCCACGGCGACCGCCTGGCGATTGCGCCTCTCGCCGAGGGCCGCCCGTTGTTTGGCCCCTCGCACGGCAAAGGGCGCATCCCGGCGATGATTCGCTGCCTGCGCGAACTGCCCCTCGCCCCGCGCGCGGATTTCCCCGCTGCCGCGCGGCGTTACGCGCATCGCCCGTCTCGCGGCGGGTTGGTCATCTTCATCTCCGATTTGCTCGGCGTTTCCGACCTCGCCTCCGCCCTCGACTATTTCCCTCTCCCCAAATGGCAGGCGCTGGTCTTGCACCTCCTCCACCCCGCCGAACTCGCGCCGGCCCTGCGAGGCGAGATTGAACTGGAAGACGCCGAAACTGGCGCGCAGGCGAACTACGATTTGACCCCGGCTGTGCTTGAGCAATACACCTTCCATGTGCGCGCGTGGTGCGAGTCCGTCGAGCGCGCCTGCTACGATCACACCGCCGCCTACGCCCGCCTGCTGGCCGACTGGCCGATCGAGCAGATGGTGATGCCGTATTTGAGGCGGAGGGGAATGGTGGCAACTGCCTAATTGCGCTTTATGAACCTTCTGGGTCTCCTCGGCCTCCTCTCTCTCCCTGTCATCATCATTTTGCACCTCCTGCGCGAGAGACAGGAGCGGCATACGGTGTCGAGCCTCACCCTATGGGCGTGGCTCAAGCCGGAGGTGCGCGGGCCAAGACCCCGCCGCGCGCCATGGAACCGCGTCCTCGCCTTGCAGTTGCTCGCCGCGCTTTTCCTCACCGCGGCATTGGTTAATCCGCAACTACCTTTACCCCTCCCGCCTCTGCAAGCGGACCGGCTGATTTTGATCCTGGACAACTCGACCAGCATGAGCGCGACGGATGCGCTTCCCTCCCGTCTGGCCGTGGCGCAGGCGCGCGCCGCCGCGAGGCTGGCCGGGTTGGGGAGCAGCGACTCGGCGGCGCTGATCACGGTCAGCCCAACGGCGAGGCGGGTGGGCGACTCGGCGCAAAGCGGCCTTGTCCCGTTAGGCGCGGAACTTGCTCAACTGCAAGCGGCAGGTGTGGGGCACGACTGGGAGGGGGCGTTGGCGCTGGCGGCGGCCTCGGTTGTGCCCTCACAGAACAACCGTATTGTGGTCTTTACCGACGGCGCGTTTGAGTTTCCCAATTCGCTCCAGGCGGCTCTGCCCGCGCCGGTGGAATGGAATCTCGTCGGAGAGCCGCAATCCAATCAGGCGGTCGTCGCGCTGGCGGCGCGGCCCACGCCGTCGGGCGCGCAGCAGGTGTTTGCGCGCATCGCCAACTTCAGCGCCCTCCCTGCCCAGCGCCTGCTCACGCTGTTGGCGGATGGCGCGGCAATTGACAGCAGCCAGCTCTCGCTCGCCCCCTCCGGCGCAACGGCCCTCGCGTGGACTTTGCCGCCTGGCGCGCGCGCCGTCGAAGTGCGCCTCGCCAGCGCCGACGCGCTCCCCGCCGACGACGTGGCCGCGCTCGGCCTGAGCAACCCGCCGGTGGATGCCCTGTTGGTATCACGTGAGGTAGTCGCGGCGGCTGACCGATGCGGGGGAAAAGACCGCACTCCCGTCGAGCGCGCCTTGTGCGCCACGCCGAATCTACGCCTCAAGACGCTCCATCCCGAGACTTACGTAGGGTACGAACCGCACGACCTGTATGTGTTTCAGGGATGGCTGCCCGCGGCCTGGCCCACGGGCGGGGTGTTGGTGATTGACCCTCCGAATGACAATCCGGTGTTGCCCGCCGCCGAGAGCGCGCCCTTCACTGGCGCGCTGCCGGCCGATCCCCTGTTGGCCGATGTGAATTGGACGAATATCGTGCTGGGAAGCGCGACCGGGATGGAGGCCGATTGGCTCTCGCCCGTTTATGCGCGAGACGGCCAGGTGGTCATCTGGCGCGGTGTAACGGGTGTGACGCGGGTCGTGGTGTTGGCCTTCGACGTGAACGCGGGCAACCTCGCCAAGCGCAGCGCGTTCCCGATCCTCGTCGCCAACGCCGTGCGGGAACTGCCGCCGCCTCTGCCGGAGAGCATCCAGCCTGGTGAAAGCGTCGCCCTGCCCTCGGCGCAGGTGTTTCCGGCGCTGACGCTCACCAACCCGCGGGGGGAGGCGCGCGAGTTCGGCGCGGACAGGCCGATGTGGTTGGACGATACGACTCGCGCCGGCTTGTATTTGCTCGAAGGACTGACGCCGGATGGGAGCGCGAGGACGGTCGGGTTCGGGGTCAACGCAGGGTCGGCGGACGAGTCGGATCTGACGCGGCAGGCGACGCCCGCCTTTTCAATTGCGCCGCCGGCGAGCGCTCCGCCGTTGGCTGCTCTGCCGTTGGCGGATTTGTGGCCGGTGTTTGTCCTGGCGGTGTTGGTCGTGGTGTTCCTGGAGATGCGCGTCGCGTGGAAGTGACATGAACCTCGCTTTCGCCAATCCCCTCGCTCTATGGCTCTGGCCGCCGCTGGCCGCGCTGGTGGCGTGGCAGGCATGGCGCAGGAGGCGCCCGCAAGGCAGGCATCTGCAAGGTGGGCATCCGCAGGGGATGCCCCTACGGATTGTTGTGATGCGCCTGGCGCTGGTCACGCTGTTGGTGCTGGCGTTCGCCAATCCGGGTGGGGAGAGCGCGGCGAACACGGAGCGGCTGGTGGTGCTGGTTGACCAATCGGCGAGCGTGGGCGGGGCGGCGCGCGGATTGATCGCGCGCGAGGCGCGGTTCAGTGCGCCGCAGATAACCATCGCGCCGTTCGCGGAAAAAGCTCACGTAAACACAGAAACGGTTATTGGTAATGGAACGGATATCGAGCTGGCGCTGGATTTTGCGAATCGGTTGTTGACCGGCGCGCGAGGGCGGGTCTTGCTCCTCTCGGACGGGGCGCAGACCGCGGGGGACGCTTTGCGCGCGGCGCACGCCCTGGCGGCCTCGCAGATTGCGGTGGATGTTCTGCTGGTAGAGACATCCCGACAGAACATCTCTGATGTCGCGGTCGAGGCGGTGCGGATGCCTGAGGCGGCGTGGGCGGGAGACATAATCCCTGTGACGGTAAATCTCTACTCGGTCAGCGCGACGACGGCGAAGGTGAGATTGATCTGGGATGAGCAGAGAATCGCCGAGCGCGAGATTGATCTGCCCGCCGGCGAAACGCGGTTCGACTTTGCGATCCCGGCCGATGCACCCGGATTGAGCGTCATCCGGGTCGAGGTCAATGCCCAGGGAGACAGTCAGGCGGTGAACGACGCGGCCGAGGCCATCATTGCCATCCGGCCAACGCCGGAAGCGCTGATCGCGGCGCACCACATGGGCGCGGGTCAACATCTGCGGGACGTGCTGGCTCAGGGCGGGATGGCCGCCACCACCGTCGAGGCCAGCCAGGTACCTTCCGCCCTGACCGAGTTGCTGCGCTATCAGGTCCTGGCGCTGGAGGATGTGAGCGCGGAGGCCCTGAGCCTTGAGCAGTGGGCGGCGGTGAGGGCGTTCACACAGACGCATGGGCGCGGGCTGGTGGTGCTGGGTGGGCGCAGCGCGTACACGCTGGGCGCGTACGAGACGACGCCGCTGGAGGCGATGCTGCCGGTGAAACTGGAGCCGCCGAGGCGCACGGAGAGGCCGCCCGTGGCGCTGCTGCTGGTGATTGACAACTCAGGCAGCATGGGGCCGGGCCAGGACTTCGGCGCGCCGAAGATTGACCTGGCGAAAGAAGCGGCGATGCGCGCGGTGGAGATTCTGCAGCCGAATGACCGCGTGGGCGTGATCGGGTTCAACGACACGCATCGGTGGTTCGCGCCCCTGGAGACGCTGGGGCGGGGACTGACGCGGCGCGACGTGCTTGACCGCATCAACACGATGACGGCGCGCGGCGGGACGAACATGCTCACGCCGCTGCAGGCGGGCGTGCGCGAGCTGGCCGCGCAGCCGACGGAGCGCAGGCACCTGATTTTGCTCAGCGACGGCGAGACGTATCGCGGCAACGCCTCGGACTTTGAGCGCATTGTGCGCGAGGCGGAGGCGGCGGGCGTCACCGTCTCGACGATTGCGCTCAACGCTTCCAACCAGGCGTGGCAGGGGCTGATGGCGAGCATCGCCGAGTGGGGCAAGGGACGCTATCACTTCGCCGCCGACCCCGCCGATATTCCGAACCTTTTGCTCGCGGAAAGCGAGGCGGTGAACAGCGACCCGATCCAGCGCGGACGCACGCAAGCGCTGGTTTCTAATCACCCGATGGTGCGCAGCTTGAGCGGGGACGACATTCCTCCGGTCGAGGGGTACATCGCTCTCACCCCTCGCCCCGAAGCGGAGATGGCATTGACCTCCGGCAGTTTCGGGGATCCGTTGTTGGCCGCTTGGCAATACGGTCTTGGGCGCGTGGTGGCCTGGACGAGCGACGTGAGCGGCGACTGGACGCGGACCTGGGAGAACTGGGAGGAGGCGCCGCGCTTTTGGTCGCAGGTGGTGCGCTATGCCTTGCCCGACCCCGCGCAGCAGCCGTTGTTTGCGAGCGTGACGGTGCAGGGCCGGGACGTGCAGGTGAGAGTGATCGCTCACGGCGAGGACGGGAAAGGCATCAACCTGGCCGAAGGGCAGTTGCTCTTTCGCGCGCCGGACGGCGCCGTGGCGCGCGTCGTGCTGCCGCAGACCGCGCCGGGGGAGTATACTGTCACCTTCGCCGCGCCGCTGGTTGGGGCGTACCGCGCTTTGCTGACGCTGGAGAAGGGGGAGGAGGCATGGGAGACGCCCGTGGGGTTTGTGATTCCTTACGCGCCGGAGTATAACCCGCGTTTTGCGCCAGACGCGCAGGTGCTTGAACAAATTGCGGAAGTGACGGGGGGAAAGGTGATCGGTAGTTTGAACGAAGTCCGCCTGCCGAGGGTCGTGAACGTCGGCGTGCAGGGGTATGCGCCGTGGCTGATTCTCGCGGCGCTCATTTTGTGGCCCATAGAGATTGCGGCGCGGCGGAAATGGATGCCATGGGAGGCATAAGAGTTATTGATGACTGAAAACTCCCTCACCCTCGAAGACTTCAACGCCGCCGTGACGCGCCTGCTGGCGGAGGTGAGCAAGGTGTTGGTGGGGCAGGAGGCGCTGGCGCGGCAGATGCTCATCACGCTGCTGGCGGGCGGGAATGCGCTGCTGGAGGGCGTGCCCGGCCTGGGCAAGACGCTGCTGGTGCGCACGCTGGCGCAGGTGGTGCAGTGTTCGTTCAGCCGCATCCAGTTCACGCCCGACCTGATGCCCGCCGACATCGTGGGGACGATGGTGTTGAGCGAGGACGAAGCCGGCCATCGCGCCTTCCGGTTTGAGCCGGGGCCGGTCTTTGCCAACCTCCTGCTCGCGGACGAAATCAACCGCGCCACGCCGCGCACGCAGAGCGCCCTGCTGGAGGCGATGCAGGAACAGCGCGTGACGGTAGGCCGCGCCACGCACGATCTGCCCTCGCCGTTCTTTGTGCTCGCCACGCAGAACCCGCTCGAAATGGAAGGCACCTATCCCCTGCCGGAGGCGCAGCTCGACCGGTTCTTCTTCAAAATCGTCGTGGCTTTCCCGACCGAGGATGAGCTGGTGGAGATCGCGCGGCGCACGACCGGCGCAGAGTCGCCCACGCCCCAACCGGCGGCGGATGGCGCGCAGGTGCTGGCGATGCAAAAACTGGCGCGGCAGGTCCCCGCCGCCGAGCACGTCACACGGTACGCGGCGCGGCTGGTGCTGGCGACGCACCCCGACCACGACGGCGCCGTCCCGCTGGCGCGCAAGCATTTGCTCTACGGCGCCAGTCCGCGCGGAGTGCAGGCGCTGATCCTGGCCGCGAAGATTTCAGCCCTGCTCGACGGGCGCGCCGCGGCCTCCATTGAAGATATCCAGGCGGTCGCGCTTCCGGCCCTGCGGCACCGGGTGATTCTGAACTTCGAAGCGCAGGCAGAGGGGGTGAGCGCGGATGAGGTATTGGGGGAGGTGATGGCGGAGGTGAAGGTATAAACACGGACCAGTCTTCTGCCATTCACGTCGCCGGTCTCAGCAAGACCTATTTCGTGCCGGAGCGCGAGGCGGGGCTGGGGGCCGCGCTCAAGAGCCTCGTCAAGCGCACGATGCGGGAGGTCAAGGCGGTTGACCGCATCTCTTTCGAGGTGGGGCGCGGGGAAGTGGTGGGGTTCTTGGGGCCGAACGGGGCAGGGAAGACGACCACGCTCAAGATGCTCTCCGGCCTGCTCTACCCCACCTCGGGCGAGGTCGGCGTGTTGGGGCGCGTCCCCTCCAGGCGCGAAAGAGAATTCCTGCGGCAGATCACGCTGGTGATGGGCAACCGCAATCAATTGCAGTGGGACCTCCCCGCGCTCGACTCGTTCGACTTGAACCGCGCCGTTTACCGCCTGCCGGAGGCCGAATTCAAGCGCACCCGCGACGACTTCATCGAGCTGCTTGAGCTGAAGGACCTGGTGCACAAGCCCGTGCGCAACCTGTCACTCGGCGAGCGGATGAAGATGGAGATCGTCGGCGCGCTGCTGCACCGCCCCGGAGTGCTGTTCCTCGACGAGCCGACCATCGGGCTGGACGTGACGATGCAGAAGCGCATCCGCAGTTTTGTGGCGGAATACAACCGGCGCTACGGCGCGACGGTCCTGCTGACCAGCCACTACATGGCCGACGTCGTGGCGTTGTGCAAACGTGTGATCGTGATTCACCACGGCCACATTCTGTACGACGGCGACCTGAGCGGGTTGGTCGAGCGCTTCTCGGCGTATAAGACCATCGGCGTGACGCTGGCGGAGGCGGACGTGGACTTGAGCGCGTACGGCGAGGTGATGGGGAAGGACGGCGGGCGCGTGACGCTGCGCGTCCCGAAGGCCGAGACGCCCCGCGCGACCGCGCGCCTGCTGGCCGAATTACCGGTAGACGATCTGACCATCGAAGACCCGCCGATTGAGGACGTGATTGAGCGTGTGTTCGCGCTCGAAGCGCCGCAGGAGGCGGGCCGGTGAAAGACATGCTCCGCTATTACCTGACCGGCATGAAGATCGCCGTCGTCGAGCAGTTTCAATATCCGGCGGCGAACTACTTCTATATGATCGGCATGATCGCCGAGCCGGTGATTTATCTCGTCGTGTGGTCAACGATCGCGCAGGCGCAGGGCGGCGCGGTGGGCGGGTACACGCCGGGGCAGTTCGCGGCCTATTACATCGTGTGGACGCTGGTGCGCAACATGAACATCGTATTCACGCCCTACGGCTGGGAGTTTCTCATCCGGCAGGGGCAGCTCTCGGCCTCGCTTTTGCGCCCGCTGCACCCAATCCATGGATTCATCTCCTACTTTGCGGGCTGGAAGGTCGTGGTGATTGTCCTGTGGCTCCCGCTCGCCGCGTTTCTGTCGCTGGTGTTCAAGCCGGAGCTCCACCCCACGCTCCTTCAAGTCGCCGTGTTCGCGGTCGCCATCTGGGGCGCGTATCTCATCCGCACGATGCTCTCGTGGCTTTTAGGAATGGTCAGTTTTTGGACGACGCGCGTCAGCGCGA
Source organism: Anaerolineales bacterium (assembly GCA_035291605.1). Classification (GTDB taxonomy): domain Bacteria; phylum Chloroflexota; class Anaerolineae; order Anaerolineales; family UBA6663; genus DATDRS01. Next base: position 2,493 of record DATDRS010000415.1, on the reverse strand, counting down.
TTTTCGAGCTGTACTTCGCGCTGGAGCTCCTGCTGTCGGGGCGGCTCGTCCCGCTGTCGTTGATGCCCTTGTGGGTCCAGCAGTTGGCGGCGTATCTGCCCTTCAAGTGGGCGTTCCAGTTCCCCATCGAGGCGCTGGTCAGCCCCATCCCGCCCGCGCAACTCGTCGCCGGGCTGGGAATGCAGGTGTTTTGGATTGTCTTCAGCACGCTGGTGATGCAGGTGGTGTGGCGGATCGGTGTACGGCGCTTCACGGCGGTGGGTGGATGATGAACATGAGCCTCTTTAGACTGGCGTTCATCTATTTCCGCGTCGGCGCGCTGAATGAACTGCAATATCGCGTCAACTTCTTCGTCCAGCTCCTGCAATCATTCATCGCGCTGGGGGTGGGGCTGGTGGGGCTGGGGTTGGTGTTCAGCCACACCACCGACCTGAACGGCTGGTCACGTCCCGAGCTGCTGGCGGTGATGGGCGTGCACATCCTGATGGGCGGGCTGATCAGCGCCATCATCCAACCCAACATGCAGCGGCTGCTGGACGATGTGCGCGAAGGCACGCTCGATTACGCGCTCACCAAGCCCGAGGACGCTCAAGTCGTGGTCAGCGTGCGTGAGTTCCGCCTGTGGCGGTTCGTGGACGTGGTGATGGGACTGATCGTCCTGTCCGCCGCTTTGTTCCAGCTTCAAGTCCGGCTGGGGGTGTGGCAGGCGCTGGCCTTTGTCACGGCGCTGCTGTTGGGCTGGGCGATGATCTATGCGTTCTGGCTCATGCTCACCTCCACCGCTTTCTGGTTCATCCGCGTTGACCAACTGGTCAACCTGTTTGAGGGCGTGTACGCGGCGGGGCGCTGGCCGGTGAGCGTCTATCCTGACTGGCTGCGCACCGGGCTGACCTTCCTCGTGCCGGTGGCGTTTGCCGTCACCGTGCCCGCCGAAGCGCTCACCGGGCGTTTGACCGGGCAGACGCTCCTCGGCGCGGCGGCGCTGGCGGCGGTGCTGCTCTTGCTGGCGCGGTGGGTGTGGAGCAGGGGGCTGAGGGCCTATTCGGGAGCGTCGGCTTAGCGCCGCCCCTCACCCCCGCCCCCTCTCCCTGGAAGGGAGAGGGGAGACTCACATGAACTGCCGTCGTGTCCGTTGCGGCTTGTGCGGTTGCGAGGCGGGTTTACGTCGGCGCGAATGGATAAAGTAATCTGCTCCCCACAGTATCGCAGATAAGACGAGCAGCCCCACACCCCAGGCGGCCAACCGCGCCCCGGCGGTGTCGCCGAGATAACCGACGATCTCGCGCCCCAACTCACTTGCGCCCGGCCAGATGGTTTCGGCCAATGCGCCGCTGCGGATTGTCCCCACGAAGACAAGCGCCAATAGAAGACTGAGCAGGCCGGCGATAAATAAGGGCCGGATCGGCTGGGTCAGCAGACCGCGCCAACCTCGGACGGTGAGCAGGCCGTAAAGGGCCAGGAGCGACAGGCAGATGTTTCCCCACGCGCGCACGGTCACGCGCGTCCACTGCGCGGTAAAGCGCATCCGGTCAAGCCGGGATACAACACTGGGGTCCGCAAGGTCTAACGCGAGGAGAGACTCAAGGGCCAGGGAGCGTGGAAGAACCTGCGTCAGGCGCACAGCCGTCTGGCGGGCCAGGCTTTGAACGTTCGCTCCGGGGGGGAGGCAGGAGGCGTATACCCCGTAGCCGGAAGCGGTTTCGCCGGGGGCGCAGGCCGGCGCGTCTTTCAGGAAGGGGAGGAAGGCTACTGCTCCGCTGGAGCTTCCCAGGCGGTCGAGCACGGGGCCGAGGTCGAGATGAACCGCCGGGAGGGGGTCGGTCGTATTGAGCCATGCGAACAGGCCATCTATGAGCAGGTGCGCCTGCGTGTTTGTCCAATCGGGGGGGAGAAGCTCGGCGGCGATGGCCTCCCATTCGGCGCGGGAAAGTTCGGGCAGGTCGCGGGAGGGGGTCTCATCCTGGGTGAGCGGAAGGGTTTGTGTGAGGGCAAGTCGGGCCAGGTCGGGACGGACGCGGGCGGCGAGTTGTGTTTCGTCGAATACGCGGTGATAAACAGCCGGGTCGAGGGCGACTGCGGCGAGGGCGCGGGTGAGCAAGTAGGTTGGGATACAAAGGGCGAGGGTGACGAGAATCAGCCGCTTGAGGATCCGGAAAGTCAAGTGGGCCTGTTCGCCCTCGGCGACCCGCCTTCCGCCGTCAGGCGGGCAGGTGAATCGGCGGATGACTTCGCCGGCAGGGAGGGCGCGCTTCGCTTCCCCGCTCCGTTTCACTTCAGGGGACCGGTCGCTCAGCATGACGGCAAGTTTACGGCGTCTGACTCGGCGTGGGCGTCGGCGGCGGCGCAAACGTGTATTCTTCGACGCTGGCGATGGAGGCGAGGCTGCTGCCGAACTCGTCCACCATCGTCACCGCCCACCGGTAGGCGCCGGGCGGGAGGGGATTGAGGGTGAACTCGACCCAGTTGAGTTGGCGTGTGATGCTCCCCTCTCCG
>DATDRS010000414.1:0-5130 GCA_035291605.1 Anaerolineales bacterium | reverse complement strand
CAAACTGCTTCAGTGGGTTGTTCGGGCTCGTCTGCCCGTCAATGCTGAAGAGCAGATGCACATTGCCCTGCCGCACGTTGAGTTGGTTGTACAGGTCGCCGATCCAATACGCGCTGTCGCCGAGGCCCGGCACGTCCTCGGGCGTCACCTGCAATTGCTCCGTTTCGCTTTGTTTCGTCTGCTCAAAGAACTGCTCGGAGAATTTGACGTTATCCAGCTGGCGCACGATGAGCGTCGCAAGCCGGGCCGGGTCGCCAGCCACCTGATATGCGCAACTGGTCACCACGCCGATGCCCACGCCGCTCACCAGGGGTTCAGCGGGCTGCACGGTCTCCCCGATCAGCGCCTCGACCTCCGCCTGCGGGAAGATCGCGCAAGCGGCTGTGCTCGCCTGACTGCAGGGCCAGGTAGGCGAGGAGTAATTCGGCTTTGCGCGTGGGGAGCGAGGCAGGTTGATCCCCCTGGAGGAGGCGGAATTGGCCGAGCAGGTACAGGCGGAGCGGAACGGGCGAGGCAGCGCGGGCCATCAACCAGGATTCTACCTCGCTTTGACAATACCCGCCCTCAATGCCAGGCCGGCGTCATTAGATAAATCCTGGTTGCCCCTTAGAGCGAAGTAACTATTCGGCTTGCTCGTGCTCGTTGCGCCACTTCGGGGTCAGCGACCACCGCCCCGCCTCGCACCGTCGCGCCGATAACCAGCCCCGCGCTGACGAGCACCAGATTTTTGATGATGTACTGGCCCTCCAGCGTTGGGGCATACGGAAAGCGCATGAAGACTTCGGCGGGGAAAAGGAAGAGTGGGGTGATGGTCCCCAGCATTTGAAGGAAGAGCAGTAGCAGCGTCCCACGCATGAACATGCCGCTGATCAATCCCAGCCCGATCACGCACTCCCACACCGCCAGCACCGGGACGGAGATGCCCGGTGGGACCAGCCCAAATGTCAGCACACTGATCGTCCGTGCCGCCAAATCCTGTGCTGGGCTGAGGCCGGGGAAGAACTTGAGCGCGCCGAACCAAAAGAAGACAACTCCTAGGCTCATGCGCAGAAGCAGGACGCCGTAGCGCGCCATCCAGTTCGTGATTTGTACGTCAGTGCGGATAACCCAGGTTTTCACGTTTTGCATATCTCACTCCCTCCATTGCCTCACCCCGCCTTTGGCCCCTCTTGATTGCTCGAGGCGATGAAGAGGAGGACGGGGGGCGAGGTTACTCCTCCAAATACACCCTCAACCCTCTCACTTTCGGTATCCCGCGCAGGTGGTTCATCGCCCGCTCGCCGATCTGCCGCACCCCTTCGGGGCTCATGCGCCACTCGGAGGCGATGGACCGCAGAGGGCGGGCCTCGCCGCCGCCGACCCCAAACCGCAGGCGCAGGATGGCGGCTTCGCGCTCGTCGAGCCGCGTCAGCGATTCCTCGACGACCTGCCTCAGACTGTTCTCGATCACCGCCTCTTCCGGGTCAACAGCCGTGGCGTCGGCCACGCGCTCCAGCGCCGAACGATCTTCGGGGTCGTCCGCCTGGGCCTCCAACGAGACCACCGCCTGCCCGTCGCGCATCAAATCGGCCGCAGCCTGGGTCGAGAGGCCTGCCGCCCGCGCCACCGCCTCGAGGGATGGCTCGTCGCCTTTTTCCTGCGCCAGGTGCGCGGCGAGGCGGCGCAACTGGCTCACCTTCCAGCCCCGGTTCACCGGCAGGCGCACCGCGCGGCCTGTGTTCGAAATGGCGCGCCCGATGCTCTGCCGGATCCACCACACCGCCAGCGTGCCGAAGCGCGTCCCGCGTTTAGGGTCGTACTTCTCGGCGGCTTTGAGGAGGCCCAGGATGCCTTCCTGAACCAAATCGTCGCAGTCGAGTTCGGTGTTGCGGAACCGCCCGACCACGCTGACCACGAGCGGAAGATTGTGGAGAACCAGGGCCTCGCGCGCGGCCAGGCCGTCGTCCACGATGCGCTGCAAGGCGCGCTTGCGTTGGGGTGCGAGCGGTGACGCGCCTCGGGCGAGCTGCCGGCGGGCGGCTTTGCCGGCGCTCACCCGCCGCGCCAGATCAATCTCTTCCTCGTGCGTGAGCCGGGGCAAGGGGCCAGCCTCGCCAAGGATCGTGTTCAGTGGGTTGGTGGAGGGAGCCATCGTATGCCTTCCTTTCTGATAAATTAGACCCGATTGCTCCAAATTGCACAATCATTATATTGAATTTTCCCTGGAAGTCTAAGACATGCTATGCTTAGCAACGATACGTCGGGCTTATAGTCGGTCGTCTTACCCCACGCCCACCCCGAGGCCTATGGAACTCCGCCACCTCGCTTACTTCACCGCCGTCGCCGAGCACCTCAACTTTTCACGCGCCGCCGAAGCGCTGCATGTGGCCCAGCCCGCCATCAGCCAGCAAATCCGCGCGCTCGAACGCGAACTCGGCGTCCCGCTCTTCGACCGCGTGGGTAAGCGGGTCGCGCTCACCGAGGCTGGGCGCGCCCTCCTGCCCCACGCGCGCCACATCCTCGCCGCGGTCGAGTCGGCGCAGCACGAAGTCCTTGAACGTGGGAGTCTCAACCGGGGCAAGGCGAGCCTCGGCGCCCCCTCCACTATCAGCACCCACCTCCTGCCCGGCCTGCTCATGCGCTTCAAACAAAAATACCCCGGCCTCGAAGTCACCCTCCGCGAAGCCGGGACCGAGACCCTCCTGCGCTTCGTCGAGGACAACCAACTCGACCTTGCCATCGCCTCGACCGAGGTCCTGCCGCCGTCGGTTGAAGCCGTGCCATTCCGCGAAGAAAACTACATCCTCGCCGTCGGCCGGCAGCACACGCTCTACAAACGCAAGAGCGTGAAGATGGCCGATCTTGCGGGCGAAGCCTTCATCCTCTTCCCTGAGGGCTACAAACTGCGCGAGGTCACCCTCGCTGCCTGCCGCGCCGCCGGGTTTGAGCCAAAGGTCGCCCTTGACGGCGGTGCGATGCAAAGCGCGCTCGAATTCGTCGCTGCCGGGTTGGGCGTTGCCCTCATGCCTGAGCTGGCCCTCGAAGGCCGCCGCGACATTCACGCCCTCCACATTGCCGACCAACAACTGCGCCGTGCGCTGGGCCTCGTCTGGCGCAAAGGCCACTACCTCAGCCCTGCCGCCCGCGCCCTGCGCGATTTTCTCACCCAGGACCGCTGAACCATGCGCCGCCTCTTTCTTTTTCTCTGTCTCTTTCTTTTCTTTCTTACCGGTTGCACGCCGACTGCCCTCCCAGCCACGCCTGCTTCCTCCTCGCCGACCCTAACTTCGCCCTCGCAGCCTGCTGTCTCCTCGACGGCATTACCCAACCCGACCAATCTCCAATCTCAAATCACCCCTGCTCCCCTGCGCCCCAACCCGACTGCCCTGCCCTCCAGCGTCATCATCATTTCCATAGACGGCCTCCGCCCCGACGCGCTCCTGCAAGCGAATACCCCGAACATCAAAGCCCTCGCCGAGCGCGGCGCGTACACCTGGAAAGCCCAGACCGTTGACCCATCCGTCACTCTCCCAGCGCATGCCTCTATGCTCACTGGCTACCTCCCTGAGATTCACGGCATGACCTGGAATGACTACAAACCCGAGCGCGGCCTGATCACCGTCCCGACCATCTTTTCCCTCGCGCACGCCGCCGGACTTCGCACCGTGATGATCGTAGGCAAGGAAAAGTTCGCGCACCTCAACCAACCCGGCTCGGCAGACGCCTACCTCTTCGTCCGGGGCGGCGATCAGGACGTGGCCGATCAAGCCATCGTGCAAATAAAGGCCGGCTTCGACCTCATGTTCGTCCACCTCCCCGATACGGATGGGTCTGGCCACTCATCCGGCTGGATGTCCGAGAAGCAAATCGCGGGGTTGGCCCGCACCGACGAGGCCATCGGCCGGCTGCTCGCCGCGCTCCCCGCGAACACCACTATCTTACTCACCGCCGACCACGGCGGGAGGGGCGAATCCCACAGTGCGGACATCCCTGAAAACAGGACCATCCCCTGGATCATCGCCGGGCCGAGCATAATGACCAATCATCCAATTACTTTCCCGGTCAACATAGTTGATACCGCTGCTACCGCTCTATATGCTCTCGGCCTCCCGCTGCCTGCCGACCTTGCCGGCCGCCCTGTCTATGAAGCCTTTGGCCAACTGCCGCCCGACCTCCGGCATGGCCGCTGGAGCGAAGGCGCAGCGCAAACCCCCGCCCGCTCCGAAATGCCCGCGGCTGTTTTCAACGATCTGATCTATGTTCCCGGCGGCTTTGGCGGCGGGCGGGTTTTCCAGGCCTACGACCCTGCCGCCAACAGGTGGATTGACCTCGCCCCGCTCCCCGGGGTGAGACATCACCTGATGGCCGCCGCGCTCAACGGCAAGGTTTACATCTTCGGCGGCGGCGCGGCGGGGACGTGGAATCCCTCCTCGACCGCCTACACCTACGACCCGGCGGCCAACGCCTGGGCCGAACTTGCTCCCATGCCCGAAGCACGTATGTCCGGCGCAGCGGTCGCACTCGACGAAAGGATTTACATTGTGGGCGGGGCCGGAGGGACGCAGGCTTTGCTCGAATACGACCCGAACGCCAACGCCTGGCGCTCGCTCGCCACGCTGAGCACGCCGCGCGAGCATCTGGCTGCCGTCGCGCTGGACGGCGAAATTTACGCGCTTGGCGGGCGGTGGGGCGGTCTGGGGGAGTTCAGTTCGATTGAGATCTACAACCCGGCGAACGACGCCTGGCGCGCGGGGCCGCGCATGTTGCAGCCCCGCGCCGGTTTCAGCGCCGCCGTCCTGCGCGGCTGCATTCTCGCCGCCGGGGGGGAGATCATCCTGAATGGCCGCGAGACGCTTGCCACGTTTGAGATCTTCGAGCCAGGGACGCAGGCATGGTCACCCGCCCCGCCACTGCGACATCCCATCCACGGCGTCGCCGCCGCCGTCGTCGGCGACCGCTTCTACCTCCTCGGCGGCTCATCCCGCGCCGGGGCGATTGAGAATGAGGGGCGGCTGATGATTTATAATCCGTGAGCAATGGGTGCATTGAAGGCGCCTCAATGGCGCGACCTGTGGGCGCTGTATTGTCCCGACTATAACCGGGACGAGTTAGATAAGTGCGCCTGGCTCCTGGAAAGCCCGCTGCGGTGGC
>DATDRS010000413.1:0-7337 GCA_035291605.1 Anaerolineales bacterium | reverse complement strand
TCGCGGCTTTGCGCGCGCAAAGCATTGACGCACTGTATTCTCACCAGGCTCAAGCCGTCGAAGCGGCCCTGCGCGGCAGGAACGTCGCCGTCGTCACCGGCACAGCCTCAGGCAAGACCCTGTGTTACAACCTCCCCGTCCTCCAGATCCTCCTCGCCGACTCCAACGCCCGCGCGCTCTACCTTTTTCCTACCAAAGCCCTCGCGCAGGATCAGGCGCACGCGTTGGGCGAGTCAATCTCCAAGCTCCAAGCTCCAATCCCTGTCCACACTTACGATGGAGATACGCCCCAGCCCCAGCGCGCCGCCATCCGCAAATCCGCCCGCGTCCTCATCTCCAACCCGGACATGCTGCACACGGGCATCCTGCCGCATCACACCAAGTGGGCTGAGTTATTCGCCAATCTCAGGTACGTCGTGCTCGACGAACTGCACGTCTATCGCGGCGTCTTCGGCTCGCACATGGCGAACGTCGTGCGCCGCCTGCGCCGCCTGTGCGCTTTCTACGGTTCAAGCCCCCAGTTCATCTGCGCTTCGGCGACCATCGCCAATCCCAGAGAACTGGCCGAGAAACTTATCGAAGCGCCGGTGACGCTCGTGGACGAGGACGGCTCGCCGCGCGCCGAGAAGGTCGTCATCCTCTACAACCCGCCGCTGATTGACCCCGCGCTTGGCCTGCGCCGCTCGTATTTGCTGGAGGCGCAGCGGCTCGCGGGCGAGTTCCTCGCGGACGACGTGCAAACGGCGGTCTTTGCCCGCACGCGCAACGCGACCGAAGTCCTGCTCGGCTACACGCGGGACGAGGCGCAAAAGCGCGGACGCGACCCGCAGGCGGTGCGCGGCTATCGCGGCGGTTATCTGCCCCTCGAACGACGCGAGATCGAGCGCGGCCTGCGCGAGGGTTCGGTGCGGGCAGTGGTGGCGACGAACGCGCTGGAACTGGGCGTGGACATTGGCCAGATGGGCGCAGCAGTGATCGCCGGATACCCGGGGACCATCGCCTCCACCTGGCAGCAGGCCGGCCGCGCAGGCCGCCGCGCTGACGCGGAGACCAGCGCCGCCGTCCTCGTCGCCTCCGCCGCGCCGATTGACCAGTTCATCGTCACGCATCCCCGCTACCTGTTTGAGAACTCGCCCGAGCACGCGCTGATCAATCCCGATAACCTGCCTCTGCTCCTCAGCCACGTGCGCTGCGCCGCGTTCGAGCTGCCGTTCAATGCGGGCGAGGCGTTTGGCCTGTTCGCCGATGTGGAAGAGTTACTGCAAGCCCTGCTCGAAGATGGCGAGGTGCACCGCTCGAATGGGACGTACCGCTGGGTGGCCGATGCGTATCCGGCGGACGACGTCTCGCTGCGTTCGGCGGGCGATGACCGGGTCGTGATTCAAGCCGTGGGCGACGCGGAGGCGCGCCCGGTGGTCATCGGCGAAGTGGATCGGGTGACTGCGCCGGTACGAGTCCACGAAGGGGCCGTGTATCTCCACGAGGGCCGCCAGTTCCTGGTGACGCGCCTGGACTGGGAAAAAGGCCTCGCCGAAGTCCAGCCCTCGGACGTGGATTACTTCACCGAGGCTTCCGAAGCCGTCGAGATTGAGGTGGTGAATGTCTTCGACGCCGTCGAGCCTCCAATCTCTAACCTCCAATCTCCGACTCCCCACGCCTGGGGTGAACTCCTCGTCACCTCCCAACCCGCCTCCTATCGCAAGATCAAGCGTTACACGCACGAGACGCTTGGCTACGGCGAAATCAACTTACCCGCGCGCGAGTTTCAGACCACCGGCTATTGGCTGTGGATTCCACAAGAGATGGTGAAACGGTTGGCCGAAGAGGGGATTTTGCTCGCGCCCAACGACTATGACCAGAACTGGGAAGAGCAGCGGGACACCGCCCGCGCACGGGATGTCTATCGCTGCCGCCAGTGCGGCAAGCCTGAAACTGCGGAGCACCCTGAGCGGAGCCGCGAAGCGGCGCAGTCGAAGGGCGGGGCAGGGGGTCGGCAGCACGACGTCCATCACCTCATTCCCTTCCGCTCCTTTGGCTACATCCCCGGCGTGAATGAGAACTACCGGCTCGCCAACGAACTCGATAATCTCATTACGCTCTGCCGCGCCTGCCACCGCCGCGCCGAAGCCGTGCGCGGGACGCAGACGGCGCTGGGCGGCCTTGCGCACGCGCTGGGGAACATTGCGCCGCTCTTTCTCATGTGCGATCCGCGCGATCTTGGCGTGGTCAGCGAGGCGCGCTCGAAAGAAACGCAGTCTCCGACAATCACGATTTACGATTTAGTCCCTGATGGCCTGGGCTTTGCCGAACAGTTGTACAGCCTGCATGATGAACTCTTGCGTGGTGCGTTTGATCTGGTGAGCGCCTGCCCCTGCCGGGAAGGCTGCCCGGCTTGCGTGGGGCCGGTGGGCCTGGAAGGCGCCGAGACGAAAGAACTAACGCTGCGGCTGGCGGCACGGTTAGCCGGAGAATGAAGATGAGCGATACTATATCCACCATGCCTATCATCCTCAGACCCGAAACGACGAGGACACCAACGCGCTCTCGGTGAACTTCACTGCGCACTACGCAGCTATGCGCGCTGAGTTTGGCGATCACTTGTGGGATGGATGCGCGGGCGAGAACGTCCTTGTGGAAACCGGAACACAGGTTTCGCTGGAAATGCTGGCGCAGGGGATGGCCATTCAACCGGCAGGTGGAGGCGAACCAGTCTGGTTGAAAGAGGTGCTCGTCGCGCACCCGTGCCGCCCCTTCAGCGGCTATGTGCTGCGGGGGACGGAAGCCTCGATCAAAGAAGCCCTGCAATTTCTCGACGACGGCACGCGCGGGTTCTATTGCGCGTTCGCCCAGGCCGATCCGGTGACGGTGGCCGTGGGTGATGCGGTCTTGCTCCCTCATCCCTGAAACCTGTGAAGAACGGGGCATTTCACATGCGAGGCACATTCACCACGACACCGTAGGGGTCGGCAGCTGCCGACCCCTACGCGGTGATGGGCTTTTTTCTCCCTACCGCAGAAGTGCTATACTCCCCGGCATGTTCCCTGATCCCGGTATTTAGAGAAAGGAGGCTTATCGCTCGACGGCACAAAACCGCATATCCATTGGCGCTATCAACCCGATTGATCGTTTTCTCAGGAGGAGACGAGAGATGACTAAACAATCTATTTTTAGGGCGTTAGCAGTTTTGAGCCTTGTCCTCACCGCCTGCGGCGGCGCGGCGCCGACCGCCGCTCCAACCGAACCTGGCGGGGCGACGACGACGCAGAAAGGGGGCGAGATGATCGCCGCCTACAAAGACGATCTGGCCACGCTCGACCCCGCCATCGGCTACGACTGGACGAACTGGCCCGCCATCAAGCTGGTCTTCGACGGCCTGCTCGACTACGACAGCGGCACGACGATCCAGCCCCGCATCGCGGAAAGCCTGCCCGAGGTCAGCGCCGACGGCCTGACTTACACCTTCAAAGTCCGCAAAGGCGTCAAGTTCCACAATGGCCGCGAGTTGACCGCCGACGACGTGGTGTACACGCTCACGCGCGTGCTCGACCCGAAGACCGGCAGCCCTGGCGCCGGGTTCTATGTGGGCATCAAGGGCGCGCAGGAGTTCATTGACGGCCAGACCACCTCGGTGGAGGGCATCAAGGCGCTCGACCCGAACACCGTCCAGTTCACGCTGAACTCTCCGGACGTGACCTTCCTCAACAAGATGGCGCTCAACTTCGCCTTCATCGTGCCGAAAGAGGCAGTGGAGCAGGAAGGCGAAAACTTCGGCCACAAGCCGACTGGCACTGGCCCCTACACGCTCAAGGAGTGGAAGTCGGGCGAGTTTCTGGCCTTCGAGCGCAACCCGAGCTATTTCTTTGAGGGCCGCCCGTTCGTTGACAAGATCACCATTCAGGTCGGCGTCGCGCCCGACGTGGCGCTGCTGCGGCTGGAGAAGGGCGAGATTCACCTGATGGGCGACCCGCCGCCGGGCGCGGACTGGGCGCGCATCACGGGCGACGCGGCGTGGAAGGATCGCATCGAAGTCGAGGCGACGGTCAACACGACCTATATCGCCATCAACGTCACCACACCGCCGTTCGACGACGTCAAGGTGCGCCAGGCGCTCAATCACGCGATTGACAAGCAGCGCATCGTCCAACTGCTCAACGGCCGCGCGACAGTGGCAAACCAGGTCCTCCCGCCGCTCATGCCCGGCTATGACTCGGCCTACACTGGCTACGACTATAACCCCGACAAGGCCAAACAACTCCTCACCCAGGCCGGATTCCCGGACGGCTTTGAGACGAGCATCGAGTGCATCGCGGTGGACCCGCAGCCCAAACTGTGCGAGTCCTTCCAGCAGGACTTGGCGAAGGTTGGAATCAAACTGACGATCAACACCCTCGCCGCGCCGAACGTGATTGACGACGCGGGCAACGGCCGGACCCCGCTGGTCTGGTCGGGCGGCCTGGCCTGGACGCAGGACTACCCCGACCCGGATGATTTCTACGCGCCCATCCTCGGATGCGACTCCAACGTGCCTGGCGGCTGGAACTGGTCGCGCTACTGCAATGAGACTGTTCATGCCAAGAGCATCGAGCTGCTCGCCATGACGGACCGCAACGCCCGCCTGGAGGCTTACAAACCCCTGTTCAAGGCCCTGATGGACGACGCGGTCTGGGTGCCGGTCATCAACGGGCAGTACACCGTGGCGCACTCGGAGAAACTCCACGGCCAGCCGACGCTGACGCATCCCGAGCACCTCTTCTCGTACGAAACGATGTGGATGTCAAAGTAGCCTGTTGTCATGCTGAGCGAAGCGAAGCACCGCGCGATCTGACGGGAGACTCTTCGCTTCGCTCAGAGTGACAGGGCGCCGTCCCCGATGGACGACATCGCCCAGCTTGATTCTCGCCGTTCACAACCGGCCGACGACGCCTCGGCACAGCGTGAAGCCTTCCTCGCGCCGGAAGAGGCCGGGTACTTTGCGCTTGCCTGGCGGCGTTTGCGGCGAGACCGGGCGGCGATGCTCGGCGCGGCCCTGGCAGCCTTGATCGTGCTCGCCGCGCTGCTCGCCCCGATTCTCGCGCCGCACGACCCTGCCGAACAGTTCCGCGACGGCCTGACCCCGGATGGCCAGCCTGTGCCCAGCACGCTCCTGGCTCACGGAACCTGGCGCTTCCCCCTTGGCACCGACGCGAGCGGGCGCGACCTGCTCAGCCGCATCCTCTATGGCGCACAGGTCAGCCTGATCGTCGGCGTGCTGGCCAATACGCTCGCCGTGACGCTGGGGACGCTGATCGGCTCGGTGGCCGCGTTCTTCGGCGACCCGTTCGAGACGCTGCTCATGCGCTTCACCGATGTGATGATGGCCTTCCCGACGCTCCTGCTGGCGATGACGCTCGTTGCCATCCTCAAGCCAAGCCTGTGGATCATTATCCTCGTCATCGGCGCGGTGTACTGGACGTGGATCGCGCGGGTGGTGTACGGGCAGGTCGTCTCCCTGCGCGAGCGCGACTTCATCACGGCGACGCGGGCGCTGGGAGCGGGCCGCCTCTATATCCTGGCCCGGCACATCCTCCCGCAACTCGTCCCCACGCTCATTGTGTGGGGCACGCTGGGCATCGCCACGAACGTGATGCTCGAGGCCAGCCTGAGTTATTTGGGCATCGGCGTCCAGCCGCCGACCCCCACCTGGGGTGGGATGATTCAGCAGGGGCAATCGTTCTACCGCGCCGCGCCGTGGCTCGTGGTCTTCCCCGGCCTGGCGATCATGCTCACCATCTTCGCCTTCAACCTGCTGGGCGACGGCCTGCGCGACGCGCTGGATCCGACCCAACGAAACCGGATGTGAGGGCGGGACCTGAGAAGCCTGACTGAACTATGTGGACGCTGCTCACTCGCCGCCTCTTGCAAGCCCTGCCGGTCCTCTTCGGCATCTCGATCATCACCTTCGTCCTGGTCTACTACCTGCCCGCCGACCCCGCGCGGATGTACGCCGGGCCAAGCGCCTCGGTCGAGACGGTCGCACGCATCCGGCACGAACTGGGCCTCGACCAACCCTTCTGGGTGCAGTACACACGCTACATCGGACGGATCCTGTACGGTGATCTTGGCTTTTCGTATCGCAAGCAGATCGCGGTGACCAACCTGATCCTGGATCGCGTCCCCTACACGTTCGCCCTCACCTGCGGCGGCATCTTCGTCGAGTTGATCATCGGCCTGCCGGTGGGGATCGCCTCGGCCGTGGCGCGGGGCCGGTGGGCAGATCGCGTGGGGATGTTCGTCGCGCTGTTGGGCGTCTCCGCGCCCCCGTTCTGGTTGGGGCTGCTCCTGCTCTACTGGTTCGGCTATCTCATCCCTCTGTTCCCGCTCGGCGGGCCGGGCGGGCTGGATCACCTCTTTCTTCCGGCGCTTACGGCCGGCCTCGGCGGGGCGGCGTGGTATGCGCGCATGATGCGCTCAAGCATGCTGGATATCCTCGGCCACGACTACGTCCGCACGGCGCGCGCCAAAGGCCTGCGCAGCTTTCTGGTGGTCCTGCGGCACGCCCTGCCCAACGCACTGAACCCGATCATCACGATGGCGGGGATGGACATACCCTGGTTCATCGGCGGCGTGGTGCTGGTCGAGCGTGTGTTCAACTGGCCGGGCCTGGGCCGCCTGGCCGTCGAAGCGATTGAAACCGTGGACGTCCCGCTTATTTTGGGGACGGTGATTTTCACGGCCGGCATCGTCGTGTTCAGTGGTATTTTAATTGATCTGGTGCAAGGTTTTGTGGATCCGCGTATTCGATTCGGACGCCAGAGTTAGATATCGGCGATGATTCGCCAATCTCTAATCTCTGCTCACCAACCACCCTTGATAAGGAGAAGCCCTCATGACTACCCATCACCTCGACGACACCCAGCCCCATGCCTTCTGGGACAACGCGTACCCGCCGCGCCTGAAGATCAAACCCGGCGATACGGTCGTGTTTGAGACGCTCGAAGCCTCAGCAAAGCAGGTCACGCCGGACTCGCCGCATGAGGTGGTCGCCAGCCTCGATTTCAGCGTGATTCACCCGCTCACCGGCCCGGTGTATGTGCAAGGGGCGGAACCAGGAGACACGCTGGAAGTTGAGATCCTCAGCCTCAAGCACAAGCGTTGGGGCTGGAACGCCGTCATCCCCGGCTTTGGCCTGCTCGCTGACGATTTTCCGAATCCCTATTTGCATCACTACAAACTGGGACGTACCCACTGCCAGTTCCGCGAGGACATCCTCATCCCCTACGAGCCGTTCTGCGGCGTGATGGGCGTGGCCCCCAGGGAGCCGGGGCGGCTCAACACGATCCCCCCACGCGAAAACGCGG
>DATDRS010000412.1:0-2684 GCA_035291605.1 Anaerolineales bacterium | reverse complement strand
GTCCAGAATCTGGAACTGCTGATCGGGATTGGCCTTGGACGCCGCCGAAGTCGCCTCGCCCAGCAGGAAGCCGACCGTCACGATCAGGTCGCAGTCCGAGGCGAGGAACTCGTTGATGTTCTTCTCGTAGTCCGTCTGCTGCTTCGACTCAAGGTAAGTGGGTTCCCAACCCAGGGTTTTGGCCGCTTCCTGTGCCCCGACCCACGCCGTCTGGTTGAACGATTTGTCGTCCACCCCCCCCGTGTCAGTCACCTCGCACACCTTGCCTTTAGCCGCCGGGGGTTGGGTGGGCGCCGCCGCAGTCGGCGGGGGCTGGGTCGGCTGCGGGGGTGGGGTCGTCGCCGCGCCGCCGCAGGCCGTCACGAGCAGCGAGGCCAGCATGATCGCGGACAGCAATTTGAAGAGGTTCTTCTTCATTCTTTCTCCTCCTAAGAGAAAATCGTAAGGGTTACACGAACCGAGTGATCCAGGGGAATACGGAGTGAGTCGCAGTGAGTGAACCACCTCCTTTATCGGCACATCTGGCAATGCAAGACAGTGACAGCGTTGAGGCAGTCAAGAGAGTGCGGCGTATTGAGACAAAGCGGATTATACCGGAAAGCGATAAGCTGCGACAAGTAACCCGACTTGGTGCTTAGTTTTTCTCACTGTGTCCGGGGATATCGGCACATTGAGCGACTATGCTACGCGGTTGCCTCTGGGGGGTCTAAGTCCCGCCACGTTCTGCCTCGTACTCGCTCAAGCTCTTCGCTTGTCCACTTCATCACCTCACGCAAAAAAGTTCCAGACAGCATGACCGTCAGTCTTGCACGCAACTTGGCCGTGGTTGCGTCACGAGCAGTCAGGTCCTTGTCTTCGCTGACCAGGTAATCAACCCTGGCGTGGATAGCCGCCAGCGCCACAGGCACGTCGGTTTCGTCACGCACGAGACCGCGATTCCGGGCGACCAGGGAAGGCGCAGGGTCGGGCGCCTCTTCGTAGCTCAACAATCGCAGCAGGGCCTCAAACCGGTCAACCTCGGCCGGGAAGCGCGCTGCGATCCTATCGCGTACCTGGTCAATCACTGCTGGCAAAAGGACTAACTGAAAGTCCCCCTGGATGGCATGTTGGATCACTTCGTAAGGCCAGCGGGGCCAAAGGGCGGCGGCAAAGAGGATATTGGCATCCACCATCACCCGCGGCTTACCGCCTGGCTCTGCCATAGCGTTCCTTGTATACCCGGCGCTTGCTCTCTTCCAGCTCCTGTATGAGCTGATCTTCGGTCAGGCCCTGCCGTTCGGCCTCCCGCCCCAGAGCGCGCACCAGATCGCGGTGCAAGGCCAGGGCGCGCTCGCGCATCAGTTGTTCGTATTCTGCATATGACATCATCACTGCGACCGGGTAGCCGTCGCGCTCCACGACGAGGTGCTCTTTGCCTACGGCCACTCGTCTCAAAACCTTCCCGGAGGCGCGCTGCAACTCCGAAGCTTTGACAACCGCCGTTTTCGCCATCGCCGCTGCACTCCTCAATCTGACGTTAGTTGTACTGATACAGAGCCATACATATAGCCACTAGAGTTTAGCATTTTGAGGGACGGCCGTCAAGCAGCCTCATTTGCGCGCATGCTTACTTTTATGGAAGCATCTAACCGCGAACTAACTCAAAGAGGAGGCGAGTTGGCATATTTGACAGCAGTCTCACTGGCCCGGCCACACATAGCGCCCGATCTTGCAGTATTCTCGAAACCCTACTTGTAGTATTTCAGTCATCGTCGGACCTCCCCATCATCGCCTCCACCTCTTTCCGGTAGGCCAGCGCCGGGATGACGCCCAACCTGGTGCAGGCCAGCGCGCCCGCACAAGCGGCAAAGCGCACGGCGTCATTGAGCGCGCGGCCCTCGGCCAGCGCCACGCCGAGCGCGCAGGTGAAGGCGTCGCCCGCGCCGGTCGTGTCCACCACGTTCACCTTCTGGCCGGGCACCTGCTCCACCGAGCCGTCGGCGGTCACAATCAATGCGCCCTCGCCGCCGCGCGTGACGACCAGCTGCCGCACGCCGCGTTTTTGCAGGCGGTGCGCGAGTTCGAGCGTCTCGGTCGAGTCGTCGGGCGCGAGGCCAAGGAGGATGCGGAGTTCGCTCTCATTCGGGGTCAGCACATCCACATGCGCGAGGAGCGAATCGTCCAGCGGCTGCGCGGGGGCCGGGTTCAAAATCGAGATCGCGCCGTGCCTGCGGGCCAACGCCATTCCGCGGGCTGCGGTCGCCGGGCTAATCTCCAGCACGCTCAACACCACGTCGCTCGACGCGATTAACGGCTCGGCGCGGTCCACGTCCTCAGGCGAGAAGAGATGATTCGCTCCCATATCCAAGACGATGTGATTGTCGCCCTCGGCGTTGAGGGTGATGAAGCCAACGCCCGTGTTGCGCTCCGACGCCCGGCGCAGATATTCCGTGCCCACGCCTTCTTGCTTATACAGGTTCACGGCAATGTCGCCAAAAATATCAGCGCCGATAACGGCGATCAGGTGACTCTCCGCGCCCAGGCGGGCCGCGCCCACCGCCTGATTGGAGCCTTTGCCGCCCGGCCCCATATTGAAATCGGAGCCGATGAGGGTCTCGCCCTTCACCGGGAAACGCGGCGCGCGCAGCGTGAGGCCGACGGCGAAACTGCCGACGACGGTGATCCGGGGACGACTTCCGCGCATA
>DATDRS010000411.1:0-5407 GCA_035291605.1 Anaerolineales bacterium | reverse complement strand
TCTGCAACCTGCACATGCACACGCCGTATTCCGACGGCGAGTGGTATCACGCGCAGATTGCGGAGGCGGCGCTGCGCGCCGGGCTGGACGTCATCCTCGTCACCGACCACAACGTGTGGGTGAAGGGGCCGGAGCGGTATTACGAAAAAGACGGCCGGCGCGCGCTGGTGCTGGTGGGCGAAGAAGTCCACGACCAGACGCGCGACCCGCAGAAGAACCATCTACTCGTGTACGGCGCAGATTGCGAGCTCGCCCGCTACGCGCCCCAGCCGCAGGCGCTGGTGGACGCCGCGCGGGAAAAAGGCGGCCTGACTTTTCTGGCGCACCCGCACGACCCCGAGGCCCCCCTGTTCCACGAACCCGCTCTCGAATGGGTGAACTGGGAGGTCACCGGGTTCACCGGCCTGGAGCTCTGGAACTACATGACCGAGTTCAAGAGCCTGCTCACGTCGCGGGCGAACGCCGTGCGCTACGCTTTCAACCCGCAGCAGGGGATTCGCGGGCCGTTCCCGCAGACGCTGGCGAAGTGGGACGAGCTGACGGCGCAGGGCCGCCGCGTCGTGGCGGTGGGCAACGCCGACGCGCACGGGACGGAGTACCAGATGGGCGGGTTGAAGCGGGTGATCTTCCCCTACGAATTTCTGTTCCGCGCGGTGAACACGCACATCCTCACCGGGACGCCGCTGACCGGCGCGGTGGAGGCGGACAAGCGGCTGGTGCTCGGGGCGCTGGCGAGCGGGCATTGCTTCGTGGGCTATGACTACCCTGCCCCGACTAAAGGCTTCAAATTCACCGCCAATTTCGAGAAAGGCGCAGCCGTCATGGGCGACGAGGTGGTGAACAAAAGCGGCGTCACCCTCCAGATTGCCGCGCCGGGGAAGCCGGCGCTGCTGCGCCTGATTTGCGACGGGCAGGAGGTCAAAAGCTGGGAGAACCAGTCCCACGCCTTGTACATCGTCCCTGAGAGGCAGGCCGGAGTATTCCGGGTGGAAGTGCACCTGCACTACCAGGGCCAGGTACGCGGTTGGATTTACTCAAACCCGATTTATGTCCGGCCATGAACTCCCGTCAATCGCTGTGCGTCACTTTCAAAAACACCTCCATAGCCTCCGGTTCAAAGTGCGTCCCGGTCTGCTCGCGGAGGTAGGCGCGCACTTTTTCTTCGGGCCAGCCCGCGCGGTAGGGGCGATCGGAGCGGAGCGCGTCCCACACGTCGGCGACCGCAAACAGCCGCGCCGCAAGCGGAATGAGATCCCCCTTCAACCCGCGCGGGTAGCCGGTCCCATCCCACTTTTCGTGATGACAATACGGAATATCGAGCGCCGGGCGCAGGAAGGTGATGGGCGAGAGCAGTGCGTAGGCATACACCGGGTGCTTGCGCATCACCTCCCACTCGGCGTCGGTGAGCTTGCCGGGTTTGAGCAGAATCGCGTCCGGGACCCCCATCTTGCCGATGTCGTGGAGGAGCGCGCCCCGGCGGATGTGGACGATGTCCTCTTCATGCATTCCAATCGTGCGAGCGAGTCTCACGGTCATCTCGGTGACGCGCTGCGTGTGGCCCTCGGTTTCCTTGTCGCGCAGGTCGAGCGCGCGCGACCAGCCCTCAATCGTGGCGTCGTAGGCCATCATCAGTTCGACATTCATGCGTTGCAGGCTGTCGAACAGTTCGGCGCTGTCAACGGCGATGGCCGCCTGCCCGGCCAGGGTTTCGAGAAACTCCCTCCAATCCGGGTCCGAGGCCAACGGCGCCCGATGAAAGATCTCCAGCACGCCTTTGACCTGGCCCTTAGCGACGAGTGGGACGCCGTAGTAGCTGACAAAACTTTCGTCCTTCAACAACGGGGCGCGCGGAAACGCATCTTCGGCCTCGCGCAGATCAGGAATGTGAACCAGACGACGTTCCAGCGCCGCCAGGCCAGCATGCCCCTCGCCCAGCCGCAGGCGCGTATGCTGGAGCGCCCCGGTCCGGAAGCCGCGCCCGGCCGCATAGACCAGCGTCTGACTGTGCGGGTTGAACAACAGCACGTCAGCGCCATCCACCTGCAGCTGCGTCGTCGTCTGATCCAGGACGACGTTCAGGGTCAGGCGCAGGTCAAGGCTGGCCGTGATCGCCGTGTCAATCGTCCGCAAGGCCTGCACTTGCTGAAGACGCTGCTGCGCGTCGTAAAACAGGCGCGCGTTGACAATCGCCTGCGTGGCCTGAGCCGCCAGGCTTTTCAACAAGGTGAGTTCGTCCTCACTGAAAATGCGTGTTTCGCCCAGGGTGTAGACGTTGAGCGTGCCGATCAGTTGCTCATCGCGCATCAGGCCGGCGCAGGCGATCGTGTGGATGTCATATCGGGCATAGAGTTCGGCGTTTGGCAAATTTGCCTCGGCGCGCACATCAGGAAAGACTATCAATGGCCCGAACCGCCGGGCGTATTGATCGTAAAGGGCGCGCGGCACCGGCCGGTGATGCTGGCGGTAATCAGGCGGCAGGCCCAGAGTAAGAGCCAGCCGGATTTCGTCCTGGACGGGTTCGTACAGCGCGACCGAGGCCGCCGGAACGTTCAACGCATAAGCGGCTTCCTCACACACCGCGTTCAGCACGGCCTCCAGGTTGAGTTGAGCATTGAGACGGGCGGCGATGCGAGCCAACGCTTCGGCGCGGGCCGCATGACGGTGGATTTCATCCTCGGCCTGCTTGCGCTCGGTGATGTCGCGGGCAATGCCCAAGGCGCCGACGACTTCCCCACTCTGGATTCGAGGGGTGAGCGTGATCTCCAGGACAAGGTAATTTCCTGCCCGGTTGACCACGCGCACTTCAAACGCAGGCGGCGTTTCGCCCTGCACGACTTGCCGGAGCAAGTCCAGGCCTCCGGACAGATCGTGAGGATGAAGCAGGGGATGAAAAACTTTCCCCAGCCAATCCTGGCGAGCCAGGCCGGTGGTGATTTCAAACGCGGGGTTCAGCGAAGTGATCGCGCCATCCACGTCCAGGGTGAAGATGACATCGCGGGCGCTCTCGACCAGGCTGCGATAACGCTCTTCGCTCGCGCGCAGCGCCTCGTCCGCCTGCCGTCGTTCGACCTCCTGCCGCTCCAACGTTTCAGCCATCTGGTCAAAGGCGCGGGCCAGATGGCTGATTTCCCCGCTGCCGTAGGGCAGATGCGTGCGCGCGCTCAGATCGCCCGCCGACAACCGCCGCGCGGCGTTCACCAGCGCTTTGACCCGGCGCAGGATGAAGAGTTCGCCCCCAACCCACGCTGCGACGAAAGCCAGCAGGCCGATGCCCCCTAGCCCGATGACGTTTGTGGCCAGCAGGCGATTAACCTCGGCAAAGGCGACCTGGCTGGGGACGCCCACACTCACGTAAACGCCGTCTGCATCGAGCGCGCCGCCTAAGGGCGCGAAAGCGTACAAACGTCCGACGCCATCCACGCCGGTCGCCTCCGTTGTGCCTTCGTCGGGACCGGCGGCGATCACGCTGAGGAGGAGCGCATCGGACACGACCTTACCCACCCACTGCTCTGGATCGGGATATCGAGCCAGGATCGTCCCTGCCCGGTCAATCACGGTCAGCGCCGCTCCAGCCGGCAGTTGGGCTTCGGCCGCCAGTTGGTTAAGCCAGGTCAAGTCGAGCGCCGCGAAAACCACTCCCGACACATCTCCCGACGCATCGAGGGCGGGGTAGCCGAAATTCACCGTGGCCTTGCCGGTGATACGCCCGATTTGATAGTCGCCGACGGCGAAGCCGTGCGTCTTCTGCGCCCGCCGAAAATAGACGCGGTCAGATATGTTGACGCGGCCTGTGAGCGGCACGGCGCTGCACCACACGTCGCCGTTCGGACTAGCCACGCCTAAATTGGCGTAGAGGGAATATTGGTTCAGCAGGGCGTTGAAAAGGGCATGGCAGGCCGCCGGATCCCCGCCGCGCACCTCTGGGAGTTCCGCCAGGGCGATGAGGAGTTGGCGCGCGCCCTCGATCAACTGCGCCTGGTTGGCCGAAGCCACTCGGACCAGGCGCAGGGCCTCGTCTTTCGCCTGGGCAGCGGCTTCTCGACGCTGCTCTAAGCCGGTATACAACACCAGGCCCATGGCCGGGAGAATGGCCATGAGCACGAGCCACAGCAAACGAGCGCGGAGACTGGCAAAAGGAGAGCGAAGCACAAGTTCCTGGCTGAAATATCGGCCAATCAGCGCCCTCACTACTCCAGCATCATCCAGGCTTCCACTTCTCGACTGCGCCTCATCGCCAGAGGCGTGCGCGATCTCAAGAACTTTTCGACGGCCACGGCGAATTCATATAACGTGTCAGCGCGAATGGCCAGGAGAGCGGCGATCTCGTCAGGGTCGAGATCGAACCTGGCGATCAGCTCGGCGCGTTTGCCATTCATGATGCCTTTGCAAAACTCGTCGCTGACGACGCCTTGCCCAACCAGGTCGCGCAATCCCTCAATGGACATGAATGCCTCCTGTCAAGCGTTGACGCACGGCCGCACCAGGGCGTCTCGGGAGAGACGCCCCGATGCTCCTGACTCTTCGCTCGCCTCCCTCAGAGCGGTAAAGAGAAACAGGTGTGAATCAGCCGCCGGTCGCGCAGCTTGTGGAGCCGGCCGGGCAGGCATAGGCCGGGTTGTGCGCCAACAGGGCGGCGACGAGGGCTGCGGTGAGCGGCAGGATCACCAGCGCGGCCCGCGCCAGGGAAGGATGTGCGGCCAGCCAGAGCGCGGCCTGCGATAAACGAAAAGTGAGTGGAAGGGTGTAGTTTGGCATAGGGGGTCTCCTGAATACCCCCACCCTACACCTTCACCACTCACAGAAAACTCACAGGCACAAACAACGGGCTGGCCCTGCAGGGCCAGCCCGTTTATGTTTATTCGAGTAAGCGCGCATAGAGCGCCCTCATCTCCGGCGGCGGGTCCAACCCCAAGGCCGTGCGCAACGTTTCACGGTAGCGGCGATAGTGATTCACGACCTCGTGGCGGCGGCCCAGCCCGGCCAGGCAGACCAGCATCTTTTGATGCAGGTCGTCGCGCAGCTCTTCGACGGCCAACGCCTTGGTCAAGATTTCGCGCGCCTCCGCATAGCGGGTCAGGCTCATTAATTCATCGGCATACGCGCTCAGCAGACGGACGTAAAGATCGTTCAACCCCAGGCGGCGATCCAAAGCCCAATCCACGGCGAGGTCGGCCAGGTATTCGCCTGTATAGAGTTCCACGCCGGAAGCCAGAGCCTCTAAGCGGCGCCAATCGCCCGGCGCGAACGCCAAGGCGCGCCGGGCCTGCGCCTCAAACCGCGCCACGTCGTAATCCAGGCTGAGACCCGGCGCCAAACGGCATTCCTGCCCCTGCAAAATCACCACCTCATCCCCCAGAACACGGCGCAGCCGATAGAGCGTCTGATGCAGATTGGCTAAGGCGCGGGC
>DATDRS010000410.1:0-3562 GCA_035291605.1 Anaerolineales bacterium | reverse complement strand
GCGAACGAGGTCATCGCCAACCGGGGATTGGAACTGCTGGGCTTCCAGCGCGGCGATTACAAGCACCTGCACCCGCTGGAGCACGTGAACTTGAGCCAGAGCACGAATGACGTGTATCCCACGGCGGTGAAGGTGGCCCTGCGCTTCGAGATTGACCGCCTGCGCGCGGCGATGGCGACCCTGCGCCGCGAGTTCGAAATCAAAGCGAACGAGTTCAATGACGTGCTGAAGATGGGCCGCACCCAATTGCAGGACGCCGTGCCCATGACGCTGGGGCAGGAGTTCGGCGCGTATGCAGTGATGCTGGGCGAGGACGAGGAACGCCTGCGCGAGGCCGCGCTGCTGATCCAGGAGATCAACCTGGGGGCCACCGCCATCGGGACAGGCATCAACGCGCCGCCGGAGTACGCCCCGCTCGTTTGTCAGCATCTCGCCGAAATCACCGGCATCCCCCTCGTCACCGCCAGCAACCTGGTCGAGGCTACGCAGGACGCGGGCGCGTTTGTGCAACTTTCGGGCGTGCTCAAGCGCGTGGCCGTCAAGTTGTCCAAGACATGCAACGATCTGCGGTTGCTCTCTTCCGGGCCGCGCGCTGGGCTGGGCGAGATCAACCTGCCGCCTGCGCAAGCCGGGTCGTCCATCATGCCCGGTAAGGTCAATCCCGTCATCCCTGAGGTCGTCAACCAGGTCGCGTTCGAGGTCATCGGCAACGACGTCACCGTCTCCTTTGCCGCCGAGGCGGGGCAGTTGCAACTTAACGCCTTCGAGCCGATCATCGCGCACAACCTGTTCAACAGCCTGATTTATCTGCGGCAGGGCTGCCTCACGCTGGCCGAGCGGTGCGTGCGTGGCATCACCGCCAACCGCGAGCATCTGCGGCAGAGCGTGGAGCACTCGATTGGCATCGTCACCGCGCTCAACCCGTACATCGGCTACGAGAACGCCACCGCCATCGCCCAAGAAGCCCATGCCACGGGCCAGAGCGTCTATGATTTGGTGCTGGCGAAAGGGCTGTTGACCAAAGCACAGTTGGACGACGTCCTGCGCCCGGAGATTCTCACGCAACCCAGGCCGTTACTGGGGAGGGAGTGAGCAAAGTGTGCTAATATTGTCTGTGCCAGTAAGGAAGGCCCTATGTCAATGGTATCTGTGCCTGCCATCTATGATGGAAAGAATATTCGGTTGCTGGAGGCGGTTTCCTTTCACGAGCCGTATCGGGTGTTGGTGACTTTTGTAGAGCCGATATCAGAGGCTGCTTCCGCCAAAACATTCGAGCGATTCTGGGCCTCGTTTGGGGCGTGGCAGGATGAACGCCCTATAGAAGAAACACTTCGCGACCTCCACGCGACTCGCCTTTCCCGGCGTGAGCCGCCCAGCCTATGAACTACTTACTGGACACGGATACCTGTGTATTCTGGCTGCGTGGCCAAGCCCCGATTCGGGAGCGCGTGCAGGCGGTTGGAGTAGAAGCCATCCGTGTATCGGTGGTGACGCTGGCGGAATTGCGTTATGGCGCGGAATGGTCTGAGCGAGTAGCCGTTAACCACCAAGCCATTGACGACTTCATGAGTGGGATTGTGCTGGTGGGGTTCAGCCCTGAGGCCGCCCGCGTTTTTGGACAGGTGAAGGCGCAACTGCGGAGGCAAGGGGCGATGCTGGAAGACTCTGACTTGATGATTGCGGCGACTGCCTTAGCCCATGATTATACTTTGGTCACGAATAACGTGACGCACTTCAATCGCATCGCTAATGTGAAACTGGAGAACTGGACGAAGTAGTGAAGCGAAAAGTTCCCGCAGATTTCTCAAACCTGTGGGCATTACGGATTAGACCCGAGGCGTGAACCACTGAATCACGCAGTAAGGAAAACACCGAGGGCGCTGAAAACAGTTCAGTGCCCTCGGTTCTTTCCGCGTCTCGGCGCTCCTCCCTGTCCTGCCTTTCACAACCGATAAAAAAAGCGATAAAAACGCTCTACATACTTGAATATGCCTCAGGTCGGTGCTAAAGTGAATTCAGCGCCGTGAAATTTTGGAGTCCGGCGCCGCCTGGGAGGCAAGATGAGTCAGGAACCATCGTTCGGTCGCTTTGTCCGGCAGCGCCGCCGCGAGCTGGATTTGACGCAGGAAGAACTGGCGCGGCGCGTAGGCTGCGCGGCCATCACCATCCGCAAGATCGAGGCGGATGACGCGCGCCCCTCGGTGCAGGTGGCTGAACGGTTGGCGATGGCGCTGGCCATCCCGCTGGACGATCGGGCCGAGTTCGTGCGGAAGGCGCGCACTGCGCGACCGGAGGCCGCCGAACCCGCCCCAACGCTCAGCCCTGCGCCGGAAGAAATTGGGCGCGAAGACCTGACCGGGCGGGCCATCCGGGGCTACGCGCTGGCCGAAAAGATCGGCGCCGGCGGCATGGGCGCGGTCTATCGCGCTGTCCAGCCGCTCGTCGAGCGCGAGGTCGCCCTCAAGATCATCCTGCCCGCCTTCGCCAATCACCCCGATTTCATCCGCCGCTTCGAGGCCGAAGCCCAACTCGTCGCCCGGCTGGAGCATCCACACATCGTCCCGCTCTACGACTACTGGCGCGAGCCGGGCGTGGCCTATCTGGTCATGCGCCTGCTGCGCGGCGGCAGTGTGCAGACGCTCTTGCAGGGTGGGCCGCTTCCCATCGAAACCGTCTCCCGCCTGCTGGAGCAAATCTGCGCCGCCCTACACGCCGCGCATCGCATCGGCGTCATCCATCGCGACCTCAAGCCCGCCAACGTCCTGCTCGACGAAGACCAGAACGCCTACCTGGCCGACTTCGGCATCGCCAAGAACCTAGGCAACCCTAACCTCGAAGATGCCACGCAGATAGACGCCATCATTGGCTCGCCTGCCTATATCTCCCCGGAGCAGATTCGCTCCCTTTCGGTGCGACCCCAGACGGACGTCTACTGCCTCGGGGTGATGCTCTACGAGCTGCTCACGGGCGCGCTGCCTTTCAGCGGCCCCACCCCATTCGACTTGTTGCAACAGCATATCACCGTGCCTCTGCCGTCATTATCGGCGCACCGCGCCGGCCTGCCCGCCGCGCTGGATGCCGTCATCAGCCGCGCCGCCGCCAAAGACCCGAACGACCGCTATCCCGACGTGCTGGCTCTATTCGACGATTTTCGCCGGGCGTTTCGCGATGGCGGAGCGGCGTTCCCTATCTTCATCCCCGCCGAGGAAGAAGCGGGCGAGGTCGTTAACCCCTACAAAGGCTTGCGCGCTTTTGGCGAGGCCGACGCCGACGACTTCTTCGGACGTGAAACGTTGATTCAACAACTGCTGGCGCGCTTGAGCGAAGGCGGCGAACTGGCGCGTTTTCTGGCCGTCATTGGCCCCAGCGGGAGCGGCAAATCGTCGGTGGTAGGGGCAGGCCTTGTGCCTGCCCTAAGGCGCGGCGGATTACTTGGCTCAGAGAATTGGTTCTATGTGGACTTGATGCCCGGCCCCCATCCGTTTGAAGAACTGGAAGCCGCGCTCCTGCGGGTGGCGGTGAACCCGCCTGACAGCCTGCTGACACAGTTGAAAGAAAGCGA
>DATDRS010000409.1:0-14483 GCA_035291605.1 Anaerolineales bacterium | reverse complement strand
AGAGGCGACGGGCGGATTTGAACCGCCGAATAAGGGTTTTGCAGACCCTTGCCTTACCACTTGGCCACGTCGCCGCGTCAGATAGCAAATGGCAGATAGCCTCTGGTTGTCAGCCATCCGCCATCTGCCATCGGCTTGGAGAGCGGGCGATGGGATTCGAACCCACGATCTTTTCCTTGGCAAGGAAACGTTCTACCACTGAACCACGCCCGCATCACGCTCAGGTGCCGAGACTCAGGATCGAACTGAGGACACCGCGATTTTCAGTCGCGTGCTCTACCAACTGAGCTATCTCGGCGCATCACCCCACGGAGAGCACGCAGGGTCTTCAGGCAATGTGCTGGCATTTTAGCCGAGGGGCTAGGGCTTGTCAAGCAATTTTCTGGCGAAGCCACTCCCTGAGTTGCCCTGCCCCGCTGATTAACCTACAATCATTCGCATCCGAAATCCCAGGTGACCCATGCCCGGCGAACTGATCCTGCTCGTGGACGACGAAACGCACATCGTGGAACTGGCGAAACTCTACCTCGAACGCGAGGGGTTCCGCGTGGCCTCGGTGGGCGACGGGCAGGCGGCCCTCGACCGCGTGGCCGGGGACGCCCCCGCCCTGATGGTGCTGGACCTGATGCTCCCGCTCCTCGACGGTTACGAGGTCTGCCGCCGCGTGCGCGCCAGATCCGACCTGCCGATCATCATGCTCACCGCCCGCGACGAAGACATTGACAAAATCATCGGCCTCGAGCTTGGCGCGGACGACTATATGACCAAGCCCTTCAACCCGCGCGAGTTAGTGGCGCGCGTCAAAGCCATCCTGCGGCGCGCCGAGCGCCAGGTCAAATCGCCGACCGCCCCCCTGCACCTGGAAGACGTGACGATTGACCCCGCCCGGCGCGAAGTGACCGTGGCCGGGAAGCCCGCGACCCTGCGCGCCAAAGAGTTCGACCTGCTGCACGCGCTCGCCGAGCATCGCGGGTTGGTGCTCACCCGCGAGCAGCTGCTCAACCTGGTCTGGGGGTTCGATTTCTACGGCCAGACGCGCACGGTGGATGTCCACATCGCCCACCTCCGCAAAATCCTCGCCGGGAGCCGGGTGAGCATCGAAACCGTGACGGGCGTGGGCTACAAGCTGGTCGCGGGATGAACGCGCCGCCCGCGCCCGGTTAACACGCGTTTTACATCGCTCCGGTACCTTCGTGGGTGCAGCCTTCATCATCCGCCGACCATGAACTCTCTCATCACCCGGCTGTTCGCCGCCTTCCTATTGATCATCCTCCTCGTCATCCTCGTCATCGGGTTTGCGCTCATCGTCCTCCTGCGCAACAGCCCGTTGGTCGAGCGGCAAATCGTCGCCCGCCTGAACGAAGCCGCCCGCGCCTCCCTCCAGTCGGACGCGCCGCCTCACAGCCTCTCGACTCAGGCGGCCGAACGCTATGTGCGCCAGCTCGCCAACACCCTCGACGTGCGCGTGTTGCTGGCGGACGGCCGCAGCCAGATCCTGGCCGATTCACACGCTGCCCGAGCGCCGACGCTGACCCTGGACTTTGACCTGACGCTCCGCGACCCCAACGGCCGGGTGGGCCGCGCCCGCGACGCCAACCGCCGCGCGTGGCTGTACGTCACCCGGCCAGTTTACGCCGGCCGCTTCCTGGTTTTCGCCGCCCAGCCGCCGCGCTTTCCAGGCCTGACGTTTTTCCTCGAAAACCTCTTCTGGCCGCTCGTCGAGGCCGGGGGCGTAGCCGCGCTCCTTTCCATCGTGCTGGCGGTGCTCATCACGCGCTCCATCGCCCTCCCCCTGCAAAAGATGGCGAACGTCGCGCGGGGTATCGCGCGCGGCGACTACGCCCAAGCCGCGCCCGTCGCCGGCCCGGACGAAGTGCGCGCGCTCGGTCAATCCATCAACGCCATGTCCAGACAGGTGCAGGCCGCGCAACAGGCCCAGCGTGATTTTCTGGCGAACGTCTCGCACGAGTTAAAGACGCCGCTGACTTCTATTCAGGGTTTCGCACAGGCGATCCTCGACGGGGCGGCGGCCTCGCCGGAGGCCCTCCAGCGCTCGGCGGGTATCATCTACGGCGAAACGGACCGGATGCGCCGCCTGGTCGAGGGGCTGCTCGACCTCGCCCGGCTGGACGCCGGCCTGCGCGCGCTCAACCGCGCCCCGCTGGACCTGCCGTTAGTGCTGACGACCGTCGTCGAGAAATTCAGTCTGCGCGCCAGAACGCAGGGCATCAACCTGGTCAAAGACTTGTCGCCGGTCCTGCCCTCGATGGTGGGGGACGCCGACCGGCTGGCTCAGGTATTCACCAATCTGCTGGACAACGCGCTCAAGCACACGCCCGCCGGGGGTACGGTCACCCTCGCGGCGGCCCTGGTCCCAACCGGGGTCGAGATCACTGTCAAAGACACGGGAGACGGCATCCCACCCGAAGACCTCAGCCGCATCTTCGAGCGGTTCTATCAGGTGGACAAATCCCGCGCGCGCCCAGGGACTCCCCCAACTCCTGGCAAGCCCGGCGGCGTGGGGTTGGGGCTGGCGATCACGAAAGAGATTGTCGAGGCGCACGGAGGCAGCCTGACTGTAGAAAGCGTCGTGGGGTTAGGCTCGAAGTTCACCATCCGCCTGCCGGTGACGCATCCGGACGACGCCACCGTGATCAAGAAGAGAAAATCGTAGGAGCGCGCTGTACGAGCGATCAAAAACGAACACGGACGGTCGCCAAAAGCGCCTCAACCGTCCGTGTCCACGAATAGCTTGAGACACCCGTTTTCTGCGAGAAAACGGGTGTCTACTGCTAGTCCGCGCCGCTGGCAGCGCTCGCCTCCTCGGTCGGTTGGGCCGGCTTCGGGGACTTGAGCGCGTTGAGCTGGGCCTCCAACTGCGCCCGGCGGGCCTCGGCCGCGCGGCGCGCATCCTCCACTAAACCGTCAATGCGCTCGCGGGCCTGCGACTGTAGGTCCCTGCCGGAGGCCGGCGCCAACAGCAGCGCGGCCACCGAGCCGACCACCGCTCCGCAAAATGCGCCGGCCAGGAAACTCATGATTCGGTTCATTCTTATCTCCTTTCTCTCAGCCGCCGAAGGGCGCTCGGCGACTGGAACCGCGAAATCCGCCTCATAGATTCGATGTGCGAAGATGAGAGGCGTGATTCGATTATATGATACGCAACTCGCCCAGTAAAGGTTTCGCGCTATAATCGGCAGGGCTGTCATCCCAATCCACCACACAGGAGAACCCCTCACCATGTACCTCGCCCGCCTGCAGCGCCTGAAAGCTACCCTCGCTACCGCTCATCTTGAATGCGCCGCCGCCATTGCCGGGCCGAACTTGTATTACCTCACCGGCCTGTCGTTTCACCTCAGCGAGCGCCCGACGGTCGGCTTTTTCCCCCGGGACGGCGACCCCGTCATCGTCGCCGGGAGCCTGGAAGAGGCTAAGATCAAAAACGGCGCGCCCTACGGGGTGCGCTCGTTCGTCTACGGCGACGCCGACGGCCCGGCTCAGGCCTTCATGCAAGCCGCGCAGGCGCTCAAGCTGAACAAGGCCAGACTCGGCGTGGAAGCCCGCCGGATGCGCGTGATGGAACTGGATTATATTGAAGAAGCCCTCCCGGGCCTCGCCGCCGAACCCGCCGAAGACCTCTTCGCCGCCCTGCGCATGACCAAAGACGCGGACGAGATCAAGGCCATGCGCGAAGCCGTCGTCATCGCCGAGAAAGCCCTCGCCGCCACACTGCCCCAAATCAAAGTCGGCCTGACGGAGCGCGAGGTGGCTGCCGAGCTGGTCGTGCAAACCCTGCGCGCAGGCTCAGACGCCGACCTGCCCTTCGCGCCGATTGTGGCCTCCGGCCCCAACTCCGCCCTGCCCCACGCCACGGTCACCGACCGCGCCCTGCAAAAAGGCGATTTGCTCACACTCGACTGGGGCGCGGCCACGCGCCGCTACTTCTCCGACCTCACGCGCACGTTTGCGCTTGGCGAGGTTGCGCCCGAGCTCAAGCAGATCTATGAACTGGTGAAGGCCGCCAACGCCGCGGCCCAGGCCGCCGCCAAACCCGGCGCCACCTGCGCGAGCGTGGACGCCGCCGCCCGCCGCGTGATCGCCGACGGCGGGTATGGGGAACACTTTGTGCACCGCGTGGGGCACGGGCTGGGCCTGGAAGGTCACGAGGAGCCTTCGATGCACGGCAAGAACGAGATGCCGCTCGAAACCGGGATGACGTTCACCATCGAGCCCGGGATTTATCTCCCCGGCAAGGGCGGCGTGCGGATTGAAGATGATGTCGTCGTCACTGCCGAGGGGTGTGAAAGCCTGAGCACGTACCCGCGAGAGCTTGAAACAATAGGAGTGTGACGTGTATCCCGTGGCCAGCGATGCGAAGTCAGGCGGTTTTGCCTTAATCAAGGCATCCTTCAAGGAAGAGTAATACAAATGCCTGACATCATCCCCGGCGCCGAGCCATTCTTCTATCGAGGCGGCCCCATCGGAGCGCTGCTCATCCACGGGTTCACGGGCGCGCCCAAAGAGATGCGTCTGCTGGCCGAGGCCCTCGCCGCCGAAGGGTTGACCGTCCTCGGCGTGCGGCTGACGCACCACGGCACCACGCCCGACGACATGTTCCGCTCGCACTGGCGTGACTGGTTCACCAGCGCGCTCGACGGCTACTACCTCCTGCGCGACCAATGCCGGCAGATCTTTGTCATGGGGCTTTCGATGGGCGGCACGCTGGCTCTGCGCCTGAGCGCGTTCTACCCGGTGGACGGCGTGGTCGCCATGAGCACGCCCAGTCAGCCGCTCTACGACCACATGGACTGGCGCGTAAAATACGCGGAGACGTTGAGCTACCTCTTTCCCTACGCGCCCAAGGGTGAAGCCGCGCCGACCGACCCGGTCACCCATGCAGCGCACGTCTCGTATCCGTCCTACCCGGTGCGCGCCATCCCGCAACTGCGCGAGTTGCTCCACGATACCGCCGCGCTCTTCCCGCAAATCACCGTCCCGGTTTTGCTTGCCCACTCGTGGAACGACCAGGGCGTCCCGCCGGAGAACATGCTCTACATCTTCGAGCACCTGGGCGCGACCGATAAGGAAATGTTCTGGCTGGAGCGGAGCGCCCACGTCATCACCGAAGAAGCCGAGCGCGACCAGCTCTTTGCGCGGATTATCGCCTTCGTCCACGCCCACCCGGTCAGGGAGACTGAATGAGCCGCGATAACCGCTGGTTGATGCTCGCCCTCTTCCTGTGGGGCGCGGGCGAGGGCTTGTCGTTCTATTTTCGTTCCCTGTACTTGAAAGAACTCGGCGCGGATCCGGTGGCAATCGGTTCCATCCTCGCGCTCGCGGCCGCCGCGGCCGGGATCACGCACATCCCGGCCGGCTACCTGGCCGACCGCTTTGGGCGCAAACAACTGCTCGTCGTGGGCTGGGTCGTAGGGGTCGCCGCAGCGCTGCTCATGTACCTCGCCACGACCTTGCAAGTGTTCGTCGTCGGCCTGCTCTTCTACATGTTCACCGGCTTCGTGGTCGCGCCGATCAACGCCTACGCCACCGAGGCGCGCGGCGAGCAAAGCGTGCAGCGCGCCCTCACGCTCGTCTCCGCCGGGTTCTGGGGGGGCACCCTCGTGTCGCCGGCCTTCGGCGGCCTCATCGCGCGCGAGTTTGGGCTGCGCACCGTCTTCGGCGTCGCCATTTTCGCCTTCGTGCTCTCGACGCTGGCGCTCCTGCCGCTCAAGGCGCAACCGCTTTCGCCCCCAGAGGCCGGACGCACGCGCTACGGGCCGCTGTTCAATAACCGGCGCTTCCTCGGTTTTCTAGCGCTCATATTCTTCGCCTTGAGCGCTCTGCAACTGGGGATCCCCTTCGCGCCAAACTTCATCGTCGAGGTCCGCGAGTTCAATTTGGAAGTGGTCGGCCTGCTGGGGACGGCGACTTCGCTGGGGGCGGTCATCCTAAACCTGTTGTTGGGCCAGCGCATCCCCCGCCGGGGGTTCATGATTGCGCAGGGGTTGATGATGGTCTATCTCCTCCTGCTGCTGTCCTCCAGCAGCCCGGGCTGGCTCGGCGTCGCGTTCTTCTTTCAAGCCGGATGGAACTTTGCGCGCAGCATGTCCATCTCGCAGGTGGGGCGCGTGGTCGGCCCGTCGGAGCTGGGCCTGGCGTTCGGGCTGACCGAGACGGTCACGTCGGTGACGCTGATCCTCGCGCCGTTCGGGGCCGGGCTTTTGTACAAGATCGCGCCCGTCCTGCCGTTTCAAGTCAGCCTGGGGTTGATCGCCATGACCCTGCCGCTCGTGTGGTGGCTCGCGCCCCGGCGGGATGCGCATACGGTAACAAGCGGAGAGTGGCAGGTGGCGAGCGATGGGTGAGGCAATAGACTTCTGGTGATTCCCCACAAATCTCAGGCGGCGGCAGCATCCTGCCTGCACCTGTGGCGCAGGCACCGGTGAGCGGAGCGCCGCGCAGTCGAGGGATGCGGGTAATCACCGGAATAGATATTATCTCAAGGAGGAGGAGACCGATGGACGCGCTCATGCAGTGGGGGACTGACATCGTCGTCGCCTTGCAGGCATTCCCCGGGCTGACCGGGCTGATGGAGTTCTTCACCTTCCTCGGCACTGAGGAGTTTTTCCTGCTCCTCATGCCTGCGCTGTATTGGTGCATTGACGCGGGCCTCGGCCTGCGGCTGGCCGTGGCGCTCACTGCCTCGGGCTCGCTCAACGAGTTATTGAAACTGGCTTTTCACCTGCCGCGCCCATACTGGGTTGACTCGCGCGTGCAGGCCCTCGGCACTGAGCCGAGTTACGGCCTGCCATCCGGTCACGCCATGAATGCGGTTTCAGTCTGGGGATTCATCGCCACACAGCTAAAAAAGAATTGGGCCTGGGCCGCCGCGCTTGCACTTATCCTTTTGATCTCGCTCTCGCGCCTGTACCTCGGCGTTCACTTCCCCACCGACGTTCTCGGCGGATGGGTTTTCGGGGCAGGGCTGTTGTGGGCCTTCCTGCGGTGGGAACAAAACGCCCGCGTGTGGCTGGGGCGGCTGACGCTGTGGCAACAGATTGGGCTGGCCTTCGTCGTTTCGCTCGTTTATCTCGCGCTTGCCGCCGGGATTTTAACCGCCATGACCGGGATGCCCGACCCCCCTGAATGGGAGCAGACCGCGCAGGCGACATCTCCGGTCGAAGCCGATGAGGCTGCGATCGCCCCGCGCAATCCTGAAAGCCCGGTGAGTTCAGCGGGAATACTTTTCGGCCTGGGCGCAGCGCTCGCGCTCGTCTCGCGTTCCGCGCGTTTTGACGCCAAGGGGCCGTGGCGTAAACGCGCCGTGCGGTTCGTCGTCGGCCTGATCGGCGTCCTGATCGTGTGGCGCGGTCTGGCGCTGGTATTTCCGGACGGTCTTTCGCTGCTGGCGCTGGTCTTCCGCTACATCCGGTACGCGCTCACCCTGGTTTGGGCGTTGTACCTGGCCCCCTGGGTGTTTTTGCGGACAAGGTTGGCGGAGGCGCAACCCTTCAAGTGACAGGCGCGACCCGCTTCATCAGATAAGGAGATTACCTCATGGAACAACTCCGTAAAGCCCTCACGCGCGCCGCCGGGCCGGTGAGTCTTATCGGCGCGGTCGGCGGTTTCATCGGCGACATCATCGCTCCGCTGGGCAACTTCGCCCCGTGGATCGCCGGGCTATCGCTTGTCTTCGCGGTCATCACTTTGTTCGGGTTTCTTGCGCTGCGGCGCAGGCAGGGCGCGGAGGCCTGGGACTCGCCTGTGGCCGGCGCGCTCCTCGCCTCGTCCGCCTCCACCGTCATTTTTGGCTTCTGGTCGGTGATTTTTGCAGTTGGGCCAGATCGGGGGTATCTGGCGGAGAACGTTGCTCCTATCGCCACGGTGCAGGCCCAACTGCTCAACCTGCAAGAAGACGTCACCGAGATCAAGGAAACAACCGGCGAGACCGCGACCCAGGTCGTCCTCGCCGCCACCGCGCAGGCGCAGGGCTTCGCCGACATTCAAGCGGCGTTCGCCGCGCTGCAGGCTGGAGGCGGTTCCATTGTGGCGAATCCCCAAACGCCGCAAGAGTGGTACAGCAATGCCCGGCTCTATCAATTGCGCGGCGACACCGCAAACACGCTTAAAGCCTACGAGGGCTATTTTACCTTCAACCTGGAATACGTGGATCCGTACCAGGAATACACGGCCCTGCTGAAAGCCGCCGAAGGCATCGCCCGCGCCCGGCAGATCATCAGCGCCCAACTCAACGCCCGCCCGGACAGCCTCGCCCTGGAGTTGACCTTCGCCCGGCTGTTAGATACGCGCGAAGAGCGGTTGGCGCGGCTAACCGCCCTCGCGACCCGCGCGCCGCAATTTGGGCCGGTCTTTTTTGAGTTGGGGGAAGAATACACTCAGGCCATCGCGGAGACGGTCACGGGCGACCTGCTCAAGAAACAGTCGGAGGCCTATACCACGCTGCTCACGCTGGAGGAACAGCAACTCTTCAGCCGCTATTACATTGACAAGTCACTCGCCGAAAAACAGCTGGACATGGCGCGCAAGAACCTCGCCGCGATGGCGGGCGCGGGCGCGACTTTCGGCGCGGTAGACATCCAGGTGTACTACTACTACAACGGCGTGCAATTTATCATCGTCCTGCCCGAGGCGTTCAACGCGAGACAACTTTTGTTCAGCATTGACGACCCGGCGCCGAAGACCGACGCGGGCAAAAACACGGCGGGTTTCGTAAACACCGCCCTCGGACCGATCCCGGTAGATTTGGGTGAGCACACGTTCTACATGCAATACGTAGACGCCAATGGCGTGTCCAGCCAGATATACAGCCAGAAATTCCAGGTAGACCCCATCGCGATCAACTTCCAGCAACTGCCCAAAGATTTCTCGACCAACACCATTCCGGGCCTTTTCAACATCGGGATTCTGGGCGCGACCGGGGTCGAGCTCTACACTTACAACTACAGCCTGGACGCCGACTCGCTGAGTGAAACGCTCGACGGCGGGCCGTTCATGCCAATCCAGGTCACCGGCCTGACGCCGGGCGAGCACGTCCTTTACATTCAAGCTACAGCGCAGGATAGCAAGAAAACTGACGTGGTGAAATTTGAGTTCACGGTGAAATAAGGTGGTGTACACCTAAACCGCCTCCGTCGTTCGGGGTTTGCTTCGCGTGTTTTCGTGTGCATATGCCGCTTACTCAAAAAGGATCCTAGCCCAGTGCTGCCATTTGCCAAAACGCACCCGCGAATCCATACTCCCATATCGCCACGCTCTATCATAAAGTGGAGGCGACTATGAAATGCCCATCGTGCCAGGAAGATACGCAAGATACTGACAATTTCTGTCCGCACTGTGGCACGCCTCTCATACCCTCGGAGGCCGCACCTCGGCAAGGTGGAGTCACTGCCAATGTCAGTAAAGGGGAATTATCCATTGGCGGCAGTATAGTGGGCCGCGACCTCAACCTCTTCTACTTGTATACGCCGATGGCTCCGACGCAACAAGGGAAAAAGGCCGAGAGTCTCGATGTTCCCTTACTTCACCACATCCGGGCTGTAGAGGCACCCCCCGGCTTGCCCACAAAAGGCATTCAATTCACGGATGCTCCTCCAAGTGGGGAAGGAGGATCACCTCAACTTTTCCTCTCAGTCTTCTTCAAAACTAGCAGATATTTTGGTGACCCCGGACTCGCGCTAAAAGAGAAATGGTTACTGCTTCAGGCCGATATGCGTCCCGCTCTCAATTTGAGAATTCAAGTTCGCGCCCTCAATCAACGCGACATATCCGGTTTGATGCAGTTTCTCCGCCGGGGCGGGGCTGGATGGGCGCTCCGAGGCAAGGGCTTGTTTGAAGGGTTTTCGGATGATGTGTTTCATGTGTGGCGCGAGAATGAAGAGAACCGACTCGTCCTCGCTACCTTTACTCCAACATTCGCCGGTATCTCGGTTCACGCACGATTTTCCTCGGAAGTCGCAACGGCTTTCGCAGCATACCTGGAAGAGGTGGGTTTTGCTTGAGCGACCTTCATTTACCCTCAGTCTGTCTTGCCTAGTCGGGTTCGCACCACCGCGCAGTAAGGTTATGCAGTTGCAAAAGTTCTAGCGAGCCGCGCGAGAACGTCGTTTTCGCTTCCTATCCGGTCATGTCCTGCTCCAGCATCGCGCCGACTTCGACTCACCGTTCGGATTTGGGGGGCGGTCTTTTGCTAAATCACGTCTATGAGTCCATACTCTTGCTACGACGCTCGGAGGGTGGAACATGAGTGCAGAAAATTGGGTTTTTCTCATGCTCGGTGCATTGCTCTCCATTCCACTCAGCATCGCCGCTAATCTCCTAACGCCCCGCTTCCAAAACTGGCTGGATAGACGCGCCCTATCTGTTCACGGTAAAACTCTGGAACGACTCAAAGAGGAATTGCACCGGGTCAGAATGATGAACGAAAATCCCAAGTTACTATATTACATCATAATTAACAGGGTTCTGCTGACGCTCATTGCTATACTAACTTGTATTGTGCTCGCTGCATTTACTGTCCTTTTTTGGCTATCTGCTTTAGGGTCAGAGGTGGTCAATATGCCCTACGTCCTATCAATCCTCAAGTTTTCTCTGATGTCAGTTTTGATGTTGACCTCCCTCTTACTCCTCAACTTCGTATCTCTTAGAACTATAAGCAACCTATATGCTCTCGTACTAGACCTCATCCGACTTCTCAATTTCGGGAATTATGAAAAAGACACCCTCACTCGAATAGCTGAACTCGAAGGCCGCAAACCTAGAGACCAGGCTACGGATGAACAGTCAGGGTGATTATCCATGTGCCCTGATTCGGCCTTCAGTATCCTTCAACCGGGCCGCCGTCGTTTTGATAGCGTTGGGTTAACGTCAATCTCGACGAACCGCCACTCCGTTTTCAACGCTGCCACCCTGGTTGTCCTCTCGCCGCAGAATAGGTCAGGCACGGTTCCCCCGGCTCAGTCTCTTGACCAGCGCAGTAAAGCCGCTCACTGACTGTCCCCACTTGTGGTAATCCTTGTCGGATGCCTCGCTCCTCACGACATCGCTCACCCACTCCAGGGAGGGTCTCCATTTGTGAAGACAAGGCTGGACGAGAGTTTATAGATTTAGCCGATCCCCAATCGCAAACGGAAGATAAAGCAGCAGGCTGAGCAGTAAGCCGATCGCCTCCATGCTGAGGATGTACCACGGCCAGGGGCCGAGGTAGTCAATCAGGCTGGGCGTGTCCGGCTTGCGCGCAATGAACATGTAATTGCTGCCCAGCCGCCAGTTGATCACGCCGACGACGAGCATGTACACATTTACCCCCACCGCCACGCGCAGGATGGACTCCCAATAGGGCCGGTAGCCCTCCACCACTGTCATGTAGATCGGGGCGGTGAAGATCAACCCGTGCGAAATGAACGTCTGGAAGTATCGGAAGTGCGGGAAGCCGTATTTCCCGAGGTCGGGGGTGAGCAGCGCCTGTGAGGCCGCGCCCATCCCGAGGAAGTAAAGGTACTCATAGAGCGTGTAACTCCGGGTCACGAGCATGAGGGCGCTCGACCAGACCATCAGGCCGCACAGGTGTAGAGGCAGCAGCGTCTGGATTGTCCATTGGCCGGTGCGCCAGTTCCACCCGTGCCACGACAACTCGTTCAGGACGAGCGCCGCCGCCATCACCATGCGGATGATGGTCAGCGTGGATGCGGCGGATTGACGCAGAAAGGGGAAGGACAGGCTGAGGAGGAGGATCAGCCCCAACGCGGCGAGGTGCGGGGCCTGGAAATGGCGGAAGGATTCACCAGCGTAGTCTTTGGTGAAATATTTTTCCATCTATTTCAATAACCCCTGCAACTGCACCACTTCGCCGTCCGCATAAGCCCGCAGGCCGTCCGGGCCATAGATGGTTACCTGCCCCGCGCCCAGCACGCGCCCCTCGGGCAGCAGTAAGGCCGTCGCTTCGTCAATCCCGACGAGCGTCACACCGGAGGGCAGGGTTGCCGCCATTCGTCCGGCGTCCCAACGGGCCGCCATCGTGGCATGATGCGGGAGCACGGCGACGTTCGGGACAAGCCCCAGGCCCGGAACCCAGCCGTCAAAGCGCCACATCTGCCCGCCGAGCGCCATCGCGCCCGCGCTCGAACCGGCGATCAGCCCGCCGCGCGCGTGCACGGCCAGCACGGCCTCCCAAGTTCTTGAGCCGTGCATCGTTTCGAGCAGGTAAACCGGGTCGCCGCCCGTGAAATAGACCACACGGAACCGCTCCAGCGCCGAGGCGACTTCGTAGTGATTGGCGTTGTCGTCGTCAATGAGCAGCTTGTCAGGCGCAGCGCCCAGACGCCGGAAGTGCCGGATGCCGTTCTCGCCCGCCACGTAGGGGTTCTCGTTCGTCGCCGCCGTGGGGATGATGACGACCGGCGCGCCCGCGCCGCCCATCAGGTCGAGCAGCGCGCGGTCCATCGCGTCGCACTCGCGGCGAAACTCGTTGCCGCCGACCAGCGCCACGTGGCTCATGTGGTCAGCTCTTTGTCCAGCAGCTTTTCAATATTCGCCAGTCGCGCGAGCGTTTCGGAGTGCAGGCGGTCAACCTTCTCGTGCAGGTGCGCCACCTCCAGTTCGGCCTTCAGGTTAACGTCGTATTCAACGTCCGAGCGGATACGGTCCTTGGCCGCCTGCCGGTTCTGGCTGAGCAGGACGAAAACCGAGAGGACAATCGCCTCCAGCGAGACGACCATCGTCAACAGGCCGAACGGAAACAGGTCGAACCGGAGGGCCTCGGGCGGAAGCGTGTTCCAGCCAATCCACACGGCAAAGATCACAATGTGAATGGCGAGAAACGGGATGCTCCCGCTGAATTCGGCGATCCAATCGGCGATTTTCTGTACGACGGTGCGCTTGTCTTCCACTTCTTCGTTGACGTTGCGCGTGGCGGTGTGCCGCAGGAGTTCCGTGGTGACCCGCAGGCGGCGGCCCATCGCGGTCAACAGGTCCAGCGCGGCGTCGGGGTGGCGGTGAAACAGATGGTCGAGGTCGTTCCGGTCCACGCGCAGGGCCTCCAGGTCTTTGGTCACCAGCACCCCGGCGGTGCGGGTGCCGTTATCCAGCAGCGACAAATCTCCAAAGAATTCGCCGGCCGTCGGCGTTTCGAGCAGAACCCGCTCCCCTGTATCATTCTTGAAGAATACCTCGGCCTCGCCGGAGCGGATGATGTAGAGCGTGCCTCCCGGGTCGCCGGTATTCCACATGAGGTGGCCGGCCGGGAACTGGACGACATCCAGTTGCGTCGCCAGGTCGGCTCGCTCCTGGTCGTCCAGCAGCCGGAAGAGGGGGACTTCAGCAAGCAAAGCAGCGTCGGTAGGCATGATATGACCTCCCAGAGTCCACAGAAGAATGGGAGTGATTTTACGCCAAATTGGAGAAGATGTAAGGCGGGGTCGGTAACCGGTAATCAGTGATCGGTGATCAGTGACCAGTCATCAGTGATTCTTGACACGTGAATTACGAGAAGGTTGGGTCAGGCGGAGGGCGCCCCTCCAGAGGTGATGTAGGCTTGCGTGGGACGAAGGAGGAGGAGGATCAGGCAGGCCAACGCGACTGGCGTGCCGAAGCCGAGATAGAGGAGGGAGATGGTGGAAGCAATTAGCGCGACCCTATAGCCCCAGCGGCGGCGCAGGTAAAGGGCGAAGCTGGCGGAGATGAATCCGCATCCCAGCGCGATAAAGAACCAGCTCAGGCTCAATGGATCAACGCCGGCGCGGCTGACGAGCGCGGCCCACGGCCCAAGCTGCCCGTTGATCCGCACGTAATCGCCCGTGATGCGCTGATGCAGCCCGTCGTAGACCATCCACCAGCCGATGAGCCAACTGAGGGCGAAGAACAGCCAGACGGTGAGGGGAGTTTTTTCAACGGATGGAGCAGATGGATGGGAGGAGGACGTCATGAGATGATCTTCAGCCGCAGCGCCGACCAGTCGTCGTCCACCGAGATCATCGCGACGCCTTCCAGGCCGAGACTTTTGGCGTAGGCGTTGATGGTGTCGCGGTTGATGTCCGTCTTGCGCTTCGCCGTGCCTTTGTAATAGGTGACCCACAACAGCCCCTTGGGGTTCAGGGCCTTCTTCAACTTCCCCAACTGCGCTTCCAACTCTTTTCGGTCCTTCACGAAGACCTGGATCAGGTCTGCCGACCCGACGGCGGGGCTTTTCAGGATCGTGACGCTTCTGGTCAATGGGCCAAGCAGCGTTTTGTATCCGCTGGGCGGGTTCACCAGGAGAACCTTGTAGCCTTCTTTGATGAGGAGTTTTTGGGCGATTGTTTTGGCGGACATCGTGATCATCCGTTTCATCCGTTGACTAAAACAGCCGCAGTTGTTGCGTCGGCATTTTGCCATCCAGCAAAATAAACGGCGCGGCGCGGGCGGCGAGGACGCCGAGCGCCTGCAGGTCGCGCAGTTCCCGCAGTTTACCACGCCGGCGGGCGAGCAGGATA
>DATDRS010000408.1:0-13253 GCA_035291605.1 Anaerolineales bacterium | reverse complement strand
TCCAACCATCGCTGAAGCGAACGCTGGCTTTCGCCAGAGGGCCTGCCGAGAACTAAACCTGCAACGCTCAAGTCTTCATCAAGGTCAGGCCAGTGAATGCCTTCTCCGCTTCCAATCAGCCGCCACGTATTACGCTCTTTGGGTGTGCCGTGCAAGAGTCGCGGATACCACGCCAGCGGCACAGAGATAGTCCGTCCGTCCGCCAAGTCAACCGTCAGCGAGTCATCTGTGACGACCACGTTTCGCGCCTTGACTGCCTGTATTTCAATCGCTAAAGTATTCATCCCAGCCTCTCAATAGTTTTTCTGCGTTTGCCTCCACAAGTTTCTGTAGCCGATTGGTTTCACTCCGGCTGAAGCCCCTGCTAGATTGAAGCCTGACGGGATTGATCCGGAATTTGGCTTTTTTGTCTTCACGCTCAACGTGAACGTGAGGCGGCTCGTCGCGGTAGGGACGGCCCTCACAGGCCGCCCCCCGCACAGATCCGGGTATGCGGCATTACCGCACCCAGCTCTTGTCTTGGGTCATCACGTCACCTACTGGCAGCGTATTCACTTTGACCTC
The DNA here is from genome assembly GCA_035291605.1 of Anaerolineales bacterium. GTDB lineage: Bacteria > Chloroflexota > Anaerolineae > Anaerolineales > UBA6663 > DATDRS01. The sequence goes on along the minus strand of DATDRS010000408.1, from coordinate 12,689 downwards.
ACTTTTCACACGATCCCCGACCCTGTGTCCGGCGTGTGGGAGGCTTCCGTGTGTTAGCCGCGTCCGCGGCAGCGAAGTGTTGGCCCGCCTATGGCATGAACGTACTGCCGTGCTTCACTGATCGCTCAATTGCAGAGTCCACGTATTGCTTGATCTTTGTCTCCAATTCCGCTTCGTTGGCGAAACCATCCAGTATGACCTTGCCAATCCGTGAATTAGCGGCATCCGTATGCGTCTTCAATTGAGTCGCCGTGGTCTGTAGATACTCAAGCCGCGCTTGATGGTTTGGGTGAGCAATTTGAGCCAGCACCAATAACGTCGTCCATGCGCCAACGTGGAGCTGACGCTGACCCTGAAAAGTCACTCGTTCACCCAGCAAGGTGGCGAAAAGGTCGCCCATCAGGGTCTTTGGATTGTCGGTGCTTTCTTCAATTTCAATGAGCGCCGCCACGCGGTTCGTGGTGGGTACGACGATGGCGATGTCCAGATGCCCCAGGATGGCTTCGTAACTATAGGAGGGCCCGACCCATGACGCAATTTTGCCCACCTTGTCCGCCGGATCGGAATCGGGGCGTCCATGGTCAAACAGCACTTCGTAGTTACGCTGCTGAAGGTGCCCGGCAAGTATTCGGGCAATGCGCGCTGTCCATTCGCCGTGGTTCATAGTTATCGGGTTACTCCACACTCGCGACCTGGCCGAAACGAGAAAGCGTGTTGACCAGACTGAGCGGTCAAACGTTGCGGTTCAGCCGCGCGCGGAGCGAGCGAAGCGTGTCCGCTGGAACGACGGGTTGGACCGCTACTCTTGGCGATACTGCCAGAGAAGCAAATCCAGCTTCTTGACGTTCGTAAAGTGTGAATAAGCTGAGAACTTTTCATCGAAACGCCTCTTTAGCTCTCGAAAAGCATCGGTTTGTACAAGTCTCGTCATGTGCACTTCGAGGCGCGAATAGATGTCGGCGAACTTTCTCATACGAGTCTCAGCAGGCTCATTCTGCCTAGGGATTGCCAGAGATAGATTCCCCTGAACATATCTGTCATATACTGGCAACTCTGGTCGGATTGTGGCGACCAGTTTGGAACTGAAAGAGGGCTCGACACGGCGTTTTGCTCGATAGACTTCTTCTAAAACTTCGCGAAACGAGATTTCGCTATTGCGTTTCTCGCGTTCGAGAATCGAGAAGTAAAAATCATACCAATCTCTGCTTCGTTGGCGCATTCGGTAATAGCCGTTGAATCTAGATTGATAGGTGCCATCTGACGCGACGTTTGTGATCAGCAGTGAGCGCTGAAGATAATCGTAGCGACTCAGATGGGACTCAGTGATACGGGAAAGGATCGTATCAATGTTCGCCAATAAGCCATTGAGAATCATCGCGTCCCTTCCCCACGTTACAGCTAGTGTCCGGACGATGATTTCTTCATTGTCAGGCGAGCATATATTTTTCGCACGAGTGCAATAATTCCCCACAGTATTGTTCCTGAGATTAACGTTCCACTAGCAACTCTCAGCAAGAGTATGGGTAGTGATGGTATCCTGATTGTTCCTTCTGACGCATTACCCCCAAGAATCGTGGCTATGAAGGTTGTGATAGCTGCAACAGTATAACCAATGGCCCAACTTGACCACCCCGCCGTGCCAGAATGAATGGGAGAACCCACAGGGAGAATGCGAAGATGATAACGAGCAAGACAGGCACAGCATCCTCCACGAACTAAGAGCTACTATGATTGTGATGAGCGGCCCAACGTTGCGGTTCAGCCGCTCGCGGAGCGCCAGCGGAGCGAGTCGGCTGCAATCTACCCTGCCATGCTTGGCATTCCTTCACCAAAGAAACCGAAGCGCCTCCAGCCCGACCACCGTATCATAGCCTGGCCACGTTCCAGAGCTAAGACCGTAACACGGACGGGTGCCGCACGTTGAGCCCGGGCTGCAACCCTTCGGCTTCGCTCAGGGCAGGTCTGGTTCCCGTTCCCGCGTGATTCCAGCACTGGTGGTGATTCAGCCGACCCCGATTAGGACGCTACGACCTTCAATGGGAATGGGCTAGAACGTGGGCCACAACTGAGAGGGTTTCTTAGGGCGCGGGTTGGGCGGCAAGAAATTATCACGATTTATGCTCACGGGAAAATGGCGGCTTTTATGATGTCGCCGGGAAGGATATGTTCTCCTCTTTGCATTCGGATGCCTTCACAACACATGGAAAACTGTATTTTCAAGTCAGGTATCGGTGCGTCTTTGTTGAATTCTGTTTGAATGTTACCTATTCGGATTGCCGTCACATCAAGCTCACTTTCTGGATAGACCACTATTTCACTGCTACCACCGAAACTCTCCTTTTGTCCAGTATAAAAGTGCTGGACAAGCCTTGGGAGTCCCGTGTGTCGGTTGCCGTCAAGCCCGTATTTTGAAAGACGGTAAGGTGGTTCAACCTCGACGGACAAATACGGGAACTTAGCGATGCCCTTTCCATGATTTGTCAGGCCCAAGATAACTGTAAGCCTTAGCCCGCCTTCTCTGGCAGGTTTTGCCATAAACTCCAGTACGGGACGTGGTCGCCTTCCAAACATCTCCTCAAGGTCAAAGTGTTCCAATCTATAGAAGCTATCTCCGCTCCGCTTGTAATATCTATCTTCGCCCGCCTTGGCCATATGAGGGGCAGATTGACTTTCTGGAATTAAGGAGGCCGCAAAACCAGCATCGGCTGTAAGCGGAATTGATTTGTGTCTTACTCCATCAACAATCGGGTCTACAAATTCACCTGTGGATGAGTTTAGGTCGGAGATAAACTTGGCTAGAGGTCTTATTGGACGCTTTTCACTCGCGGAATCAATTCCTTCAGCGTTCCTTCTCGCATCTATCCCCCAAATGACCACTCCGCCCGCAGAGTTGCCAAATCCCGAAAGAGCTTTGGCAAAGTTTTTCCTGTCTTCCTTGTTGAAAGGGTTGTCTGATACAGTCTTGAATTCGAGATGGAGGTCTTCCTCTTTGCCATCACGAAGAAAATCCTCGATGACTTGTATAGAAAGCGACTCGTAGAATTCTTCGAGATTCATATTTGTTTCACTTCAAGAATCTGACCTCGGTGCGCGACTGCCGCCCAACTCTTGATTCTACATCAAACGTGAAACCACAATAATTATGATTCGCGTTCGGCAGCCATGCCAGGTATCAGCCGCCGCTTTGCCTGGCGCGGCGTCTCCCCGGCACTGTTCCGCCTACACTCCCACATAAACAACCCGAGCCGCCCGCGATAGGTGCGAACGGCCCGGAGTTTTCTGCAAAGCCCCTGCCACGCGCCTCGACTGCATAGGCTGATGCCCGGAGATATTTTGCTTGTGGTCTCGTCAGATGGATTATAGTCCTAAATGGATGAGGGGCAAACTATCTGCTGACAAATCCGGGTCGCGTCCGAAACTCTACTGCTCCCCGCCCGCGTCCCCGCGGACGGCCCGCGAGGACGCGGGCATGGAGCATTTGCCGACGGTAATCACCAGACGAATCCGAGTTGCGTGCGCAGCCAATTCGCGGCATAGTGTAAGGGCTGGAAGGCGCGGCGCATAACAGGCCGCGCCGGAATTGGGAGGCCATGATGCCCGCTATTCACTTCTCTTTGTCTCGCCGCTGGCTATTCATCCTGTTGACCGCGCTCGCAGGGATTGTCATGGCGGGAACGGCCCGAACCGTAACGGCCCAGACTGCCACCCCCACCCCGACGGCCACGCCGACCGCAACCCACACGCGCACGCCGACGGCGACCTTTGTTCGCCTGCCCACCTTTACACCTGGCCCCTCGCCCACCCCCACGCTCACGCCGGGGCCAGGCAACTACGTCGTGCAATATGGCGATACGCTTCTCACCCTCGCCCGGCGCTTCAACGTCAGCATCCCGGCCATCCGGGCCGCGAACAACCTGCCTTCCGATACGATTTATGCCGGGCAGGTGCTGCGGATTCCCACACCCACGCCAATCACCCCGACGGCGACCAAGACGCCTCTGCCGGCCGGGTACTTCACCTATACCGTTCAGGCCGGCGATCAACTGCTGGTCCTGGCGCGGCGCTTCGGCGTGACGGTCGCCGCTATCCGGGCGGCCAACAGCATCTTCTCGGACGTAATCTACCGGGGTCAGGTGCTCATCGTTCCGCCGCCCGCGCCGACCAAGACGCCCTTCCCGCCAGGGCAAACCTATGTCGTCCAGCCGGGCGATCAATTATTGGCTCTGGCGCGGCGCTTCCAAGTGAGGCTGTCGGCCCTGAGGGCCGCCAACAACCTCACCTCCGATGTAATCTACCCCGGCCAGATTTTGCTCATTCCCACGCCCGCGCCCGGCACGGCCACGCCCACTCCACTGGTCGTCACCGGCAACGCGGTGGTTTACGTGGTCAGACGAGGGGAGAGCCTGTCCGTGATCGCCGCCCGATATGGCGTCACCCTGGCCGCGCTCCGCAGCGCCAACCGCCTCACCACGGATACCCTCTTCACCGGGCAGCAACTCATCGTCCCCGATCCTACCCGGCGTCCAATGGAGTACATCGTCCAGCGCGGCGACACGCTGACGAGTCTCGCGCAGAGGTTTGGCGTGACCGTCGCGGAGATCAAAGCCGCCAATGGCACAAGGAGTGACGCACTTTTCTACGGGCTGAAGATCATTATCCCCGTTCCCTGAGGCAGAAACAAACACCGAGTGTTCCGGGGGTGCACGCTGTCAGATAATCAGCCGCACCCTGAGCGGAGCGGCGGGCGTCCTTCGACTGCGCTTTGCTCCGCTCACGCGAAGCGTGCCCGCCGCGCAGTCGAAGGGGTGGCTGACACCTTTTGGAGTAAGGCCCAGGGAGCTAACGTTTTACCGGCTCCGGTAACCGTTCGCGTACTCGCAGGTCAGGTTGAGATACAGGTCGCCGTAACTCGCGCCCGGCTCAATCTCGGTGCCCTCGATCCACTCGTTGAACGATTTGACCAGAAGAAAATCGCCGTTGGTCTGGGGGATGACGGAGTACGTGTCGGCGTAGTAGCCGCCATTGCGGCGGTCGCGGGCAAAGGGCGGGGCCGGGGCCCGGAGGTCGCTGGCGGCATTCGCCGAGCGGGTATCGTCGAAGCCGGGGGCAATCGTGTCGGCGAAGTACAGGCCGCCCAGCGGCAGATTGCCGCGCCGCTCGACGGCCCGCAGCGCATTCGCCCAGCGCGGCTGCTTGAGCCAGGATTGAGGATAGTCACGGTGATCAATCCGGTACACATACAGCCCGTCAAACAGCGGGTTATAAGTCGTGACCAACCCCTCCGCCATCCAGATCGCGTTGTGATTGGGGTCGGCGGCTTGGCGGATGCGCGTCCAGCCTCCGAGGGCGGCGGCCTCGCTGCCCCACGGGCGCGGCATGTCGGTGAAGAGAATCACCGGCCTCCCGCCCAGGCGCAGATAGTTCGGGTGCTGGCCCCAGTTGGCGAGCACATGATTGACCGCGTCAATGATGGCCTGCTCTGAGACGCCAGGCAGGCTGTTGGTGATGATGACGATGGCGTGGCGCAGGTTAGTGCCCGCCGAGGCGGCCAGCAGTTGATCGAAGTTGCCGGTCGTTCGGCCCTCCTGCGGCCCAAACCAATGCACCGCAAATCCATCCAGGCAGGCCTGCTGCGCCTGCGCAACGTGCCGCTGGATCACGCCTGGATCATCCGAGTTATACGCGCCGGGGGCCGGCACGTCCCAGGTCAGGCTGCCGTCGAAAGTCGCCTGATCCCAGAACATGAAGTAATCGGCGAGCACCACTTTCTCCGTGCCCATATGGTTAATGCCAGGCGCGCCGCCGGGAGCGGGGATAGGGAGAGGCGCGGCCGTGGGCGCGGGGCGCAGGCTGAAACGAGCCGTGTAATAGGTGGTTCGGCCGCCGAGGGTGTTGATCGTCGTGCTGACGGGACTGTTCCACTTGTCCGCGCTTGCCCCGGTCGTGGCAATCGAAAGGGCATGGGCCCCAACCGGCAAGTTGAACGTCGCCCGCTGACCGGCCGCCAGGACGCCGACTGGCTCGCCGTCCGAACTGACCGCGCACTGCACGTCATCCGTCGCGGTTTTGCCGTTGATCTGGCACGTCACCGCCAGATAGCCAGCTAACCAGGTCTTTTTGGGCGACAAGTTGACGAAGCGCGTTCCCCCTGCGCCGACGGTCGCCGACCGGGAAACGTCGGCGTAGGTATACAGGCCGTTGGCGGCGGGGTCGGTGACGGCTCGCGCCTCGACCGTGCGCCTCTCTGCGGGGGCGACAAAGACTTCTACGGCCGCGCTCTGTGAAGCAACCAACCCGCCATCCACATAGATATCGGCCAGCAGGCCCTTGGGCAGGATGGAGACCTTAAGCAGGCCCTTGAGCACAAAGCTTGCCCTCAGCCGGGCAGTTTGGACGTAGCTCAGGCCGGCTTTGATGGTAATGACGTCATCGCGTATCGTGGACGCCCAGTTGTTGGCCTGGTCGCCGACCAGGTCGGCATGCAGTGCATGCGCGCCAGGGGTGAGGTTGTAAGTCGCCCTGGCCCTGGCGGCGATATCCGGCTGAGTCACGCCGTCAATCGTCGGGCGGCAGGCGACGACATCCGTCGGCCTGCGGCCGCGTGGGTCGCATGTGACTTCGAGAAGACCCTTGACATAAACCTTCGCCGGATAGAAGGTGGCCGTGCGCACCCGGCCAGCCGTCGCCGACAGGGTAACGGCCCTCGGGTCGGCGTACACAAACACGTCGTTGAATCCCGGAGTATTGGGGTCTTGAATATTGTGCACCTCGATCAGATGGGGAGCGCCGGGGGTAAGCGTCAGCCTCGCGTTGTTCACACCCCCCGCTATCATATTGCCATCTGCATAGATATCGCCTATCAACGCCGCGGGAGAGAGGACGACATCAAAGCAGGCCGTGGCCGGGTCGCAAGGCGCGTTTGCGCCGGCAGCGTCGCCCCACGCCCAGAAAGCCCCCAGGAACGCTAGAGCCAAACCGGCTGGCCGGATGAGAGTTCGGATCATAGACGACATGGCGTCTCCCTTCTATAGTGATGGCAAGAGCATAACACAGGAGAGGGGGGTAACCAACCATTAACTTTGTACTCCTGCCCCCAATTGCCCTCCGCCGTTCTCCGTGCTAAACTCAGGCCAGCCAACAACGGAGGGAGAACAGCGGTTGTGCGCGTGAGATTCTGGGGAGTGCGGGGCTCCATTCCCACACCCCTATCTACTGAGCAGCTTCACGAAAAGCTCTTCCAGGCGCTGTCCGGCGCGGCGGCGGTCAATCTCTCAGACCCGGCCGAAGTGCAGGCTTATATCGCCCGCCTGCCGCCCAGTGTGCGCAGCGTCGTCGGCGGCAATACCACCTGTGTGGAAATTGACTCGGGCGACGAGACGATCATCATTGACTGCGGCTCAGGGATGCGCCCGTTAGGCTACAGCCTGATGGCGCGCGAGTTCGGCCGGGGGAAGGGCGTCGCGCACATTTTCCTCACCCATGCGCATTGGGATCATCTGCAGGGCTACCCCTTCTTCCTCCCCGCGTACGTTCCCGGCAACAAACTCATCTTCTACGCCGTCAACTATAATCCGCAGCACTACCTGGAACACCAGCAGGTCGCGCCCATGTACTTCCCCATCCCGCCCAATGCCATGCGCGCGGAAAAAGAGTTCATCAGACTCCGCGAGGGGGAGACGGTGCAGATCGGGCGCACGCTCGTGTCGAGCCTCGCGCTCTACCACCCGGGCACGGCTTACGCCTACCGCTTCGACGACGGCAAAGGCATCTTCGTGTTTGCCAGCGACGGCGAGTACAAGTCTCTCGCGGAGAGCAGCCTGCGGCACTATATTGACTTCTACTTGAACGCCGACGCGCTGGTGTTCGACTCGCAGTATTCGCTGCGCGATGTGTTCCTGAGCAAGGCCGACTGGGGGCATAGCTCGGCCATCATCGGCGTGGATATCGCCGAGCGCGCCCAGGTCAAGCGGCTGATCACTTTCCACCATGACCCCACCCACTCGGACGAACAGGTTTACGCCATCGCAGCCTCAGCCCGTGAGTACGCGTCGGTGAACGAATTGCACAGCGAGACCGAAGTGGTGGTAGGAACCGAGGGGCTGGAGCTGTTTCTCGGCGAGCCGATGGGGCTGGAGATGATGGAAGAGCGCGCCAACTCCGTGTGGACGCTCGTCCTGGCCGGCCGGTTGAACGCGGCCACGGCGGCCGAAGCCCAGAAACGGCTGCGCGCCATGCTCTCCAGCGCCCCCGAAGCACGCCTGATCCTGGATTTGACGCTCCTCTCGATGGCCGACGCGATCGGCGTTAAAGGCTTGCTCGACGTCATGCGTGCTCACCCCAACGCCCAACTCGCCGTGCTCGTCCCGGGGGCGAGCATCCGGCGCGTCTTCGACCAGACCGGCGCCAGCGAGGCCTTCCAGATTTTCCGCAACCGCCAGCAGGCCATGACGGCCTTAATTGGACCGGCGCACTTGCGCTTGGCGAGCGAGGTCATCGGCCAGCGCTATCAGGTGGACGAACTGCTTTTTGCCGACGAGGCGGGCGTGATGTATCGCGGGACGGACCGCAGTCAGAAGGCGCCGGTGCTGGTGCGGGTCGTGCCCGGTTCGGCGGATGAGCCGGCCCGCGCCGAGTTCGCGGCCCAGATCGAGGCCTGGCAAAAATTGCAGCATCCCGGCCTGCTCCCCGGCAAAGCCATCATCGCCGAAAAGGACTGGATCGCCCTGGTGTTTGCCTGGCCGGGGGGCGTTCCGCTCCGCGAATGGCGCGCTCAAAAACCAGTGAACGCCGACCTCTGGCGCGCGGCAGCGCAGTTGTGCGAGGCGGTAATGACCGTGCATGCCCAAAGTCTGGTCCACGGCGACCTGCGCCCCGAAAGCATAGCCGTCCACGGAGCGCAGGCGTTCATCGCCCGCCTGCCGCTTTTTCCTAACCCGCCCGAATACAGCGCCAACGCCTATCGCGCGCCGGAGCAGCTCCGCGGCCAACCGATCACGGCCCGGACCGACGTCTACACGCTCGGCATGATTTTGTATGAATTGTTCCTCGGCGCGCACCCCTTCACTGCCGAGACGGAGGCGCTGCGGCTGACCCTGCAACTCTACAGCCAGCCGCAAAGCCCGCGCATGCGCTGGCCGGAGATTCCAGCGGCGTTAGAGGGTTTCCTGCTCAAAATGCTTGCGGTGGAGCCGGAGGAGCGTTTTGCTTCGGGCAAGGAGGTTTTGGAAGCCTACACGAAACTGACGCCTGAGTCCGGCCCGGGGCGTTAGCCGCGCTTTGCCCGCGCCGGCCTGGCCGGGCAGGGGGAGGCAGCCGGCCTGGCCCTCAACTTTTTTAATCCCCTTTCCGGCCAATGGCGACAAAGATGCTGAGCGGCTTCACGGTTCCATCGGGGCCGCAGGCATTGCACGTCCCCTCGGCGCAATCCACGTCAATATCCTTCAACCCCGCCTCGGCGAACCAGCGCCGGATGTCATCGCGCTCGAAGCCGAGCCACAGGTCAGCCATCTGCTCACGCTGCCACGTGTGATCGTGCGCGTCGAGGTCGGTCAGGCACAGCGCCCCGCCGGTCCGGAGCACCCGCGCCAGTTCTTGGATGGCGCCGGCCGGGTCGGGGGCGTGGTGCAAATACATGTTGGCGAAAACGGCGTCGAGCGCCCCGTCCGGCACGGGCAACCGGTCGCCGGGCGCCTGACGCAGTTCGACGTTGGCGCACGCGGCCAGGTTGCGGCGGGCGACGGCCAGCATTTCCGGGCTGGCGTCGAATCCCAGGACCTTCGCCGCTTTCGGCGCGAGCCCCAGAGCCACGAAACCTGTGCCGGCGCCGACATCCGCGACGACGGCCTCGGGCCGCAAGGGTGAGGCCGGCATTGTTTCTGATGCTCAGACCTCCGGTTTGCGGGCGGTGATGAGCGCCGAGAAGGGAACGCCCACAGGGATTTTCGACAGCCAGCCGTTCGCCGCCTCATCCTTCGGCTCGACTTTCACATTCACGAAGCCGGCGGTCTCCAGTCCCTCGGCATAGGCCTTCATCTCCAGCGCGCCCGCCACGCACGCGCTCCACGCTTCCAGGCCCTTGGCTACCAGCGGACTCATCGGCCCGTTGGTTACAATGTCCGACACGGCCACGCGCCCACCCGGTTTCAGCGCCCGGAACATTTCGCGGAAAACCTGCGGCTTGTCGGGCGAGAGGTTAATGACGCAGTTGGAAATGATCACATCCACCGAGCGGTCGGCGACGGGCAGAGCTTCGATCTGTCCGGCGCGGAACTCCACGTTCGCCGCGCCTATTTTAGTGGCGTTGGCGCGCGCCCGCTCAAGCATCTCCGAGGTCATATCCACGCCGATGACCTGGCCTGTCGGGCCAACCCGCCTGGCGGCGAGAAAGCAGTCAATGCCGCCGCCCGCGCCGAGGTCGAGCACGGTATTCCCCTCGCGGATGTCGGCGAGGGAAACGGGGTCGCCGCATCCTAGCGAGAGCTCGGTGATGCTGGAGGGCAGTTCCACCAGTTGGTTGGCAGGATAGAGCGGAGAACAGCAGCTTGTCGAACAGCACGCGTCCTGGCCCACCTGCCTGCGCGCGATTGAGCTGTAGTGCTCGCGCACGGCGACGTGAATCGCTTCTGCAGCCGTGTCCTCGGAGGCCGCCGGGGCGGCCTCGCCAGCGGTGGAAGCCGGCAGGCCGAGCGATCCCTTGGCCAGCTGCGCGAGAATGGGGTCTTTATGCTTTGACATAGACGATTTCCTTTCATATCGAAGTTTGTCTATATATTTAGGCAAAAAAAGAAGCCGCGGTTTAGAGCTTGCTCATCACGGCGGTGGCCTTCTCTTCCGGCGCAAAGACCGCCATGAGCTGCCCGCAGCAAGAAACCACTCGGCTCTGATTGAGCGTGTAGAACGTCTGCTTGCCCTCGTGGCGCATGTTCACCAGCCCCGTCCCTTTCAGAATCGCCAGGTGATGCGAGACGGTGGGCTGCGTCACGCCGATCGCCTCGGCAATCTCGTTGACCGACCGCCAGGAGCAGCAGCAATAACTCATGATCTGTTGCCGCGTCTCGTCGGCGATGGCCTTGGCAAACTCCACCGGCGAGACCCCAGCGTGCGCTTTATCAATTGTCATATAGATAACCGTCTATGTATGCCCAGATTATATCGAAGTTCATCTATTTGTCAATAGTCAAAACTGAAATTGATCTTCACGCAGACGCACGATCTTCCGTCTATAGTTGGTGACGTATTTCTGCAAATGGTTTTCGAGGCGCTCCCAGTCCGAGCCATCGAGCACCGTGACGACCGCCTCGTAGTTATCGCCGATAAACTCCACGAGCCGGATCGGGTAATCGCCGTAAGCCGTGTGCCACGCGCCGCTCATTTGCAGGCCAAGCGATTGCGCCGCCGGGACCATCTCTCCAAGCATGTATTGATAGTAACGATCTTGGATCTCCGGGATGATGTCGTAGGTCAAAATCAGTTTGACGCGTTGAGAGTTGGTCAGCATAGAGGCCTCATCCAGTTGCAGTGATCGTCCAGGCTTATCGAAAAATACTCGCCACCGAGCGCGGCCGCCCGGGGCCGTGGAGCCGGACGGCGTCGGGTCGGTCTGTCCAGACGCCGGCGATCTTCGTCCCGCAGTCGGGGCAGGTCCCCTGCGCCGTCAGCCGGTAATCGAGAATGACGTAACCATAACGCTCGATCAACCGCGTCCGGCAGTTCGGGCAGAAGGTGTGCTCATACTCGCCCACCTGCCCCGGCAGGTTGCCGGCGTATACGTAGCGCAGCCCGGCCTCCTCGCCGATCTCGGCGGCGCGGATCAACGTACGAGCGGTGGTGTTGTCCGGCTCGGTCATCTTGTAGTCCTTGTGGAAAGCCGTGACATGCCACGGAATGTCGGGGGAGAGCGAGGCCAGGAACCGAGCCGCGTCCATCAACTCCTCGTCGCTGTCGTTGAAACCGGGCACGATGAGGGTCACGATCTCCAGCCAGAACCCCAGGGCGTGAACCATCTGGACGCCGTCCAGGACGTTCTTCAGGACCGCGCCCAGCTTGCGGTAGTTCTTGTCCGACATGGTCTTCAGGTCAATCTTGTACCCGGTGACGTATGGGCGGATGTATTCGAGCGTCTCTCGCGTGGCATTGCCGTTAGAAATGTACACGCACTTCAACCCGGCCTGGACCGCCTCCCGAAACACGGCCACCGCCCACTCGGATGTGATGAGCGGCTCGTTGTACGACGAGCCGACGAGCGCCGCGCCCCGCTGCTGGGCGAGCGCGGCCAGCTCTTGCGGGCTGACCTGTGCAGGCTGCGCCCCGGCCAGCTCGGAAGCTGGATCGCGGAGGGCTTGCGAGGTAACCCAGTTTTGACAATAGGAGCAGTGCAGGTCGCATCCCAGCATCCCGAACGTGAGCGTGTCTGAGCCAGGATAAATATGGAAGAACGGCTTCTTCTCGGTGGGGTCAGATTGCAGCGCGCCCACGTACCCCCAGGGCACTTTCAACACGCCGTCCTCGTTAAAGCGCACTTTGCAAATGCCGCGCCGTCCGGGCTTGATGAGACAGCGGTGGCCGCAGGCATAGCACGTCACCGAGCCGTCGGCATGCTTGTCGTACAATTCGCCTTCAACCGTCAGCGTATCCAGCAGTTGTTCCAGTGTCACCGTTGTCATAGGACACCGCCTTTCTATTACCAAACG
>DATDRS010000407.1:0-4139 GCA_035291605.1 Anaerolineales bacterium | reverse complement strand
CCTGGCTGTCCAGGCTCAGGCCGCTTAATCCTTGTTCCTCGGCGGGCGTCAGCGGTGCGGTGGTCATAGGGCGCGCCTTTCGTCAACGGATGGAACGGATGAGGGAGAAGTGTAGTGGAAATAAGGAGTACGTCAAATCGCGGCAACAGACGGGGGCGGGGGAATGGGCAGGGTGCATTTCACCTTTTTGGTGGCCGCTCGCAGACCGGCGTCCGCGCGGTCGTGACCTGGCTCTTTCTGCCAGCGCGGACGCGGGCATGGAGCAAATTGACTAACAGCGTGAAATGCATCCCAAGGGGCAAAGGGGCAGCAAATGGTTGATTATTAAGAAAACGGGCCTATACTAGAATTGGTTGAGCCTATCCATGGAGTTCTCATCCCGCTCCAAAGGGTGCAGGCTGAGTGATTGAGATGGAGAAGGGAGGAACGCCTATAAGCCCAGACAACTGATCGACGCTTACCTCGTTCACTGATCGCCGTTGTGCAATATGTTCAAACGCCCGCATCAGTCGGGCCCGGAGGTGTACCATGCACGCCAGAGTAGTGACGGTCCAGGTTCAACCCGGCAAGATAGAAGAAACCATCCGTATCTATCGTGATTCGGTGGTGCCGGCCGCCAAGGAGCAGAAGGGCTTCAAAGGCGCACTCCTGCTGACCGACCCCAACACGGGTAAGGGGGTATCCGTTACCCTGTGGGAGACAGAAGCCGACCTGAAGGCTGGCGAGGCCAGCGGCTACTATCAGGAGCAGATCGCCAAGTTTGGCGCTGTCTTTGCCGCGCCGCCGGCTCGGGAAGCCTATGAGGTTAGCCTCCAGGTGTAATCCCCCTGGGGATACGCTTGGGCTGAAGATTTACGTTGTGTCCTGTCCCCTGTGGGTCAAGATTACTTGACACTCACAGGTAAACACCCGTAAGCGGACGCCCGGCTAACGCCAGGCCGCGCTATGACCCCAAACGTGAGCGCGGTCTGGCTAAGCCGGAGTGAAGGAAAGGAGAAAACGGCCATGTACAGATTTCAGAGGACGGCGCGCGCCAGAGGCGGCAAGGCGATGGAGGCCGTCCAGTTTGCCAAAGAAGTCGCCGGGTACATCAACACCAAGTACGCGCCGGTTTCGCTTCAGGTTTACACCGAGCTATTTGGCGACGTCAATACGATCTACTGGTACGCGGAGTACAAGGATCTCGCCTCCCTCGAGACCATCATTGGTCAGCTCAACGCCGATCAAGAGTACTGGGCCATCTTGGGCAAAGCGGCCGATTTGTTCGTCGAAGGGAGTTTGCATGACACGTTGATGATGTCCATCTGAGGCCGGTCGTCCAGACTCGTTTCTGTCCGAAACCCCATCCGGCGAGAAGGTGCGACGCACTTTTCGGCCTGTTTCCCCGCATTTTCACGAGTGGAAGTGCGCCGCACCCAGACTTTTCGGAGCAGAACTAAACTCACATAACCTGCCCCGCACCCGTTCGCACCCCGCTCCTGGGCGCGGCAGAACCCGTGTATAGTGCATACTCCACCAGCACAGCGTGTGCTATGCTAGAACGAGCAGGCGCGGACGCTGTTCGTCCTGAAGGAGGTGCACCCTGGCAGTCGCCGTTCCGCATCCCACGCCGTACCCTGACGTGAATGCCATCGTCCACGCGATCCTCTCGGGCGCGCAGAAAGTTCTCGGGGACGGCTTTCTCGGCATGTATCTGTACGGCTCGCTCGCCAGCGGCGATTTCGATCCCCAGAACAGTGACATCGATTTCGTCGTCGTGACCGTGACTGAGCTCTCCACGGAGACGATTTCAGCGTTGACGGCGATGCATGCGCGCATCGCGGCCGGCCGCTCGAAGTGGGCGACGGAGATAGAAGGCTCCTACATTCCGCAGCACGCCCTCCGGCGCTATGACCCGGCCCATGCGCAGCATCCGCACATTTATCGCGGTACAGGTGAGGGTGAGAGTCGGCTCATCGTCATGCAGCACGACAGCGATTGGGTTATCCAACGCCATATTCTGCGCGAACACGGGGTGGTCGTCGTGGGTCCAGACCCACGCACGTTGATCGATCCCATCCACCCGGACGACCTGCGACGGGCCGGGCTGACGTTCGCACGCCAGTGGTGCCCGCCGATACTCCGTGATCCTGATCTGTTGCGCCACGATGGGTATCACGCCTACACCGTGGTCACGCTGTGTCGCATCCTCTATACGCTCGAGCATGCTGCCATCGTCTCGAAGCCGGTCGCGGCGCGGTGGGCGCAAAGGGCGCACGCTGGGCGGTGGACTGCGCTGATCGAACGAGCCTTGGCGTGGGATATGCACTGGGACAACGTGGACGAAACGTTGGACTTCATGCGCTACACGCTGGAGCACAGTCACCACTGGGAGCTACCTGGAGATGAAATCTAATCTCCGCCTGTTCCTGGAACTGGCTGCGGCCGCCTGGCTGTTGTCGGCCTGCCGGATTGTTGTGGACACCACGGTGAACCCGGACGGCTCTGGCGAGCTGCGCACGGCCGTCGTCTATACGGCGGAAGAGCAAGAGAACTTTGCCAAAACGCCGGGCAACGAGTCGAAAAGCATCTGTGACAATCTCAAGCAGGATGCGCCTGCCGGCGCTGCGTTTACCGAAGAGGCGCACGGCGAGGAAGCCTATTGCGTCACCACCCGGCGCTTTGCCAATCTGCGCGAGTTGCGCCAGTTTTACGCCGCGATGAACAACGTCACGGTCAACGAGTTGCAGTTCGAGTTGGGCAGGTTGACCTTCGACGTTGACGTGGATTTGACCGAGGCCGACGAAGGCGAAGGCATTGCCAACGAATGGCGGCTCACGCTGCCCGGCGCGCTGGGGCAGCACAATGCTGACCAGACCGAAGGTCAAACGCTGATTTGGGTCGTCTCGCCGGGACAGAAAGCCAGCCTGCATGCCGAAAGCTCGGTCGGGCTTGGCCTGACGACGCTGGGGCCAGTTGGCGCGGTGATCCTGGCGTGTGCCTGTGGTCTGGGGGCCGCGGGTGGCGCAGGCATGCTATGGCTGTTGCGTCAGCGCAGGAAGGGAGATACATCAGGCGCCTGAAAGAGCGCCGCCTCTGAACGAGGGATTGCTTCGCCGCCCTCGGCGGCTCGCAATGACGGCAGCCCCGAAATACGGCCCTTTGCAAACTCAAAAATCGTGCTAAAATAGCTGCCAATGAACACCATCGCGTTCGCCCCTGCCCGAAGCCATCATCACCATCATCATCTGGATGGTTTTTTTGGCTTGGGCTGAACGCGGGTTCTGATGGAGCGAACTTCTCCGGCGTGGGCCACAAGCCCGCGCCGTTTTTGTTTCTCCATTCGATATACCCGTTCCATCCGTTGAAAAAACGGAGGCAATCATGAAAACTAAGATCCAGACCGTCAAAGGCACACGCGACTTTTACCCCGAACAGATGGCGCTCCGGAACTGGCTGTACGCCAGCATGAAGGCCGCGTCGGAGATGTTCGGCTACCAGGAGTACGACGGGCCATTCATCGAGGCGCTCGACCTGTACGCCGCCAAGTCGGGCGAGGAACTGGTGAAAGAACAGGCGTTCGTCTTCAACGACCGGGGCGGCGACCAGATCACGCTGCGGCCCGAGCTGACGCCCTCGCTCGCGCGGATGGTCGCGGCCCGGCAGGCGCAGCTCCCCCGCCCCATCCGGTGGTGGAGTTTCGGCCCATTCTGGCGCTACGAGCGCCCACAGAAAGGCCGCTCGCGCGAGTTCTTCCAGTGGAACATTGACCTGCTCGGCGTCGAAAGCCCCGCCGCCGACGCCGAACTTGCCGCCGTCGCCGCGACTTTCTTCCAACGCATCGGGCTGATGCCGGACGAGATCAAAATCCAGTTCAACAACCGGCGGTTGATGGATGCGGAGGTCGCCGCGCTCGGCCTCGCAGGCACGAAGGCCTCGGTCTACCGGCTGATTGACCGCCGGGACAAGATGAACCCGGAGGCGTGGGGGAAGTACGCCGCCGAGCTGGGCGTGACGCCGGCGCAGCTCGACGGGCTGAAGGCTCTGCTGGAGGACCGCGCGCTATGGAAGAAATCCGAGGAGTGCGCGGCCTTCCTCGAAGCGGCGCAGGCGATGGGCATGGGCGACTATCTCGAATACGACCCGACGGTGATCCGCGG
>DATDRS010000406.1:0-10172 GCA_035291605.1 Anaerolineales bacterium | reverse complement strand
TCTGCACCATCTCGTTCTGGCGCAGGTTTTCGGCGGTGTCGCTTAGGACGATCTGGCCGGTCTGCAGCACGTAGCCCCGGTGAGCCACCTCCAGCGCCATCAGCGCGTTCTGCTCGACGAGCAGAATGGTGGTGCCCTGCTGGTTGATGTTGCGGATGGTTTCGAAAATGGTCTCGACCAACACCGGGGCCAGGCCCATGGAGGGTTCGTCCAACAGCAACAGGCGCGGCCGGCCCATCATCGCCCGGCCGATCGCCAGCATTTGCTGCTCGCCGCCCGAGAGCGTCCCGGCCTTCTGGGTGAGCCGTTCTTTCAGGCGGGGCAGCAGGTCGAAGACGCGCGCCATGTCCTCGCGGATGCCGGCCCGGTCGTTGCGGACAAACGCGCCCATCTCCAGGTTTTCCCACACGGTCAGGCGCGGGAAGATGCGGCGGCCCTCCGGGGACTGGGCAATGCCGCGCGAGACGAGCCGATGGGCCGGCACGTGATCAATGCGTTCGCCCTCCAGGGTGATCGTCCCCCGCCGGGGGTGCATCAGGCCGCTGACGGTACGGATGGTCGTGCTCTTGCCCGCGCCGTTGGAGCCGATGAGCGTGACGATCTCGCCCTTCTCGACGTCCAGGCTGATGCCCTTGAGGGCATGGATGTTGCCGTAGTAGGAGTGGATGTCGCGCAGTTCAAGCATTCGGAGATGTGGCGAGTGACAAAGGGCGCGCGGTGCGTTACCCGACCCCCGTCCCCTGCCCCCCGTCAATCGGAATCGCGCGCTTGCCCAGGTAGGCTTCAATCACGGTCGGGTCGCGCTGAATCTCGGCCGGCTTGCCCTCGGCGATCTTCTCGCCGTAGTCCAGGACGGTCACCCGGTCGGAAATGCTCATGACCACGCGCATCTGGTGCTCGATGAGCAGGATGGTCAGGCCGAGTTCGTCGCGCATGCGGGCGAAGAAGCGCGTGGCCTCCTGGGTCTCGTGCGGGTTCATGCCGGCCGTCGGCTCGTCGAGCAAGAGCAGGCGCGGTTCGACCGCCAGCGCGCGGGCGATCTCCAGCCGGCGCTGATCCGCATACGGCAGGCCTTTGGCCAGCAGGGGGCCTCGCCCTCCCAACCCGACGTATTCCAGCAGATGCTCGGCTTTCGCGCGGGCGGCTTTCTCCTCTTCGCGCACCGCGCGAGGCAGCAGGATCGCGGCCGCCCAATTGGCCTTCAGCCGCGCATTCATCCCCACCATCACGTTTTCCAACGCCGTCATGTTGTTGAACAGACGAATGGTCTGGAAGGTGCGGCCAATGCCCAGAGCCGTAACGCGGTTGGGCCGCATGCCAGAGATGCGGCGGCCCTCGAAATGGATGGTCCCCGCCGAGGGGGGATACAGGCCGCTGGCCATGTTAAAGAAGGTCGTCTTGCCGGCGCCGTTTGGCCCGATCAGGCTGGCAATCATAGCCGGCTCGAGGATGAAGTTAAATTCATTCACGGCGGTCAGCCCGCCGAACCGTTTGGTGACGCCGCGTGCTTCGAGGACAGCCATAGATTTCGCTCAGGCACAGTATGGTTTAGGAGGACAAGCGGCCCAGGTCCTGCTCGCTCAAGTGGCCTCGCGCATGGTTTCGAGGGGTTCACTTTCAGGCGTAAGCGCCGCGCGCGCTTCGATCTCCACCCCGTGCAGCTCGGCCTGGCGCGCTTTCGAGGGGAACAAGCCCTCCGGGCGCAACACCATCACGACGATCAACGTCAGGCCGAAGAAGAACCAGCGCCACAGGCTCAAATCCGCCGTCGCCAGGGTGGGATTGTTCAGGGCATTGCCGATGGCGCGCACCCACTGGGTGGATTGGGCCAGGATCACCCGGTCGAAGAACATGATGAGCAGGCCGCCGATCACCACCCCGCGGATGTTGCCCATCCCGCCCAGGATGACCATGCACAGGATCATGATCGAGACCTGGAACTTGAACAGTTCGGGGAAGATGGCCTGCAGCTTGGCGGCGTAGAAGGCGCCGGCGAAGCCCGAGAAGGAGGCGCCCAGGGCGAAGGCCAGCAGTTTGGTGCGGATCGGGTCCACGCCCATGCAGTCGGCGGCCGTCTCGTCCTCGCGCATGGCCATCCAGGCCCGCCCAACGCGCGAGTTTTCCAGCCGCTGCGAGGCGAAGATGGCCAGGGCGCCAATGAGCACGATCAGGTAAAACCACGGCAGCGGGTCGAAGGCGAACTCGAAACCGAACAGCACGGGCCGGCCGACCGGGTTGAGGCCCTTCACGCCGTTGGTCAGGTTGAATGCCTGGATGCCGAGGAAGGGGACGTTGATGTCGTCGAGGTTGCGAATGGCAATCGGCACGATCTCGCCGAAGCCCAGTGTGACGATGGCCAGGTAATCGCCCCTCAAGCGCAGGGTCGGCGCCCCGAGGACGATCCCGAAGACCGAGGCCACGCCAGCGCAAAGCCAGATGACCAGCCAGAAGTTCCATTCCAGATTGTGCATTGGGGAGGTCAAGATGCCGGTCGCATACGCGCCGATGGCGAAGAACGCTGCGTAGCCCAAGTCGAGCAGTCCGGCGTAGCCGACGACGATATTCAGCCCCAGGGCCAGGACGACGAACACCATCGCATCGGTCACCGAGTTGAGCGTTTGCAGGCGGAGGGCCTTGTCCAGCAGCGGATACGCGGCGATGGCCGTCAAGCCGATGGCCCACGTCAACCGGCGGCGCAGCCGCTCCGGGAGGTTGTGCCAGGGCCTGAGCAGGGTTTGCCAGAAGGTTTTCATCTCAGTACTTCTCCGGGGGTTTCTCCCCCAGCAGGCCGGTGGGCTTGAAGACGAGCACCAGGATCAAGATGCCGAAGACGGTGGCGCGTGTCCATTCCGACGAGAGATACTGGTCGCTGAAAGCGGACAGGAAGCCGATCAGGAAGCCGCCCAGCACGGCGCCGGTGATGTTGCCGATGCCGCCCAGCACGGCGGCGGTGAAGGCCTTGAGCCCGGCGTCGAAGCCCATCAGGTAGCGCCCGCTGTTCAGATAGATGCCCACCACGGCGCCGGCCGCGCCGGCCAGCGCGCCGCCGATGAAGAAGGTGGACATGATCACGCGCTCGATGTCGACGCCCACCGCCGCCGCCGCCTCCCGGTCTTGCGCCACGGCCCGCATGGCCCGGCCGATCTTGGTGCGCTGGACGAGCAGGACGAGCGCGATCATCAGCGGAACGGTGAAGGCGATGAGGAAAATATCCTTCGTCGTGAGCAGCAGCAGCGTGTCCTGGTGGAAGACATCGCGCAGGATGTTGACGGCCGGGAAAACTTCGGGAAAGCGGATCTGCGTGGGGCCCTTCCAGTTGGCCGCCAGGTTCTCCAGCACGAAGGACATGCCGACCGCGGTGATGAGCGGCGCGAGCCGCGGCGCGTTGCGCAGCGGCTTGTAGGCGACGCGGTCAATGGCCAGGTTCATCAGCCCGGTGACCAGCATCGTCGCCGGGATGACCAGCAGCAGCACCCAAACCAGTTCCCATCCGGTCAGCGGGTGTGCCTTGCCGAGCAGTTGCAGGAACGTCAGCGAGATAAAGAAGCCCCACATGAACACGTCGCCGTGGGCGAAGTTGATGAGTTGAATGATGCCATAGACCATCGTGTAGCCCAGGGCGATGAGCGCCAGGTACGAGCCGATGGTCAGGCCGTTGAGGGTTTGTTGAATGAGGATTTCGGTGGCGGTCACGGTAGCGTTCGACTCCTTGGTCGGCCTGAGAGGAGGGGCTGCCAGCCCCTCCTCTCACTTCTCATGACCCTGCGTTGTCCATGTGGCCCCAGCCGCTCCATGCACGCGCTACGGGCACTGCATGTCGCCGCTGATGGTGTCGGCGAACACGTACTTGCCGCCCTCGATGTTGAAGCCGCTCATGACGTAGGACTGCGGGTCGCCGTCCGCGTTAAACGTCAGCGGCCCGACGACGCCCGGGAAGTCCTTGGTGGCGCGCATGGCCTTCAGGATGCCGGCGCGGTCTTTCGTCTCGGCCCGGTTGATCGAGTCGATAATCACCAGCGTCGCGTTATAGGCGTAGGAGGCCCAGCCGATGGGATCGCCGCCATGCTTGGCCTTGTAGGCCTGGTAGAACTTCTTGCCCACGTCGGTCGGCAGTTGGTCGGGGGCCGGGCCGGGGAAGGTGACGAGCAAGTTGCCTTCCAGGATGGCCGGGTCCACGGCCTGAAGCACGGCATCCGAGTACATCGCGTCCTCGCTCATCAGTTTGACGCCGATGTCAAACATTTCCAGGGCGCCCATCTGCTGCGCGATTTGCGGGCCGCCCGAGTCCACCAGCACGCCGGCGTACACCAGGTCGGGGCCGGCGGCCTTGACTTTGGTCAGCAAGGCGCGGAAGTCAATGTCCACCGACTCGATGCCGTCGTGGCCGAGCACCTCCAGGCCGAGTTCCCTGGCGCGCTTCTCGAAGGCGTCGGCGATGCCCTTGCCGTACAGTTGCCGGTCGTCCAGGATGTACACCTTCTTGAAGCCCAGGCAATTAGCCCAGGCCGCGCCGGAGGCGCCTTGCAGGTCGTCCGAGCCATGCGTGCGGAAGTAGGTGCGCTCGCCGGTGGGGTAGTAAAGGCCAGGTTCGCCCTCGTCGGTGACACCCGGCACGGCGCGCGTCAGGCCGGGATAGGTGTTGGCCGGCGTAATCTGCGCCAAGCCCGCCTTGTTGGTGATGGGGATGCTGATCTTGGCCGCGCCTGAGTTGTAGGTGCCGAAGTACACCAGGCACTGCGGATCGTTGACGCACTTTTGCGCGTTCTCGGCCTCGATCGTGCCGTCCCACGAGCCGGTCGTCGGCGAGGCGTCGTCCAGGAACACCAACTCCAGCGTCGCGCCGCCGGCCTCGTTGTTAGCCTGCTCCAGCGCCAGTTTGGCGGCGTTGAGCATGGCTGTACCCTCGGGGATCATGGCCCCCTGTAGCGGCCAACTCGCATAGATCTTAATTACCGGCTTCGCGCCAGGAGCGGCTGGCTGGCAGGCTGCCAGCAACAGACTGGCAACGACGAGAAGGGTTAGCGCGGAGAACGTTCGCTTTGACATCTTTTCTCCTCCAAATCTTGCGTATTAATAGGGCTGATGGTCGCGTGTGTCAAACATCGAGTCGCTTGATAAATATCTCCTCCTTTCCCGGTCCAAAGCGATTGGGCCGATGACGCTGAATCGTGTTTGCAGAGGGGCACAAGGGCAAAGGGATAGCCATCGGGGTTCGAGGCCAGATAGGAGTGAAGGGCAGCTCTCAAAAGGGTGTTCCAGGTAAGTATAATCGAAATGCGGATGATTGGTGAATAGACGAATGTCAATGGGAGCATTGACATTCGTCTATTCAACCTCCCTACCGGCTTCCTGTCAGGCTGAACTCGAATCGCAGCAAGCTCACCGGCTCTGCTCCGGCTGCAATCTGAGCGTCAATCACCCCGTCTGGTCCCACATAGCTCTCCAAATCGTGAATCTCGTTTTGACCCCAAGCGAGCGGCTGTAGTGTCTCCCACGCTCCCGTGTGCCAGTTTCGCAGCGCGACCGCCGGGAGCGGCGTGGGCTGCCCGCTGAAAACCCCGGGGCCCAAGTGCAGCCTGAGGCCTCCCACCTCAGCCGGGACTGCAGCCGGCCAGGGTTGAAAGCGGAAGACAACCGCCTGATTCTGGAGATACAGGCTATAGGGGGTCGGATCCGCCACGGTGCCTGGGTCGAGGATCTGCCACCTCATCAGCGCAGCGGGCACGTTCATCCGGTCGCCGGCCGGTGGGCCTTGCGCGGCGAGTTCGTAAATATATAGCGTGTCGCTCTCGGCTCGGCTCGCGCCGCTTTTGACCTTCACCTGTACCGGGGCGTCAGCCTGCCAGCCGACCAGCGATATGCCGGTGGGCCGGTCCGCGGGCGGGAGGCTGCCGTGCTCGGCCAGGAGGGCCGAGAGAAGCAGAAAGCGCCGGGTCACTTGTGGCTGCGCCCAATAGTCCTTGGTTCCCAGAATCCGCTCGATCAGCGGCACATAGCGGATGGCATACCGCTGGGTGGCGCCTGTGCTCCAGGCCGTCAGGCCGGTTTCGTGTGGGCTTGCGGAGGTCGTCATCTGGGTGCTGGGCGCGGCCACCTCCAGCACGACGCTGAACGCTCGCCGTTCGCCCGGAGCCAGGCTTCCCAGCGGCGCAAAGCCTCGCTCGGCGATCAGCACCGCGTCCTCCAGGGCAGCGTGGCCGTCGTTTTGTACCCATCCCACCGCCCGGGGCACGTCGCTCAAATCCAACTGCACCTCACCGCTCACAGGCGGGACCGGGGAGGTCGCCGCCATCGTAAATCCCGCGAATTCCCCCACGTCGAGCCTCAGGTTGGGGGCCGTGCCGATTTCGGTCTGGTGAATGAGGGGAGGCGATGTGGCAGTCGTCGAAGGGATCAAAGGCGGGAACAGGGACCGGGCGCTAGAATGTGGAATGATCAGAGGCCTGATCAGGATCGACTCGGTCTGAAGCGAATAATTGCCGCGCCTCGGCGCGAAAACGCCGATTAGCACGTCGGCCCTCCCGCGCATGGCCCCCGGCGGCACCTGCACGACGGCCAGCCGATGGACGACGACTTTGTTGCCGTGGAAGGTTTGGCCGATGGCCCAGGCCCCCAGGCTGAATAGCACACTCAGCCCGGTGACCGTGGCCCAGGCCCAACCACGCCGCCTCAAGCGCGTCAGCAGCGCCAGGTTCACCGGCCCGGCCAGCACGGCATATAGGAGGCTGAAGCCCGCTATCAATCCAACAGACGGCAGAGGATAGTCGGGCAGAGTCCATAATGCCTGGTGAGCGGAAGTCCAACCGGAGATGCCACCTGCCCACGGTGGCTGATTGACCGGCGCGGCGGTCAAGGAGGACCACAGGTTGGCCCGACCTTCCCAACCGGCCAGGTCGGAAACAGCAAAGGCGATCACCAGCACCGACCCTCGCCCCAGGTGCGACCGGATAATCAACGGCAGGTCGCCCTGGCTGAGAATCACGTCGGCCTCTGTATCGGGCAAGAGTCGCAGCACGCGGAGCGGGCCAGGGGGCGGGTCGGTGGGCGCATAGAGGCTCAGGGCAGAAGGAGCGCTAGGGGCCGTCGAGCCGAGGATTTGAGCCGGGGCCAGTTCCGCCATATCCGAAGGAATAACGCCGGCCATCAGCAACTGCCCGCCGAACTCCACCCACGTCTGGAGAGCCGTCCGCTGAGCCCTGGTGAGAGCCAGGTCACTGCTGACGATGAGCACGTCCAGCGAATCCCATGCCAGGGCCTCGGCGGGCAGATCGCCGGGCGAAAGTTCGATCACTTGCCCGTGACCACGCGGCGTGAGGGCGGACTTCAGGAAAGCCATGATCCTCTCTGACGCGGTGGAAGCGCCAATCACGCCGATCAGCCGTTCCCCAGGGATTAGCGGCTGTAAATTGGCTTCGGATTCGGCGACGATGGTTCCACCCCGGCGCAGCCGCACCGGCAGCCGGTTCCTGGTCCAATCCAGCGGCACATACAATTGGGCGATGGCTGAACCACCGGCCGCGACAGAGATGGGCTGCGCATAGCGGGTGGCATCTTCGCCTACGGCCTCGACCGTAGCCTCGAAAGCTGGGCCGGGGTTATTCACCTCGACGCGCACTTGCACCCAACTGCCTGGGCGGTAATGCCCCTCGAATCCGGCTGTGGCGAAAAGGCGAGGGGAAGGGGCGGAAAGGAGTGAGAGAAGGCAGCCGGCCAGAAGAATGTGATAGTTCGGCGTATTCATTGCCTCTTTCTTACAACGCCCCATTCGCAGCTTTAGATTAACGGGACAACGTAGGTCACGCTTGTATCGTGATTATCCTAAGGAATTGTCGAAGAGGCAAATATTACCGGGGAGGGCCGGGTAGGGGCGACTCGTTGACAACGCTTGAGTGTAAACAATGCCTCGCAGGTGTTGACCCAAAGCCCGACCCTGATTACACTTGCCGCATGCCTATCATCACCGCTCCCGAACCTACTTTTGCCTCCTACCGCTCGCCTGTCCTCGCCCGCCGGGGGATGGTCGCCTCCAGCCAGCCGCTGGCCTCGCAGGCCGGTCTGTCCATCCTCATGCGAGGCGGCAACGCCGCCGACGCCGCCGTGGCGACCGCCGCCGCGCTGAACGTCGCCGAGCCGACCTCCACCGGGCTGGGCGGCGATATGTTCGCCCTCTACTTCGAGGCCCGCACGCGCCAGGTGACCGCGCTCAACGGCTCTGGCCGCGCCCCGGCCGCACTCACCATTGAGCTCCTCGAAAAGCAAGGCTTAATCAGCAATCAGGAATCAACCATCAGCCATCGGGCGCTGCCTCCCTTTCACGCCCATACCATTACCGTCCCCGGCGCGTGCGCCGGATGGTGTGACCTGATCGCCCGTCACGGTTCCATGCCCCTCGCGGACATCCTCGCCCCGGCCATCCGTCTTGCCGAGGAGGGATTCCCCGTGTCCCCGCTGACCTCGCACTTTTGGCGGCGCGGCGCGGAGAAACAATTGAAGTCCGCGCCGGGCGGGCGCGAACTGATGACCGCAGGCGGACGCGGCCCACGCGCGGGCGAGATTTTTCACAACCCTGGACTGGGACGCACTTTGCGCGCGATTGCCGAAGGCGGTAAGGAAGCCTATTATAAAGGCGGCATAGCCAAGAGCATCGCCCAGGTTGTGCAACAGGCGGGCGGGGTGATGACGGTCGAAGACCTCGCGGCCGCTTCGCGCGAGGCCACCTGGGATGAGCCGATCAGCACCGTCTACCGTGACGTGCGCGTGTGGGAGTGCCCGCCGAACGGGCAGGGCCTGGCAGCGCTCCTCGCGCTGAACGCGCTCGAGGGCTTTGACCTGAAGAGCCTGGACCCGATGGGCCTTGACCGCTGGCATTTGCTCATCGAGGCGATGCGCACGGCCTTCGCGGACACAAGCTGGTATGTGGCCGACCCGAAGTTCAGCGACATTCCGCTCGCGGGGCTGCTCTCCAAAGATTACGCTGCGCAGCGCCGCGCACTCATCAATCCTGAGCGGGCAACGCTCGATACCCGTCACGGGTCGCCGGTCACTGGCTCTGGCACGGTGTATTTCTGCGTCGTGGATGGACAGGGCAACGCGTGCTCGTTCATCAATAGCAACTACATGGGCTTTGGCACGGGCATTGTCCCGGAGGGGTGGGGCTTCACGCTGCAAAATCGAGGGCACGGTTTTTCACTCGACCCGGATCACCCGAACGCCCTCGCGCCGCGCAAGCGGCCTTATCACACCATCATCCCCGGGCTCATCACCCGCGATGTGAGCGCGCAGGGGAAGGGCACGCACATAGGCGTGCCCCAACAGGAATTGGTGGGGCCGTTTGGGGTGATGGGCGGGTTTATGCAGCCACAGGGGCATATGCAGGTGGTGGTAGGGATGATTGACGACGGCCTCGACCCTCAGGCCGCGCTGGATCGGGTCCGCTTCTGTATTGATCCGGCCATCGAGGGAGGCAAGGTGAATCTCGAAGTCGGCCTCCCCGGCGCGGTCGTCGAGGGGCTGGCTGCGCGCGGGCACGTCCTTCAGGCGGAGGTCGCCGGTTATGCGCGGGCGATGTTCGGGCGGGGCCAGATCATCCGCCGTGACCCAGATGGCGTGTTGTGGGGCGGGAGCGATCCGCGCGCCGACGGCTGTGCGATGGGATTTTAGATTTCGGATTGCTGATTGCCGATTGGGTATGGCTTGTCAATCAACCATCCGAAATCAACCATCCGTAATCTCTTTACAGTTCTATATTCAGCGTGGTACAATCGCTGCACTCGGAGCACGCCTCCGAATTGAGGAGGGATGGCCGAGTGGACTAAGGCGGTTGTCTTGAAAACAACTGTGGGCGCAAGCTCACCGGGGGTTCGAATCCCTCTCCCTCCGCCAAGCCCCGGGGTGGTAGCCAAGTATGGTCATAAGGCAATCGCCTGCTAAGCGATTCGGGGGATTAAAAATCTCCCACGTGGGTTCAAATCCCACCCACCCCGCCTGTGAAACCACCGTGGTGTCGGTGGTTTTCACTTTATACGGCTATTGGGTAGTGTCCCTGTAACGGGGACATAGCGGTTTCACAGGGTTTCCCACTTGGATGGCGGCGGGACACGGAAACTTAGCAGTTCATCAATGGTCCAAACATGATCGGTCATGCCTGCCGCCATCGCGGGCGTTACTGGCCG
>DATDRS010000405.1:0-13429 GCA_035291605.1 Anaerolineales bacterium | reverse complement strand
GCTGGCCGACGGCAACTTCCTGCATCCCCGAAGCATTGTGCGCGAGGGCGAGCGGGTGCGGGTGCGCATCGTGAGCATTGACAGCCTGGGCCGCCGCCTGGGCCTCAGCCTCCGGCGCGCGGAGGCCGACCCGCTTTCGGCTGAGGGCGCCTGAAGTCAGGCCGAAGACGCCGCGGGATATTTGGCGGGCCGAGGCAGGGCCGATAGCGCCCCCTGTATTGGTGATGAGTCGAAAGCACAGAAATCAAAGGCCCTCCCGCCGCTTTACGCGCGCCGGGGGGCCGCCGCCCCAGCCGGGCGGCAAGGAAATACCTAAGCCTGATCCGATCTTTGCCAGCCTGTGGCTGTTGGGCCAGCGCCTGCGAAAATATTGGGACGATATTCTGGCCTGGCTGCTTCTGGCCTTCGCGCTGATCACGCTGCTGGGCATCTTCAACCTGTCGTCTGGCGTGTTCCTCAACGTCTGGGCCGCCTTCCTGCGCACCTGGTTCGGCTGGGGCGCGTTCGTCGTCCCCCTCACGCTCGGCTGGATTGGCGGCGCCATCCTGCTGCACAACTTCGGCTGGACGGTGCGCGTCAAGTGGGGGCGCGTCATCGCCGCCGAAGGCGCGGCCTTTGCCCTCCTCGGCCTGCTCAATATCTTCAACGGCGGCAGCGTGGCCCTGGCCGTCGGCGGGCGGGGCGGGGGGCTGGTGGGGTGGGGCTTGGGCCTGATGGTCACACGCCTCCTGCCGCCGCCCGCCGACGCGCTTGTGTTCGGCATGCTGTGCTTCGTCTGCCTCCTCTTTGCGCTTGACGTCACCGGTCGCCGCTTTGCCCAGCTGAGAGCCTGGCTGCAACTGCAAGGGCTGGAGGCGCACACGCCTGAAGCGCGGTTGCTGGACGAAAGCGCGGGCGCAGGCCCTGCCTCGACCCCCGCGACCACGCGGGATTTGCAGCCGCCCGAGCGGAAACCCAAGCCCAGATTGTCCAGCGGCGAGCGGCTGCGCGTCCCGGTCGAGGCCGCCGTGGACGACAAGCCCCGGCCGAAGCGGCGCGACAAACGCCTGCCCTCGCTCGAACTGCTCGACGACAGCGATCTGCGCCGCCCCGCGCAGCGGGAGATTGACGAGACCGCCTCGATCATCGTCAAGACCCTCAAGGAATTTGGCGTGCCGGTCGCGGTCGTGGGCGCGAAAGTCGGTCCGAGCGTGACGCAGTATCAGGTCGAGCCGGGCTTTGTGGAGAAACCCGGCCCGGACGGCGTGAGCAAGTCGTGGAAGGTGCGCGTCTCGCAAATCTCGGCCCTCGCGGACGACCTGGCCCTCGCCCTCTCTGCCAGCACCCTGCGCATCGAAGCGCCCGTGCCGGGCCAGAGCTACATCGGCATCGAGGTCCCCCACCGCCGCACCTCGCTCGTCAGCCTGCGCCCCGTGATGGAGTCCGAGGGGTTCCAGCGCGTCAACGCGCCGCTGGCGATTGCCCTCGGGCGCGACGTCTCCGGCGCGTCCGTCTCCGCCGACCTGGGCGCGATGCCGCACCTGCTCATCGCCGGCACGACCGGCTCTGGCAAGAGTGTGTGCATCACTTCAGTCGTGGCTTGCCTGGCGTGCAACAACACGCCGGACGACCTGCGCATGGTGCTGATTGACCCGAAGATGGTGGAATTGGTGCGCTTCAACGGCCTGCCCCACCTCTACGGCAAGGTGGAGACGGAACTGGACCGCATCCTCGGCGTGCTGCGCTGGGTGGTGAAGGAGATGGACCGGCGCTACAAGGAGTTCGAGCGCGTCGCCGCGCGCAACCTCGACGCCTTCAACGCGAAGATGGCGAAGAAGAAAGACGCCGACCGTTTGCCGCGCATCGTCGTGATCGTTGACGAACTGGCCGACTTGATGATGCAGGCCCCGGACGAGACGGAGCGCACCGTCGTGCGGCTGGCGCAGATGGCGCGGGCGACCGGCATCCACCTGATCGTGGCGACCCAGCGCCCGAGCACCAACATCGTCACGGGACTGATCAAAGCCAATTTCCCCGCGCGCATCTCGTTCGCCGTCGCTTCGGGCATTGATTCGCGCGTGATCCTCGACACGCCCGGCGCGGAAACCCTCTTGGGGCGCGGGGACATGCTGTTCCTCGCTCCGGAAGTAGGCGCGCCCGTGCGTCTGCAAGGCTGTTTCGTCGCCGACAAGGAAGTGGACCGCATCGTGAGTTACTGGCGCGAGCAGATGGCGGACGACGAGCCGGAAGAAGATGTGGTCGAGGCGATGGCCGAAGACGACCAGAACATCAAGCTGAAACCCGGCCAGGCCCCGTGGGACGTCATGCTGGCGCGTGAGGCGGTCGTGGACGACAAAGACGCGCAGATCGAGCAGGCCATCGCCATCGTCAAGAAATACGGCACGGCCAGCGCCTCGCTCCTCCAGCGCAAGATGCGCATCGGCTACCCCCGCGCTGCGCGGCTGATGGACGAGCTTAAAGACATGGGCATCGTTGGCCGCGAGCAGGCCGGCGGCAAGACACGCGAAGTCTTCATTCAGGAAGATGACGACCCGATTGGCGAGCGGGCGGCGAGGTTGATGGAGGATGAGGAAGAGGAGGGGTAAAATCCCAACCCCCAAACTCCGAATCTCGAAGGAGGGATGATGAGATGGCGGAGAAGGGAATGGCGCGGGGCGGTTCTCGCGTCAGCGCTTAGGCCTGATCTGCTGGCGCAAGATGTCCACCATCTCCGCTCCTCCCGCGAAAATCGGCTCCGGAACTTTGCTGCGCCCCATGAGCTCAGAAAGATTCACCGGCCGGCCGGACGCATAAACCAGCGCCGCGCCGGTGCGCTCGAACAGCAGGGACGGGAACGCCAGATCCCACAGGTTGACCGCTGGATCGAAAAACAATGCGGAGACGGCCCCCTTCGCCACTAGGCACAACTGATAAATGGGCGCGCCCAGGCAATAAATGCGGCCCGGAAAATCGATCGTGAACGTGCGATGGTGATTGGTCGGGCCGAAAATGATCGTGCTCGGCTCCAGCGCCGCGGAGAATTTCGGGCGGAGCGGTTCGTCGTTGCAAAACGCTGGGCCATCTTCGCCAGCCCAGAACAATTCTTGGGTGACCGGGTTAAAGGCAGCCCCCGCGACGGGGCGGTCGCCTTTCATCAAGCATACGGCCGGCGTCCAGAGCGGCATTTGCGCCACAAACGCCCGGCTGCCATCCAGCGCGTCCACCACCCAGGCGTGCTCTTCCCCTGTGGCTGGGGGCCGCGACTCCTCGGTCTCCTCGCCGATATAGCCGTACTCAGGCGCGAGCGTGGTGAGCGACAAGCGAAGATAGTTTTCGACCGCTGCGTCGGCCTCGGAGACAACGCTCAAATCGGCCTTGAGGGACCTGGTGACTTTTCCATAGTAGAGCAGAGCCAGTTGTCCGGCCTCGGCGACGATTGACTTTATATCGGCTATCTTGATGGACACGATACACCTCCGCAGGCAAATTCCGAAACTGACTCGCCGTCTGTACAGGCTCAAGATGGCGGCTCGATCAGCGCGGTATCCTTTGAAGCGGGCTTCTGTTCCACCGTCGCGGGTTGCCCGTGAGCCGGGGCAGTGGGGAGCTTCCGGCTGACCGGGAAAAGCTCAAGCCCGAAGCGGCGGTGCAGGACCCCCCACAGGCCATCGGGAGCAATGAGCATCATGATCACCGCGATGCTTCCGAGCAGGATGATGGACCACTCGGCAAAACCGGACAGGTAATTCCGGAGGACGAAAAAGATAATCGCGCCGACAATCGGGCCTTCGACCGTTCCCAGTCCGCCGATGACGACGATAAAGGCCATGAAGGCCGACCACTGGATGCCAAAAGACGCCTGAGGGGTGATCCGCAGCGCGTTCAGGTAGATCAGCCCGCCGACCACGCCTGTGCCAAAGGCGGCGATAATGAAGACCAGCAGTTTGATGCGCGTGATTTTCACGCCGAGGCTCATGGCGGCGCTTTCAGAATCCCGAATGGCAGTCAGGCCTAAGCCCACACGGGAACGCATCAGGAAATACACCAGCGCGATTGATCCGGCCCCGATGCCGACCGCCAGCCAGTACGTGTACTGCTCGCGCAGCGGGCGCGCCATCAGGCCAGCCGCCGTCAGCGAGCGGCCAAGGCCCCCTTTCAGCCATTCGGTCGAACTGGCGACCAGCAATCGAAAGACTTCGGCGATCACCCATGTCCCTACGGCGAAATATCCGCCGCGCAGGCGAAAGGCGAGCGCGGCCGTCGGCAGGGCGATGAGGGCCGCCACCACGCCACCGACGACCACCGCCAGAAACATATTGACGTGCAAGTCGTCCGCCAGGACGATCAGGGTATAACCGCCCAGCCCAATCCAGGCCTGCTGACCGAACGACACCATCCCCCCGTAGCCCGCCAGCAGATTCCACATCTGCGCCAGAGCGAGGAAGTAGATGAGCTCGACGAGGGTGCGCATCTGGTCGGGCGTACCCCACGCTGGGAGGGAAAACAGGGCCGCCAGGAGCAGGAGACTCATGAGAGCCAGTCCGCGCGAGGACATTCGGCGCGGCCTGGGCTGTGAGGTTGATTGCGGGGTCGGCATTGGCGCTCCCACGGCTCACCCGGCTTCGCGCGTACGCGCGAACAGGCCGGTGGGCCTGAACGCCAGCAACGCCAAAGTGGCCAGATGTCCGGCCAACTGAAACCACGCCGGATTCACTTGAGCGCCGATGTTTTGGGCCACCCCCAAAATGATGCCTCCTGCGAGCGTCCCCCACAGATTGCCCAATCCACCGATGATGACTGTCTCAAAAGCGAAGATCAGCCGCGCCGGCCCGTCCGACGGCGCAAATGTCGTGCGGACTCCGAGGAGCACGCCGCCCACGGCCCCAATCGCAAGCGACAGGCCCATCGCCCAGCCGTAAACCTGGCGGCTGTTGATCCCCATCAACTCCGCCGTAGTGGGATCATCGGAGGTCGCCCGGAAGGCCCGGCCCAGCTTTGTGCGCGTGAGGAACACGTGCAGCCCGGTGAGAACCAAGACCGCCGTGGCAAAGGCGATCAACGGCAGAACGCCCAGCGTCACGCCCTGCGCCACCTCGATGCTCGCGGCCTCAATTGGGCCAGCATCCAGCCCCTGCGTATCCGCCGAAAAGCCCAACTGAAGCACATTCTGGGTGATGACCGAAAGCCCAAAGGTGATCATGAGCGGCGGCAACACGCCCTTGCCCACGGCGGCGTTGATCAAGCCGCGCTGCAGCAAGACTCCGATCACAAAGAGCGCCGGCACCACCAGCAGCAAGCTCAGCCAGGGGGACAGGCCGAGAAATTGCCCGGCGAGCAGCACCAGATAGGCAGCCACCACGATCATGTCGCCGTGCGCCAGGTTCACCAGCCGCATCACCCCAAAGATGAGCGACAGCCCCGTGCCATAGAGCGCGTACAACCCCCCCAGCAGAATTCCCTGCGCGACGATGTTCACCCACTGCATACTCAGACTCCAAAGTAGGCCTGAGAGACCTGATCCAGGTTCAGATCGGCCGAGCGGCCTGCTAGGCTGACTCTGCCTTCCAGCAGGCAGTAAACCCGGTCGGCGGCTTTGAGGCCACGGGTGACATCCTGCTCGACCAAAATGACCGTCGTGCCCGCCTCAGCCACCTCGCGCACGACGCGATACAATTCTTGCACAATCAGGGGGGCCAACCCAAGCGAAATCTCATCCATCAAGATCAGGTCGGGGTTGCTCATCAACGCCCGCCCAATCGCCAACATTTGTTGTTCGCCGCCAGAAAGATCCATGCCGGGCACCCTCACCCGTTCTTGCAGGATAGGGAATAAATTGTAAATGGCCTCTCGATGCCAGGGGCCGCGCCGTCCGGAATAAGCGCCGACCTCTAGATTCTCTTCCACCGTCAGGCTGGGGAAAATTCTCCGGCCCTCCGGCACCATCGCAATACCACGCTGGCAAAGCCGATACGCCGGAGAGCCGGAAACCACTTTGCCCCGATAGATCACCTGTCCTCGGCGTGGGATCAACACACCCGCAATTGTGCTCAACAGCGTCGTCTTCCCGGCCCCATTCGCGCCGATGACGGCAACCGTCTCCCCGGCGGCCACTTCCAGGCTGATCCCAAACAGCGCCTGAAACTCGCCGTAGAAGACTTCGAGGTTCTCGACGATCAAGACGCAATCCGCCATCATTCGCGCCATCTCTTACGCCGTTTTCACTGCGACGACCATTCCATCGCCGGCCGGGTAGATCGTGCTGATCACGCGCGGCTCGCCGGCGACGCGGCGGTTGAAGGCGCGAATCGCCTCAGTTTTGAAGTCGGCCTGTTCCGCCCCGACCACCGTGCCGGCCCGAAACGCATTGTGCGCCGCAATGATCCCGCCGACGCGCGTGTTTTCCAGCGCCCAATCAAAATAGGCGTGGTAATCGTATTTCTCGGCATCAATGAACACAAAGTCAAACGGGCCATCGGTCAGACGTTTCAGCGTCTCCAGCGCACTCCCGACGACGATTTCTACCCGGTCGGCCACGCCGGCCATCTCGAAATGCGCCTGAGCGATTTGCGCATAGCGGCGGTCTATTTCCAGTGTCGTCAATTTCCCTCGTGGCGCCAATCCACGCGCGATCCAGATGCTGCTATATCCCCCGAGCGTGCCAATCTCCAGCGCCTTCCCAGCGCCGCTCGCGCGAACGATGACTTGCAAGAAGCGTCCCTCTTCGGGCTGGATGTATTTTGCCGGAAAACCTTTTTCGGGTAATGTCTCCCAGATCCTCCGCAGGGTCTCGTCTTGCGCGGCGAAGAGTTCGGTGATGTATTGGCTGTGCCGGTCGTCGTATACGGTCATTTCGTCATCCGAAATCATGGCCCCAGAAGCGTGCCTCGGGCACGCTGGCGCAAGAGGCACGGCTCCGTCACGGACACATCGCGTTCTTAGTCAACCCCAAGGTAAACTTCTTGAAACTCGCGGCTGGCGAGTACCTCTTGCGGCTGGCCCTCGACGAGCTTGACCCCAAAGTTGATGGCGAGGATACGATCCACCGCCGAGACGAGGGCATGCACGATGTGCTCGATCCAGATGATCGTGATGCGCCGGGAGCGGATTTCGGCGATCATTTCCAACAAGGCATGTACCTCTGGCTCCATCAGGCCGCCCGCGATCTCGTCCAGGAGTAGGAGTGAAGGCCGCGTCGCGAGGGCGCGGGCCAGTTCCAGGCGTTTGCGCTCCAGCAAGCCCAGGTTTCCCGCTAATACGTCGGCGCGCTCTAGCAGGCCGGTCAGTTGGAGCACCTCACGGCACACCGCGTGCGCGTCGTGGTCGCGCCGTTCCGGGCCGCGGCCATACGTTGCGCCGACCAGCACGTTCTCGAAAACCGTCATGCCGACAAATGGACGCGGAATCTGGTAGGTGCGGCCAATGCCTCGGTGACAGCGGACGGGCGCCGGCGCGCGGGTAATATCCACTCCCCGAAACAATATCTGGCCAGACCCAACGCTCAGATCGCCCGAGATCAGATTGAGCATCGTGGTCTTCCCAGCCCCATTGGGGCCGAGGACCCCCAAGGCCTCGCCCCCCCTCAGGCTGAAGGAGAGATTAGTCAAAACCTGGAGCCGGCCGAAAGACTTCGACACCTCGCGGAGCTCGAGAATCTGCGGGGCTGCCGTCTCCGGACTCGTCATGCCTGACTACCTCTCGGCAGACCTTCGGGGTCTAACAGACCCCGAAGGTCTCAGGCGCGCGGAAAACCCCACCCTAGGCACCGGGCATCGGCCGCGTCTGGCCGCCGACCGGGATGTCTGGGTAGGTGCTCGAGGTGATGGTCAATTCAAACGGGAACTCCTTGCCCTTGCCCCACTGGCCTCCCACGAGAGGCGTCTTGGCCACGTTGGGCACCGGCCCTTTCGCCCACGAGAGATGTCCCACGATCGTGTCCAGTTCAGTCGCCTTGAGCGCATCGCGGATGGCCGCTTTGTCGTCTACGTCCTTCGCGCGCTTCAGCGTGTCCGCCGCCACTTCGAACAGGGCGTGGACGAAGCCAATCGGTTGCGTCCACTGCTTGCTCGTCTCGGTCTGGTAGGCGTCGGCCAATTCCTTGGCGCTGGCCCCGGTCAACGACGATTTGAAGGGGTGACTCGGGCTCCACCAGATTTCGCTCGTCAGGCCATCGCCCAGACCACCGCCGATCGCTTCCACGGCCGAGGGGAACAGAGCAGCTTTGCCAACCGTCATGGCCTTGGGGACGAACCCCTGCTGACTGGCTTGGACCAGGAATGTGCCCAGGTCCGGCGGAAGCATGACCCCTGTCACGATCTCGGCCTTCTGATTTTTGAACTGGGAAATCTCGGCCGAGAAGTCGTCTTTCAGGTTTTCGTAGCGGCCCGGATCAACGACCGTGTAGCCCTTTGGCGCCAGCGCGGGCGGGAACCCCACTTCAGGGCTGCTCCAGGCCAGGCCATCGCCGTCGTTGGGCCACATCCCGCCGACCACCTTATCGGTGTCGAGCGAGTCCCAGATGCTGAGGAAGACCCCGATGATGTCCTCCAGGCCCCAGAAGAAATGGTACGTCCACTTGAACTCAGTTTCACCGGGCTTTCCGCCCCGGCCAATAAACCACGGCTGCCACGGCGCAACCGTGGAGATGCACGGCACACCGTTGACTTCGCACTGATCGCCTACCGGGTTCGTGGTCTCCGGGGTCGAAGCCACGACGATGAGATCAATGCCATCCGTCAAGATGAGGTCGGCGGCAGCCTCCGCCGCGCGATTGGGATCGGACTGGCTGTCCTTGACGAGGATTTCCACCGGATGCTTTGCGCCACCGATGGAAATGCCGTCGCCGAATACCGTCCGCACCCCGTCCAGGATGAAACTGTCGGCCTCGCCAAACCCGGCGATGGGGCCGGTCTGTGGGCTGACGTAGCCGATCTTGATCGTCCGCCCCGCTTTGGCGGCTGCCGTGGGACTCGCGGCGGGAGCGCTGGTGGGAGCGGTCGTGGGCGTGGCCCCCGCGCCGCACGCGCCGAGGGCCAACCCGGCGGCTGTCACCCCGGACACTTTCAGAAAGCCGCGACGTGTGAGATATCTCTTGCCCATTTTTCATCTCCTCCGTATGGTACAGAATATAGAAAGACGTTCGAGCGAGCGTAAGGGCAGCTCTTTCACCCTGCCCGTTTTACAACTTCGACCACGCCTGTGTTTCCATCCACCTTGATGATGTCCCCGTTGCGAATCGAATTGGTGGCGTTCCAGGTGCCCACCACCGCCGGGATGCCGTACTCGCGGGCGGCGATGGCAGCGTGGGTCAACATGCCGCCGGTATCCGTCACCACGCCCGCGATCTTCAGGAAGAGCGGCGTCCAGGCAGTGCTGGTGTAAGGGCAAATCAAGATTTCTCCGGATTGGAGGGTCGGGAACTCCTCAAAACTCAAGATCACGCGGGCCGGCCCCTCGACCACGCCCGGCGATCCCGGGAAGCCCTCCAATCGTTCCACCACCTCCTTTTCTCCCTTGGGATGAAGCACCTCGTCAATAATCCCGAAGACTTTGATCGCGATCGGATCGGTCATCGTCGGGGGCACATTGCCCACCGTCAGAGGCGCATCGGCCTGGCCGGCCTCTTCCCGGTCCTCTTTTCGTTCCTTGATCAGCGGCGGCACGAGCGCCTGGTGATGGTAGGTGCCAATTTTTTCGTCCCACGCCAGATCGCTCAGGATTTCGACCAGCTCGCTGAAGGTCAGGAAGAACACATCATCCGCGCGCTCGAGCAATCCAAAGCGCTGCAATCTTTGCCCGCAGGCCATCAGGGTATTGTGGAGCGCCGCCGTGGAACCCTGATCAATATAGAAACCGTGATCTTCCTGATAAGCGTACACCTCCTGCGCGACGGGGAGGAGCCGCTGAAAAATCGGCTTGTCCTCGGCTGATACGCGCTTCTCAAATTCCGCAATCGCTTGCGTGCGCTGCTGAATGACAGCATTCCGCGCCTGGAACAGCTCCCACCCGGCATCCATGCGCGGGAAGTAGCTCTTGATCGTTTCCAGGACGGGCCGCGGGTCTTCCTTCCAGGTGGCGAAGATCACGTCCAGATGCGCGGCGCTGATCCGGTTGCCGTGGACCTGGAGAAATTCATCGAAGCGCTGGCACCATTCGCGCGCTTCCGGCTTGTTCTTCAAAGTCTCCAGCAGCGTCTCCATCGGCGCGTTCGAGATCGTGTCGCGCAGTCCGGCCTGCTGGGCCATCTTGGCCAGGTTCCACAGTTCTTCGTCGGTTTGCGCCGGCATCGAGGTGAACCCCTTGAGCATGCCGACGAAATCTTTCTCCTCCACGCCGTAGTTCTTGCAGAAGGCTTCAAACTCCAGGTAAATGGTGTCAGCGGGGTACATCAGGATGAAGTGAATTTCCCAGTGCCGCCGGTTGATCTCTTCGCTCTTCTTCAGGAAATCCAGCAGATGGGGGGTCGTCAGGCGGTTCCCGTCCACCGCCGCGAGCGAATTCAGATTGGCGATCACTTCGCTGAGGTACTTGTGGTAATACTCCTTCCAATGATCCTTGCAGTATTCCACCAACCGGCCGAAGTCCTGCGCGCGCCGGGCGACCTCAGCCGGATCGTCAATCAGCGCGAAGCCCAAATACACGCGGCCTTTGTGCACCTTGACGTGCGCCCCTTTGGAGGGCGGCAACTGAGTCTGCTCGGAAGCGACGTGGTACCCCCAGGCGTGGTGTTTTTGGATGGTGGTCATGCCCATCGGCGAGATGGGATAGGGCTGGTGCAAGTCGTCCCGGAACCAGAAGATATTTCGGTCGAAATCCGGCCTGAGCGTTCTGAGTGCGGTCATGCTTCGATCTATCATGGAGAACCTCCTCAGCAGGCAAGTCTTCAGTGATCAGTCATCAGTGATCAGTCTAACCTCGCTTCCCTGCTCACTGATTCTTGAAAACGGATGGCACTTCACCGTGGACGCAAACCGGCGCGCTGGGCAAGTTCTAGGACATGGGCGGCAATTTATAGAGCGCCTCAGCGTTCTGGCCCAGGATCGCGTCCACTTTGTCCGGGGCCAGGTTGATCGCCGTGCCCAAATCCTTGATGGCCTTGATCGCGCCCTCGGGGTCCCCGACCCGATGGGCATAGTCCGTGCCCACCATCAGATGCTCCGGCCCGACCCATTCCAGGCAACACTTCATGGCGGGCAGATAGAAGGACGTGGTGTCAGGATAAACCCGCTTCTGGTAGGTGACATCGGGGGTTTCGTCCAACTCCAATCCCCACTCCTTGCTGTAGCCCTTCCAGGCATGCCGCAGGCGTTGAACGAGATAGGGAACCATTCCGCCCAGGTGAGCGTGCACCATCGTGAGTTTCTGATGCCGCTGGAACACCCCATTGAAGATGAGGCTGATGAGGGACAGGGTCGTGTCGAAGGTGTAGCCGTACAACTGATAGGGGATTCTGAGTTTGTCCAGGACCGGAGCCGTCCACGGAACGGTGGGGTGCATCAAGATAGGCAGTTCCCATTCGCTGGCCATGGCAAAGACTGCATCGTACTTGTCCAGGAACAACGGCTCGCCGTTCACGTTGGAGAACATCTGAATGCCCTTGACGCCCAGTTCCTTGTAGCAACGCTCTAGTTCCTTAGCCGCCGCATCTGGGTCTTGATAGGGAAGATTCGCCATCGCAAAGAAACGGCCGGGGTGATCCTGCACGGCTTTGGCGTAAGCGTCGTTGATCTTTTGCGCCCAATAAACGCCTTCCTTGGCGGGAAGGCTTTCCGGCCCCGGAATAGTGATGCTGATGACCTGGGTGTCCAGCCCGGCGGCGTCCATATCCCGGATACGGGCGGCGAGATCGTAATGGCCGGGCCGGTCAATATGAGCCACACGAACGTCGCCGGGCGCCAGGGCCACGTACGCAGTCGGGCCGGTCTGCTCCACGCGTGGCGACTCCGTGCGGCCCTTGAGGTATTCGAGGTATTCGGGCGGGTACCAGTGGTTGTGAACGTCAACGGTTCGCTGAGGCATAATCATACTCCTTGGGATAGGTTTGGCCTGTTTACTCACCCCGGTCCTTGATCCGGCGAGTTTGCAGAATGTAGAGCGTGCCGTTTTGATAAGCCCATTCGATGTCGGCGTTGAAGTTGAAGTGCTGCTCGATCTGCTTGCTGACCCCTCCCAACTCCATCAACTGCGCATTGGATAGCGTCGGCGCGGTGGCCCGTTCGGGCGGAATGAGTTGCTCCGTTCGCCCGGAGCCTTTGGCCTCGTCCATGGTCACCATCACGGTTTTGTGGGCGATCTTCTTTTGCTTGACGGCCAGGCTGTCTTTATCGAGCACGTAGAAATCGTTCATAGACTTGCCTGAAACGACTGACTCGCCCAGCCCCCAATTGGATTCGATCACCACCTCGTTCGTGGCCTTCGTGATCGGGTTGGCCGTGAACAACACCCCGGCCACGTCTGCGCTGACCATCAGTTGAATCACGCAGGCGATCAGCCCCCGGTCGTGCGGGATGTTCTTCTGCTGGCGGGTAAACGCCGCGCGCACTGTCCACAACGAGGCCCAGCATTCGCGAATCTTCTCGAGGACTTCGGCCTCGCCCAAAACATAATGGTAAGTATCCATCATCCCTGGGAAGGATGAAATTGGGCTGTCTCTGACCGCAACCGACGAGCGCACGGCGACGAACTTGTTGTCTCCGCTGACCAGCGCCCGGTAGTGCTCGAGGATGTCCTGCTCCAGGTCGGTCGGGATCGTGGCCGACGTGATCAGCGACCGGATTTCAGCCGTTTTCTTCTTGACATCGGTGTAGTCCTCAAAGTTGAGGCCGGCGGCAATTTCGACGATGCGATCGCCGAGCGCGTTGGAGGCCACCACGTACGCCAGGGCCTCAGCGACGATACAAAATCCGGGTGGGACCCTGGCCCCGGCGCGCGTCAACACGCCCAGGCTGATCGCTTTGCCCCCGCAGCGCTGGACATCGTCTTGGGTTATTTCCTGAAGCGACAACAGGTACCTGCTCATCTCGCTCCCGCCTCTGATCCCTGGGCGGCCTGTTTATAGATACTACCCGCGCAACTTGCCGCGCTGGATTTTGCCGGTGGTCGTCTTGGGCAACTCGTCCACGAACTCGATCCAGCGCGGGCGCTTGTAGGCCGCCATGTTCTGCTTACAGTGTTCGATCAGCGCCTGGGCCAGTTCGTCCGAGGGTGCGTGGCCCTTTTTTAGGACGACGAACGCTTTGGGTTTTATCAAATTGGACTGGTCCGACTGGCCGACCACTGCGGCTTCCAACACCGCCTCGTGACCGAGCAGGGTGCTTTCGACCTCCACCGGCGAGACCCAGATGCCGCCCACCTTGAGCATGTCGTCCGCGCGCCCGACGTGGTGGTAATAACCGTCCGCATCCACGTAGTATTTGTCGCCGGTAAAGAGCCATTCGCCGCGGAAGGTTCGGCG
>DATDRS010000404.1:0-3621 GCA_035291605.1 Anaerolineales bacterium | reverse complement strand
TGCCGGATGATCTCCAGTTCGAGGTTGACGGCGATCTCGTCGCCCACCAGCCAGCCGCCTGTCTCGAGGGTCTGGTTCCAGTTCAGGCCCCAATCTTTGCGGCTGATTTTGGTCGTGGCGCTGAACCCGGCGCTCACCGCGCCCCACGGGCTTTTGGCCTGCCCGGCGTACTCCACATCCAGTACGACTTCCTTCGTAATGCTGCGGATGGTCAGGTCGCCGATGATGCGCCCGTGCGCCGCGTCAAGTTTCTCGATGCGCTTGCTCTTGAAGTAGAGGTACGGATACTCCTCGGCGTACAGGAAGTCCGCCGATTTCAGGTGACCGTCGCGCTGGGGTTCGCGCGTGCTAATGCTGGCCGCCTCGAGCTTCACCTCCACCTTCGAGCGCTCCGGTTTCTGCTCGTCGAATTCCACGACGCCGCCGAAGTTCTCGAACCGGCCGCGCACGTTCGAAATCATCATGTGCCGTACGGTGAATGTAATCTGCGAGTGAGCAGGGTCAATGATCCAAGACATGTTAGCCTCCTATACCTTATCATGTGAGTTGATGGCTCACATGATAGGAGGAGGCCGTTACGACGATGTGAACAAGAGCGTGAACAAAAGCGTAAACGCCGCGCAGGCCCTCAAATCTCAACCCTCAAATCCCAAACCGCGCACCCCAGAGAATAAATCAGCAGCGCTCATATCTCTCCGGCCACCACCGTCAACTCACGCCGCTGGCTGTCGCGCAAGATCGTCAGCGCGAACGTCGCGCCGGCGGACTGGCCCGTGAGCAGGCGGTGGATGTCGTCCACCGTGCCCACGTTGACGCCGTTCACCGTGATGATCCGGTCGCCTGCCCGTAGGCCGGCCCGGTGTGCTGGGCCGTTCGACTCCACCGAGGTCACTTCAACCGCCGTCTTACCCGCCAGCTCAAAGTAGCGCTGCGCCCGGCGGCTGAGCGGGCGCGCCTGCCCCGACAGCCCCAGATAAGCCCGACGGACTCTGCCGCGCGTGAGCAATTCGCTCACCACCCATTGGGCGGTGTTGACGGGGATGGAGAAACTGATGCCCTGCGCCATGCTGATGATCGCGGTGTTGACGCCGATGACGCGGCCTCGGCTGTCCACCAGCGGCCCGCCGGAGTTGCCGGGATTGAGCGGCACGTCCGTCTGGATCACGTTCTCGATCAGCCGCCCCGCCTGGCTGCGGAGCGAGCGCCCCAGCGCGGAGATCACGCCCGTAGAAACGGTGCTCTGAAACCCGAGCGGGTTGCCGATGGCGATGGCCAACTGGCCGACGCGCAGCGCGTCGGAATTGCCAAGCTCGGCCGCAGGCAGGCCGCCCACCCCGGCGCGCACGACGGCCAGATCGGTCGCCGGGTCTGCGCCCACGAGTTGAGCGGAGAAGGCGCCGCCATCCGTCAGGTTGACTTCGACGTCTTTGGCCTGCTCGACGACGTGGTTGTTCGTCAGCACATAACCATCCGGCGCGATGATGACGCCCGACCCTGCGCCGGTCTGCTCGCCCCATCCGCGCCGCGAGCGCGCCGGCTTTTTCACGCCGATGCTCACCACGGCCGGGCCGACTTTTTCGACGACGCCGATGACGGCGCGCGAGTAAGCGTCGAGCAGGGCCTCGTCGCTCTCGGCGTAGACCGGATGGCCGGAGGCCGCGCGCCGCGCCTCCTCGCCGGAGGTGAAAGCGACGCCGTGATCTGGGCTTTTAGGCATTGCATCCGCCTTTCTTTGATCGCTGGCTCCCACAGTCCAACCATAGGGGGCGGATGTCAACGGGGCGTTAACGAGGCGCTAGACGAACGGCTAGGCCCCAGACCTTTGGGGTTTTGTAACTGACTCTTCACCAACTGAGCGCCGAATAAATCTCGCCGAATGCCCGGCTGGGTCGCCTGGCCAGCAAGCGGGTCTCGGCAAAACCGCTCTGGCGGGCGAGCATCTCCCAGGCCGGATAAGAAATCGGATGTGGGACCGCAAAGTTCCCGCGGTCAAGGTTGTATTCTACCAGGATCAATCGCCCGCCCGGCTTGAGATAACCCCGGACTAACTGAACCACCGCGCCCTTGTCGCGCAGGAAGTGCAGCGAGTTCGCCATCACAACGCCGTCCAGCGGAGGCAAGTCAAGGCGGCGTGCAAAATCGGCGGCGAGATAGTGGACGGCGACGCGCGGAAACTGCATCCGCATAGCCTGCTCCTGCTCACGCAACGCCCTCCGGTCTTTGTCCACCGAGTAGATTTCACCCTCCGGGCCGATCAAGTCGGCGAGCGCGAGCGTGAACGCCCCCCACCCTGAGCCAAGATCGGCCCACACACCACCGGGGCCGGGGATGCCGCCGCGCAAGAGATTGACGTGATCCGCGTGATTCATGCCAGAGCGCGAGGTGTGAACCTTGTTATCCTGTCCCCCACCAGTTTACCACTCGACAGGCAAGCCTTTCGGCAAGCAGGCGGCGCGTTGGCCGACGCGCTGTTCAAAGCGGCGGGCGCGCCCGCCGCGGCGCAGCCGCCGCGCGAACGGGGCCGCGTGGGGCAACTTGCGCGGGATTTTCGGTTGGCCTGTTTCCCGAACAGGGCTATAATCCCGCAAGAACAAAAATCGCCCGCGACTCTGCCAGGTCCGGGCGATGGCCAACGCGGTTAGGGTGCGTGGCAGAGGAATGGTAGCAGACTCCGAGCCGCTCGCAACGATCGCGGGCGGCTCGATTTGTTTTGTGTGCAGGTTAGCGTTTTTGCGAAGACACCCTAACCTTTGTGGCAGGAACTGTCGCGTGTGGTCATTGCGTCAGAAAACCGCGCGTTTTTTTGCAGCAATTACCACGCAGTCCAAAGGGTGGCTAAACCGTTAACGGTTGACAATAGAGTTCGGCGGCTTCGGTTTCCGCCTTACGTCGCGCCGTGGTTTACGTTATATGCATGACAGCACCCCATATGCCCAATAGGCGCACGAAGTTGATAGGAAATCAAAGTAATTGGGCTGGCAATTACACCTACAGCGCTGCCAGATTGCACCGGCCCGAAACGGTCGAGCAAGTACAAGAACTGATTATCCGCCGCAGCAAGCTGAAGGCGCTCGGCACACGCCATTCATTCAATGGCATCGCGGACTCTCCTGAGGATCTCATCTCACTCGAGCAGTTTGATCAAGTGGTGGCCTTAGACCGCGAGCGCCGCACTGTGACTGTCAATGCTGGTGGCAGGTATGGCCCACTCTGTCGGCACCTTTACCGCGAGGGCTATGCGCTGCACAATCTGGCGTCGTTACCGCACATTTCCGTCGCAGGCGCCTGTGCGACTGCGACGCACGGCTCGGGTGATCGCAATGGAAACCTGGCCACGGCCGTGTCGGCGATGGAAATTGTTACTGCCGACGGGGAGGTAAGCGCTTTATCCCGCGAACAGCACGGCGAACAGTTTCATGGCGCGGTCATCGGGCTCGGCGGACTCGGCGTGGTCACCAGACTTACGCTCGACATAGTTCCGACGTTTGATATGAGACAGGACGTTTACGAAAACCTACCCCTCGCACAACTGGAAGACCACTTCGATGACATCGTATCGAGCGCCTACAGCGTCAGTCTATTCACCGACTGGCGAAGCGCGAGGTTCAACCAAGTGTGGTT
>DATDRS010000403.1:0-7733 GCA_035291605.1 Anaerolineales bacterium | reverse complement strand
CAGGCAGCGGCAGGCGGCCTGCAAAACGAAGTTGTTGCTGGAGGTGAGTTTGCGGGCGAGTGCGCAGGCGAACAGCGCGGGCACGTCCCAGCCTTCCACCCCGCGATCTACCAGCAGGGCGATGCGGTGCGGCGAGTCTCTGAACTTGAAGCGGTCGAAGTCGGCCTTGTGGTCGTTCTGCGTATGATGTTCGAGGATGATCGTGGGTGGGAGGCCGAGCGCAGCCAGTTTGGCCTCGACCACCGGGCGCAGTTGCTCCACGTCGTCTGTCTGTGGGAAGTAGATCGCCAGCTTGGCGGGCGCGCCGTCGGGAAGCGTCACGTCGCCGTAGTCCTTGAAGAAGTCCTCGACGACGTGCGCCAGATAGGCTTCGACGTTCCCCTCGAACGAAAACGCCTGAATATTGCCCGCCACCGGCTTGAGGATGCCATCGCGGATGCCCTCGGAGAGGCCGTACCAGATCACCACGTCGCGGAGCGGCTGGCGCTGGAAGTACGGGGTGCCGGTGGTATTGACCACGCAGATCAGATTGGGGCTGGTCTGGTGCAGGTAATCCACCGTCTTACGGACTTTCTTCAGTTCGGCGTCGAGCGATTGGCCGTAAGTGTGGTGCGCCTCGTCCGAAAATACGGCCAGGTGCGGCAGGCTGGCGATGGCCTGCAAGCGCAGGTTGGCGACTTCCGCTCTCGCTTCGTCTTCCTTGTCCGGCGAGAACAGCGGGCCGAGGTCGGACTTGCGCACGTTCTCCTTCTGGATGCGAATCTTTTCGGTGTTGGTGACGACGACGTTGAAGACACTGCCCCGGATGACAGGGATATCCTTCTCGCCGTCGCGCGTGAAGGTCAGTTTGATGGAGGCGGCAAATGGCCTATACAGGCGGGGGGGGAGGATGCGG
Organism: Anaerolineales bacterium; assembly: GCA_035291605.1. Lineage (GTDB taxonomy): Bacteria > Chloroflexota > Anaerolineae > Anaerolineales > UBA6663 > DATDRS01. Next base: position 6,838 of record DATDRS010000403.1, on the reverse strand, counting down.
TCGTAGCGGGTCTCGGCCAATTCGCGCAGGGACTCGATGATGGTTTTGCCGGGCGCAAAGACGAGCGCGTTCTGCACAAATGGCCCGTTGGGGTATTCCAGCGCCATTCCAAACTCGGTGGCAAAGATCGCGCCGATGAGAACGGTCTTGCCTGCGCCCATCGCCAGCGCGAGAATATAACTGGGGTAGTCGAGCGTCAGCGTTTCGCGCAAGGCTTCGAGGCGAAACTCGCGGACGAAGTTGTCGTCCCTGCGGATCATATCCAGCAGTGTCTCCAGATCATAATCCGCCCGCTCGAATGCCTCCTGCGGGATGCCCAACGCGTGCAGAAGATCGGATCGCTTGGGAAAGAGCTGGCGATACAGATCGAAAATGTGCGGCGTGCCCGCCGTCAGCCGAAGATGCCAATAGGTTTCCAGCGCGCGCAGTTGTGGCGGACGCAGGCGGAAGCCTCCGCCCTCCGGGCTGACCGTCCATTCCAATATTTCGGCGATGGCTGGGTAATCGGCGTGAGGGTAGCCTTGCTTCCGCCATTCGCCGACGCGCGCGGCGAGAACTTCGTAAAGACTTTGCATTACCCCTCTGATTATACGGTAAAAAGGAAAGCGTGTTGGGCGAAGATGTCACAAGACCCAACACGCAATCGCTTGGCAAAAGCAGAATGGCGCGGACCTCGACGGAGGCCTATCCCTCCTCCGCCTGAGCGGACTATTCGGTTTGCTCCGCATTCTCTACGCCTGCACGATATCCGCCGTCAGCGCATCCAGGATGTCTTTGATGTCGTCGCACGCCTGCTTGAGCCATTCCACCAGGTGGTCGAATTCCTCCGGGCGGACGTGCTCCGGCAGTTCCCGTAACCCGCCGGCCTCGGCTTCTTTGAGCAGCGCGGCGACGCTCTGGATGGTGAGGATCGGCCCCTGCAATTCAGATTTCAGCACCCGCAGTCTGTCCTCGGGGTGGGCGTGGGCAAATTCGTGCTTGAGTGTCTCGTAGGTGGACATGACTCACCTCCTGTAGATTGCTCTATTCCATCGCCCCCAACACGAGGGCCAGCAGCGCCATGCGCATCACGACGCCGTTGAACGCCTCCTCCCAGTAGCGGGCGTGGCGCGTGTCGTCCACGTCAGCCGGGAGCTCGTCCATGCGCGGCAGCGAGTGCAGAATGATCGCGTCGGGCCTGGCTTTCCGGGCCAGCAGCTCGCACGTGACCTTGTAGTTGCTTGGCGTCAGCCCGACCGTCCCGGCGCGCTCGTCGCGGGACTTGGTGTAATCCGGCTGGACGACCGGCTCCATGTAAATCACGTCGGCCTCGCCGATCACCTGCTCGACGTGCTCCGCCTCGCGGAAGCGCAGGTTGCGCTGGCGCATCTCGGCTTTGAATACCTCGGTGAGCGCCATTTCCGGCGGGGCGACGTAGAGCACCGGCGCATCAAACTGGGTCAGCGCGTAGGACATCGAGTGCATCGTCCGCATGCGCATGTCGCCGATGCACAGGAACGTCAGCCCATCAATCCGGCCCTTCTCCTGCCAGACGGTGTAGAGGTCGGTGAGCACCTGCGTGGGATGCTCGCCCCAGCCGTCGCCGCAGTTGATGACCGGGATGCTGGCCCAGTGGGCGGCCTCGGCGGGCGCGCCCTGCTGGAAATGGCGCATGGCGATCACGTCGCCGTAAAACTCCAGCATGTGCACCGTGTCCTTGATCGACTCCTGATAGAAATCGCCCGCGCGCGTGTTCTTCACGTCCGAAAAACCGAGCACATGCCCGCCCAGGCGATGCATGGCGGCCTCGTGCGCGAGGCGGGTGCGGGTGCTGGGCTGGTAAAACGCCGTCACGAGCGTCTTGTCCTTTAGCAGGTCGCTGTTGCGGCGGTCGCGCGCCAGCGGCGCCAGTTCCTGGGCGACCTGAAAGACCCGGAAGAACTCTTCCCGTTCGAAGCATTTCAGCGACAAGATGTCGCGTCCCATAAAGCTGCGCATCGTTCGACCTCCTGTGTGATCGCAAATAACTGTTTTCAGGGTAGCCGAATTGCGCGCCGCGCCAATGGTTATTGTTCCCCTTTCGCCAAGCAAAATGTCACGCGCGGGGACGAGCAAAACGAAACGCGCCGGGCCGCTCGACCCGGCGCGCCCAAGTGGATAATTCGGCGCTAGTTCGTTTTAAGATGAGGCTTGAACGATTTAGGCCAGCCATGACTTCTCCGCGAACCGTTCGTGCTATAATCCCCCCGCTCCAGCCATCTCCCCATCCATTCATCCGTTCAATCCGTTGACAAACAACTGCTGACTATATGCCTCTTCGCTTAAAACAACTCGAACTCCACGGTTACAAGACCTTCGCCACCAAAACAGACTTCATCTTTAGCGATGGCATATCGGCGATTGTCGGCCCGAATGGTTCTGGAAAGAGTAATGTCGTTGATAGCATCCGCTGGGTGCTCGGCGAGCAGTCCTTCGGCCTGCTGCGCGGCAAGAAGACCGAGGACATGATTTTCGCCGGGAGCGAGCTGCGCCCGCGCGCGGGCATGGCCGAGGCCAACCTCGTCTTCGACAACTCCGACGGCTGGCTCCCGATTGACTTCTCCGAAGTCTCGATCGCCCGCCGCGCCTACCGTGACGGCGAAAACGAGTATCTGCTCAACGGCCAGCGCGTGCGCTTGCGCGACATCAGCGAGCTGCTCGCCCGGTGCGGCCTCGCCGAGCGCACTTACACGATCATCGGCCAGGGGCTGATTGACACCGCCCTCTCGCTCAAGGCGGACGAGCGCCGCGCGCTGTTCGAGGAAGCCGCCGGCATCGGCGTGTACCGCAACAAGCGCGAGGACGCGCTGAGGAAACTCGAAGCCGCGCAGCACAACCTGGAGCGCGTGCTTGACATCCTTTCTGAGCTCAAGCCGCGCCTCCGCTCGCTGGAGCGGCAGGCCCAGCGTGCGCGCGACTTCAATCAGGTCAAAGCCGACCTGCACGCCAGCCTCAAGCTCTGGTACGGCTACCACTGGTATCGCGCGGTCGAAGACCTGGAGCAGGTCAGGCTCGCCGCCGCCGAGGCCGCCGCCGAACTGGCCGCCATGCAGAACCAGCAGGACGACTACGATCAGGAAGTCGGCGCGCTCCGATCGCAGATCAGCGGTTACCGCGCTCAACTGGCCTCGCTGCGCCTGGAGTCCGCGCGTCTTCACGCTCAATCCGAGTCGCTCGTCCGCGAACTTGCCGTCGCCGACGAGCGCCTGCGCTCGTTCGACGCGCAGCGCGCGTCCATTCTCGCCGAACTCCCAACGCTCGACGCGCAGCACGCGGAACAGGCCGAACGCGCCGCCGCCGCACAAGCCGAGGTCGCGCGCCTGGCCGCCGAGGCCGACGAAGCGCGGAAACAGGTTGAGGCCGCGCAGGTTTCTCTGGCCGACCGCGAAACGCAGGAGGCCGCGCTCCGCGAACGCGAATCCGAAGCTCTTGCCGCGCTCGCCCGCCTGGATGGGCAAATGACCGAGCTCCGCGCGCGCCAGACCCACCTCGGTGAGCGGGCCGAGCGCCTCATCAGCGCCAAAGGCGAGCAGCGCGTTGTGCTCCGCCAACTGGAAGAGTCCGAGACGACCGCGCGCAGCCTCGTCCGCGCGGCCAATGCCAACCTCGACCAGGTGCAGGCGGCGCGCGCCGAAACCGAGGCAAAAGGTAACGCGCAGGCCGAGGCTGTCCGCGCCGCCGATGCCCAACTCGCCGCCGCCACCGCCCGCGCCGCCGCCGCCCGCGCCGAACTCGAACGCCTGCGCGCCCGCCACGAAGTCATCGAACAGGCGCGCGCCAGTGGAGGCGAGCTTGACACTCGCCCCTTCACCTCCGGCGCGAAGGCGCTCCTCGCCAAAAATTTCCCCACCCGCGGCGCACTCGGCGAACTGCTCCATGTCCCGGCCAAACTTGAAGCAGCCATCAGCGCGGCGCTCGGCGCATACATCGAAGCGCTCATCGTGAATGACCTGCCCGAGGTAGACGCTGCCCTCGAAGCGCTCGGGCCGTCGAACGGGCGCGCGGCCCTCCTGCCCCTTGAACGCCTCGCCGTCCCCGAGCCATTGACCGCTCCGGCCGAGCCGGGCGTCATCGGCGTCGCCGCGCGCCTCCTCGCCCCGGCCGACGAAACATTGGCCCGCGCGGTCAACCTGCTGCTCGGGCAGGTGGTGATCGTCGAAGATGCGACGGTTGCCAGACGCTGGCTCTCAGCCCTCACCCCCCGCGCCGCCTCTCCCGAAGCCGCTTCGCGAAAGCACGCTCCGGGAGAGGGGGCGCCTCTGGGGGGTGAGGTCATTCTCGTGACCCTCTCCGGCGAGGTCTATTACGCCTCCGGTCCGGTATTCATTGGCCGCGAGGTCGCGCCGACGATGCTCCAGCAGGCTCGCGAGCGGCGCGACCTCGCCGCTGAAATCGAGAAACAGCACGCCCTGTGCGCCCAGCTCGACGCCGAGCGCGAGGCGGCCGCCCGCGCGATGGACGAGGCGCGCGGGACGCTCGCCAAACTGCAAGCCGCGTTCAAGGCAGCGCAGGACGTCGAGCGCAAGACGACGATCTCGCGCGACTCGACGGCGCTCGAGGCCGAGCGCATCTCGCACACCGTGCAATTCCAGCGGGAGCAGGTCGCCGCGCTGGAGGCCGAAATCACCCAGGTGGACGCCGAGGCCCAGACGCTCAAGGAAGAACTCAACCGCCTCTACGCCGAACGGCGCGCCGCGCTGGAGAACCTCGACGCCGCCCGGCAGGCGATCGCCGCCTTCACCGCCGCCGACTCCGCCAAGCAGCTTGCGCGCTGGCAGACCACGCTCGCCGTGGCCTCCCGCGCCGCGCAGGACGCGCAGACGCGCGCTGCCGAACTGGCGCGCGCCCGCGCCGCCGCCGAGGCGTTGCTGCACGAACGCCGGCGCAAGGCCGAACAGTTGGAAGCGCAATCCCGTGCGGTCGGGGAGTCGGTTGCGGCCTCACGCTCGAGCGAGCAGGGCTTGCGGGAGCAGATCGCCGTCCTCGACGCGCAGATCCTCCCCAAAGAGAAGGCGCTCACCGAGCTGGAAGCCGAGCAGACCCGCCTCGAAACCGGCGACACACAGGCGCGCGCCGCGCTGCACGCGGCTGAGAAGCGCAATCAGCAGGCGCAGTTGGAGCTCACGCGCAAGAACGAGGAAGTCGAGAACATGCGCCGCCGCATCGAGGACGATTTCGGACTGGTGGAGTTCGACTATGGCGAGGCCGCCTCCGGCCCGACGCCCCTGCCCATGTATCCGCTTGTGCAGAAACTGGAGCGCGTGGAGGCGCTGCCCGACGACCTGGAAGATCAGTTGGCGCGCAAGCGCGCGCAGTGGCGGCGCATGGGGCTGATCAACCCGGAGGCGGAGAAGGAGTATCAGGAGGTCAAGGAGCGCCACGACTTCTTGACCACCCAAGTTGAAGATCTGCACGCGGCGCAGGCGCAGCTGCGCGAGGTGATCGCGGAGATGGACGTGCTGATGGAGCGCGACTTCCGCAAGACGTTCGACGCGGTGGCGAACGAGTTCCGCGAGACGTTCGCGCGGCTCTTTGGCGGCGGGGCCGCGAAACTCGTGCTCACCGACCCCGATCATTTGACGACGACCGGCGTTGACATCCAGTGCCGGCTGCCAGGCCGCCGCCCGCAGAGCCTGGCGATGCTTTCCGGCGGCGAGCGCAGCCTGACCGCGTGCGCGCTCGTCTTCGCGCTGCTCCGCGTCTCCCCGACCCCCTTCTGCGTGCTCGACGAGGTGGATGCGATGCTCGACGAGGCCAACGTGGGCCGCTATCGCGAGATGCTCCACGACCTCTCGGAGAAGACGCAGTTCATCATCATCACCCACAACCGCAACACCGTGCAAGTCGCTGACACGGTGTACGGCATCACCATGGGCGCGGACTCGGCCAGCCAGGTGATCGGGTTGAAGTTGGATGGAGAAAAGGCGGCGGCGTCGAGAGAGAACGGACAGGAGGATACCGAGATTGAGTGATTGGGCCAGCCCAGGCGGATGGCGCGATACGGCCGGCGAGGGATGGGCAGGGCCTCCTCAGCGACAAGTGTATTTCATCGGTAGCGCCTGGTCGGCTTGAGATACACAAAGAACAGTTCGCGATACTGAATACTCCCATTGGGCTGCACCTCGCCCTGCCAGATGGCGTAGAACGGCGTGGATTGGTCACAAAGAATTCCGCGCGGGCACGGCGCGATGATCTCCACGCGGCCCAGCCGCAGCGCAAAGCTCGGCGGCGGAATCACTCGCTGCTGAATAGCGACGGCGCTCACGAGGCAGGCAACCAGCAGTAAGACGAGCGTCACGCTCAGGCCGATCACGAGCGCCTGCGGTAGCCAGTGGCTCGGATGCGGATGTGTGGCATTCGATTCAGGCATTGCACCCGTGAGTCACGAGAGGACTTTCACCCGTAAGCGTTGACTGAAATGCGCCGCATGGCGCTCAATCACCTCCACCGCGCGGGGGGCGCCATTTTCTGCGCGGATTTTTTCGCCCAACGCGGCGGTGCGGGCGCGCAACGCGGCATCGCCGTAGGCGGCGGTGTGAATGGCCTCCGCCAGTCTTTCGGCAGCGTAGAAATGAGAATTTTCATCACTTGGCGGCGGAGTATTTCGCGGCAATTTTTTTGATCGTGTTTGCCCCGCGTAGTGTTGACTGCCTGCCGAGAGTCTTCTCAAGGACGGCATTTGAAAAGGTGGATTCGCTTTGCTTCTTGCGGCACAACCAGTAAATCTCACGCTCATGGACATGGAAGTCGTCAATATCCGTTCTCAATGCCATTAGCTTTTGCTTTAACTTGTCATCGAGCTTATCGGCCAGGAATGCGA
>DATDRS010000402.1:0-8786 GCA_035291605.1 Anaerolineales bacterium | reverse complement strand
CGCCGTGAGCACACCCGAGGCATCGCCCACGTCGGCTTGAAAAGTGACGTCACAGGTACTGCCGTTTAGCGCCGTGGGAGAGGGACGCAGGTTTGAGATGCTCGGCCCGACGAGGTCGGGCGTGGGCGTGATGGTCGGCGTTTTGCTGGGCGTGAACGTCGGCGTGTTGGTGGGCGTGAATGTTGGCGGGACCGTCGGCGTGTTGCTGGGCGTGAATGTCGGCGGGACCGTCGGTATCTTACTGGGCGTGCTGCTTGGCGTAAACGTCGGCGGCACGGTCGGAATCTTGCTTGGCGTGCTGGTGGGTATAGACGTCGGCGTCTTGCTGGGAGCGACCGGGGCGGCCGACGTGTCGGTTGGATCCGGTTTGTCGGTCGGCGGCACAGTCGTGACCGAGGGCGCCGCCGCGGGCGTGTTGGTCGGCGTCAGGCCAGGGAAGGGTGAAGTGAACTGGGGCGGGCAGACCGGCCCGGCCGGGATGTTTTCCCACTGCACCGCCGGGATCCTCAAAATCTGGCCGGGCGTCAGGGAGGCCGTGCCGTTGACTTGCGCGATGGCGGTGGGCAGCACCCCATAACCGCGCCCGATGCAGAAGATCGTCTCGCCGGGGAGCACCGTATGCAGGCCGATGATCTGAACCGTCGTCCCCGGGACGGTGGTGGAACCAGGGCGAGCCGTCGGCGTCGGCGTCAGGGGCGTGGGCGTCGCCGACATCTGCGGAACGCTATCTGGGGTGAGGCCGGGCGGCGTGTCCGTCGCGGTGGGCGCTGGCGTCGTGGTGGGCGGCGGGGCTGCCGTGAGCGTGGCCCGGATGACGTCAGCCACTTCCGGGTTGTTCTGAATGAAATTTTGCACGTCGAGGTCGGACAGGAGGAAAGTGATCCGCCCAGTGCGGGTCAGGACGGTGCGCTGCAGGTTGCCCAGACGTTCGTCCACAACATCGTTCTGTGCGCTGCACGAACCTTCAAGACAGTCCAAAACCAGCAAATCGTCGTTGGGGTCAGCCGGGTCCCCGGCGCTGTAGACGAACACGGCAAACGAGCCGCGCACCGCCGCCACCCCCACCGGCGTCTCCACTTCCAGCGTCCCGCCCGTCAGGCTGACCCAGATTTTCCCCGCTTCAAGTTTCAGGCGGGTGGCTAAGCCGTCGTCGGTGAGCGTAACGTTCTGCATGGTGAAGGATGAGTTTTCAGCCAGGCGGACGATGGTGGCGTCGCTGAAATCCAGCCGGGCGCGCGACTCGTCGCCGGTCTGGACTTGACCGCCCGCGCCGAGCACGTAGCCGGGTGTCACTTGCGCGAACTGCTCGGCCAGCGAGGCCCGGGCCAGGACGATGTTCACGATCTCACCGATAGAGGCCGTACGTGGGTTGATCGGCGCCGGCGTGGGCGGGGTCGCCGTGATGAGCTGCCGGCTGCAACCCACGAGGGCCAGAGCCACAGCAAGGACGAAGAGCAGTGGGAAGCGGCGTCTTATGCGCATGAGGGTTATGGGTGTGAGGCTTGAAATGGACAGGGCTTTCGTGGAGTTTACTATGAAAAACGCACACCGGAAAGCACGCTGAAGTCCTAGCCACCTCGTTAAGATGTATACTGAACGGCTTGATCGGTATAGTCGAACACAATGTTCACGACCCTGACGGCGAAATTCCCGGCTGGGATAGATTGGCCCGCGACTCTGGCGCTGGGAAGTGTAGCCGGGGTGTATCTCTGGTTGGCATTTGGGGTGTTGCCTCCCGGCGGGTACTGGATGCCCGACACCGGTATGAAGCGCATCCAGGCGGCCAACGTCCGTTTCAATCCTGCGCCTGATCTGACGATTGACTACCCCGGCCAGTGGCTCGACCCGGATTTCAAGTTCTTGCCCTTCGCGCACAACTTCTATTTCATCTGGCAGGGGCGAGTACATTTTTCGCAGCCTTTCTATGTCGCTTTTATGGGGAGGCCCTTCATCCGGCTCATGGGCGATTATGGTGAGCGAGTCGTGCCGCTGTTGGCCGGTTTGGTGAGCGTTTATCTGACGGGCCGGCTGGCGCAGATTCTCGGCGTGCGCCCCGTCTGGCCGAGTGTTTTGCTCGCCGGGTTTGCCACTCCGCTGATCTTTTACAGCCTCAGTTTTTGGGAACACACGCTGGCGGCGGCGCTGGGGCTGGGCGCGCTGGCGCTGGTCCTGCGTCCCGCTGGCGCGCCCCCCTGGCCCCTGAGAGTGTATCTTGTATCCGGGTTGTTGGCTGGCCTTGGAGGCGTCGTGCGCAAAGAGATCATGTTCTTCGCGCTGGCGCTGGGCGTGGTGCTCGCACTGAATGCTGTCCGAGAAGCGGCGCCATACCGACGACGAGCGTCCTCCGGTTTAGCGGCGTGGTCGAGCGCGTGCGTGTGTGTCTTTGTCGTTTACCTGCTGGCGAGTTATCTGAACAGCGGCCATCCCGTCCCGCCAGAGTTTCGCATCGCCGCTCCACCCTCGTTCACGCCTCGGGCTTACCTGCTTGTCCATGGCTGGACCGGCCTCGCCGACTTCCTCTTCGACCCCCGCTTTGGAAGAGCCGGAACCTGGTTGATGATAACCGTGGGCGTCTATTGGCTCGCGGGTCTATGGCCGCGCCCTGCCGCGCTGCGTACGGCGATGCAGGTCGGGGCGCTGGCGGTGTTGTGCCTGGGTGTCGGCAGTTTTATGTGGGGACAATCGGCCTCGCCGTACCTCCGGGGCGTCTTCAGCGCCAGCCCGTGGCTGGTGCTGGGCTTGAGGCCTCAAGCGGGGGAACGGCGTTTGGCGCGCGATCTATCGTTGACGGCCCTCGGTTTTCTCGGCCTGGCGATCCTTTCTCTCGGCCTGCTCACGACGGCGGGCGCGGGACACGGCGGCGGCGAGTGGGGCGCGCGTTTCTTTCTGACCGTCTTCCCGCTCGGCGCGCCGCTGGCGGCCAGTAGCCTGCAAACGATCTGGGAACGAGCCGCGCAAGGCTGGCTGGCGCGGCTGCGCCTGGCGCTGGCGTTGGCGCTCGTCGGGTTGAGCCTGGCAATCCAGGGGCTGGGGCTGATCGGTCTGCGCGCCGGCTTCGCGAGCAGCCTCGAACTGCGTTGGGCGATTCTGGCGCTGCCCGAGACGCAGGTGGTGACCAACCAGGTCTGGTTGGCCTCGCGCGTTCCCAAAGTCTATCTCTCAAAAGAAGTGTTCCGCCTGGACGCGCGGGAAGACTGGGTCGCATGGGTCCAGGCGGCTGATGCGCGGGGCGTGCGCCGCTTCGCCTTCGTCAGCTCCGGCCGGCCCGACGAAGCCGTGCTGGCCGCCGCCGCGCCGCCTGGGACGCAGATCAAAGTCATTGAAACCCGCCGCCTCGACGAGGGTTTCTTCGCGACGCGCCTCGAGATCACCCCCTCCCCCTGAAACCCGCACAGCCCGTCAACAGAGACGAGGCGCGGTGTATACTGAATGGCTGGAGGCCCCATGCTTACGACGAAAGCAAAGAAGTTCTGGCCGATAGCAGATTGGCCGACCATTCTGGCGCTGGGAGGCGTGGCTGGTGTGTACCTCTGGCTGGCGTTTGGAGTTTTGCCGACAGGCGGCTACTGGAGCGTGGATAACGGTTACAAACGCATCCAGGCCGATAACATCCGCTTCACTCCCTGGCTTGATCTCTCTATTGACTACCCCGGGCGGCGGTTGGATCCATCCCTGCGTTACGTGCCCTTTGGATTGCTCTTTCACTACGTTTGGCGCGGCGAGATACATTTGACCCAGTCTCCGGCGATTGCCATAGTGGGCAAGCCGTTCGCCGAGTGGCTGGGGGGTCGTGGTGAACTGGTCGTGCCCATGCTATCCGGGCTGGTCAGCCTCTGGCTGACGTCGAAAGTGATGCGCAAGTTGGATGCGCATCCGGCCTGGATCGGCGTCCTGCTGACCGGTCTGGCGACTCCGCTGATCTTCTACAGTCTCAATTTTTGGGAGCACACTTTAGGCGTGGCGCTTGGGCTTGGCGCGGTAGCGTTGGCCCTGGAAGAGGCAGAGCAGCCGCCAGTCTGGCGAAATTACTGGCTGTCAGGGGCTTTAGCGGCCCTGGCCGGCGGCGTTCGCAAAGAACTGTTGATGCTAGCCCTAATGCTCGGGAGTGTGCTGGCATTCGACGTTCTCAAGAGGCGCAGGGGAGTAAGATACCTGGCCCTGTGGGCCGGCGGGTGCGCTGCTGTGCTGGTCATACTCGAGGCTTTCAGCTACATCAACAGCGGGAATATTATCCCCCCGGAACTTCGCGTGAGCGTTACCCCTCAATACACACCGCGCGCCTATATCCTTGTCCACGGAGCGGGCAGCATTGCGCATTTTCTTTTCGGCCCCACGTCCGGGTGGATCGGATATTGGCTGACGATCGCGCTTGGGGCGTATGGGCTTGCCCAATGGATTGCCTCAGCGCCATTACGCGGGGCAATTCAAGGCATAGCGCTAGCCGCGCTCGGGCTGGGTACCTGGAGTCTGGCGCAGCAATACGCTCGCGATGGAAACGTTTATGGCGTCTTGAATGTCTCGCCATTCCTCGCATTAGGATTCGCGCCCGGCGCGATGAACGCCTCGGCAGCCCGCCGCTTGTTCATCATCGTTTTTGGGTTCTGGGGATTAGCTGTGCTGGGCTTAGGGCTGTTGACTGCCACCGGTCCCTGGCACAGCGCGCAGGAGTGGGGCGCGCGCTTTATGCTGGTCGTCTTTCCCGTAGCCACAGTGTGGGCAGTGAGCGGCCTGCGGCGGATCTGGGAGCAGGCCTCGGAGTCATGGCTCGCCCGGCTGCAGTTTCTTGCGGGGCTAGGGATGATCGGAGTAAGCGTCTATGTTCAATCGCTCGGCGTGGGCGAGATTTACGCGCGTGTGGCCGAGCAGCGCGAAGCGCAGGCGGCAGCTCTGGCATTGCCCGAGACGCAAGTGATCACTAATCTGGATTGGCTCGCCCCGCACATGCCCAAACTGTATGCGGCCAAAGAGATATTTCTTGTGCAATCCCACCAGGGCCTGGCCGCCTGCCTGAAAGCAAATTACGCGCAAGGGGCGCGAACGGCCGTCTTTATCAGCACGGGCATGTTAGCAGAGACCCTGCTGCCGGAACTAGCGCCCCCGGGCGCACGGCTGGTGATCGTTGAAACCCAACAGCTTGGCGTTAAGTTATACGCGACGCGGCTCGCGATCCGGCCTCCATGATAACCACCGGACGGATGCTTGTTTCACACACCGCCAAAACAGAGCGGCGCACTGAGTGAGTGCGCCGCTCCATATTAGATTACCCGGTGGGGAAGCGTCTGCTCTTGTTTTAGGGACAAGCACCGCTAAAGTCGGTTGTGACATTGGGGAAGCCAGCTACCGGCCCGGCGGTATTTGAAAACACGTCGGTCGCTGTCACAGTCCAGTTCAACGTGCCGCCGTTTTCAATTTGCACGATCGTGATAGCTTCCCAGTGTCCAGTCAAGGGATTGAAAATCATGGGTGCGCTCCCGCTCGAAGTCGTGCTGAAGTAGCCGGCGGTCCAATCCACAGTCCCTGTTGCAATACCCGATAGGTCGCTGATATCAGCTTCGAAGGTGACAGTACAGGTCTGCGGCCCTCCAGTAAACGAAGTCGGGCTGGCGTTGAAGAACGGCCCAATGGTCGGAGGCGTCATATCTGGCGTAGATGTCGCTGTCGGCGTATCGGTGGGCGTGGGCGTGCCCACAGGTGTCGGCGTGTCGGTGGGCGTGGACGTAGGCGCCGGAGTGGACGTCGCCGTTGGCGTGGACGTGGGCGCGGCGAAGGTGGCCGTTGGGGTATTGGTGGTGGTCCCCGTCGGGGTGGCGGTTGGAGATGGGGTCGCCGTGGCCGTCCGGGATGCGGTGGCCGTGGGCAACAGCGTGCTGGTCGCAGTCACCGTCAGGGCGAGCGTGCCCGTCGCCGTGATCGTCGGCGGGACAACCGTGAAGGTCGCCGTCGGCGGCACAGACGTGTTCGTGGGCGCGGGCGCACCCCCACCGCCAGTCGTCCCCGGCGTGTTCGTGCTCGTCGGCGCTGCTGTCCGCGTCGCCGTGGGCGTGCGCGTCGCCGGACGGGTTGGGACGCGCGTGTTCGTGCTCGTCGGCGCGGGCGTGCGCGTGGCCGAGGGCGCGGTCGTCGGGCTGGCGGTCGCCGCCAACGTGTCTGTTGGAGCAGGCGTGTCCGTCGCCGTCGGCGCTTCGGTTTGGGTGGGCGCGGCCGCCGTCAGCGTCTGCACGATCCGCTGGCCTTCGGGGTTGTTCTCCAGGAAGGCCTGCACCGCCTGGCCGCTGAGGGTGATGCGGGTGATCGTCTGCCCCCCGTTGGTGACCGTGATCTGCTCGAGATTGCCCAGTGTCACGTTCCCAAAGCCGCACTGGCCTTCGAGACATTGCAGGATGAGCACGTCGTCGGTGGGGTCGTTCGGGTCGCCGGGATCGTACTCGAAGACGGCGAAGGAGCCGCGCACGGACGCGACGCCGATGGGGGTCTCGACCTGCATCTCGCCGCCGGTCAGGCTGACCCAGAGCTTGCCGGCTTCGAACTGCAGGCGGCGGACGAAGCCATCGGGGGCGGGTTCGGCGTTCTGCATGAGGAAGGACGAGCTGGCGGCGATGCGGACGATGGCGCCGTCGCTGAAGTCGAGGCGGGCGTTGGAGGCGTCGCCGGTCCTGATCTGGCCGCCGAGGGCAAGGACGAAGCCGGTGGCGATCTGGGTGAAAGGGTCGGACGGAGCCGGGCGGGCAGTGACGTCGTTGACGATCTCGCTGACGATGGCGGTGCGCGGGTTGGGGGTGGGGGGCGGCGCAGTAGGCGTGGGCGTGGGGCGCGGCCCGCACCCGCTCAACACCAGCGCGCCCAACACCACCAGTGAAGAATAAGTTCGCACAGATGAACGCATAAGCAATCCCTGGTTTGTTTTATTGCATGTTAAATCGTTGCTGCCTGCGGTAAAGTTACGTCCTGAAGGTTTTCAATTGGTTATCGCATTTCGATCTGCGCGTCGGTCACCTCGACCTCGGGCCGGTTGCGCTCGATCCAGGCGACGATGCTTTCCAGTTCGGCCTGCACGAAGCCGGCGTCGTTGGCGACCGTCACGATCCCAATTTCAGCCGACTGCCACACATCCTGCAAATCCGTCTCCGCGGCGGCCACGTTGAATTCCCGGTGCAGGCGCGCCAGCAGCGGCTTGAGCAAGCCGCGCTTGGCTTTGAGCGAGGCGCATCCCGGCAGGCGCAGGCGCACGCAGCAGGCCCCGATAACCATGAGCGGCAATTTTAGCACAGGCCATTGGCTCACCTGATCGTGGTAGAAGCCAGCGTGAAAGACCTGGCAGGTCTCCGAGACCTGCCAGGTTTAGTCGCTCTTCTGACATTTTGCCTGCATATGAAGCCGACCGCCATAGGACAAACTTACTTTGATGACTTCTGGCTCATCTTGGTTATAATCTCGATATGTCAAAATCATGGACCAACCTCCTCATCATCGGCTTGTTGATCATCGCCGCGCTCACGGGGTGGGGGATCGTGGACGTGGTGCGCCAGGCCACGCGGGGGCCGGCGACCGTCTCGGGCGGCCTCGCGACGCAGGTGCAGCAACTGATCAACCCCACGCCGACCATTTATCCCGACCCGGTCACGGTGGTTCTGCAGGTGCGCGCGCTCGCCCGCCTCGAGACCACACAGTACACCATCGAAAAAGTGGTGACCGCCGAGACCGGGCAAGGCGCGCTCGCCCCGCTCTTCGGCGACCGGCTCTTGTTTGTAGCGCACGGGGAAGTAATCGCGGGCGTGGACCTGAGCAAGCTGGCGGAGCGGGATGTGATCGTCTCGTCCGATGGCCAGGTGACGCTCGTCCTGCCCGCCGCCGAGGTGTTCGTGGCGACGCTCGACAACGAGAAGTCCTACGTGTACGACCGGCAGACCGGCGTATTCACGCACGGCGATATCCACCTGGAATCTCAGGCGCGGCAGGTCGCGGAACAGGAGATCGAGCGCGCGGCGCTCGAAGACGGGATTTTGAACACCGCCCAGGCCAACGCGCAGGCCTTCGTCGAGCGCCTGCTGACTTCGCTGCGGTTCAAGAGCGTGCAGGTCATTCTGGCAACGCCGACCCAGTGATGAGTGAAAAATTGTGGCAGCATTCTGTCACGCCTCACGTCTCACTCATCACACCCGGTAATTCCACCCCTCCGCCGCATACTTCTCCTCACGCAGCCTGGCGATCAACGCCAACTCCCTCGGCGTCAGCGGCGCGGCTTCAAACGTGAGGTTCAGCGCCTCCGCAAATCCACGCGTCAACGCCTCGGCTGCCTCTCCCCACTGCACTTCGCGCCCCAGCACCTCAGTTACCGTCGTTGCGCGCTGGTGCATACGCTCGCGCAGCCGCGCCCGCTCCGCCTCCGCCTCGACGGTGAGCGCCTCGCAGATGCGCGCTACGTCGCCTGTGAGCGGCAGCGTGCCGTGCTGCAGCACCACCCCGCGCTTGCGCACCTGTGCGCTGCCCAACAGTTTCTTGCCGTTGGTGGTAATTTCGTAATTGGAGGGTACTTCAAAGCAGATGGGGTTGGAGGCTGGAAGTTGGAGGTTGGAAGTTGGAGGCTGGGCGTTGGGATGCCCGCCATGCTCTTTACCAGCGCGCACGGTGAGGCCGAGTATTTCCACGCCACGCGTCAGCCCGGCGCTGAGTTGGCGGTAGCTCTCGATCACGCCGCCGAGCACGCGCGGTTCGCCCATCGGCGCGATGACGGAGTAGGTGAGCTCGTCGGTGTGCAGGATCGCGCGGCCCCCGGTCGGGCGGCGCAC
>DATDRS010000401.1:0-7090 GCA_035291605.1 Anaerolineales bacterium | reverse complement strand
GGCTTGCAACAACAGAGTGGTGGCGGTGCGCGCGCCCCACCTGGTCGCCCATCCATTCCGCACCCCCAGGGCTTGGGGAGATGTGGCTTCAAAGATCTCATGCAGGGTGACGACGACCGGAATGCCGGCGCGCCGAGTGAGCGCGGGCGTCATGAGGCCCAAGAAATTAGCCGCGCGCGAATCCCCAAACACGGTGAAGCCCAGGTTGAACCAGGCCACGTCAGGCTTTTCAGCCCGGATGGCGCGCACGAGGCGCAGCGCCGTTTGCAAGTCGTCGCGCGCCCAAACGCGCTGCCGGCGGGCCGGGCTGTCCAAAGGCAGCGGGCCGACCGACCCTTGCTCACGGCCGCCGGCCAGCACGGTGATGGCCCGGAAACGGTTGGTGCGCGCCAGGCCCTGTACCATGCTCCAACCATATTGGCCAATCCCGGAGATTTCGGGAGGAAACGGCGAGACAACGCACAGGCGCATGAAACTCTACTCCAGTTGTTCGATTAACGGCCATTATAGAATATACGCACCTCGCCTCCAGTTGGATTGAAAGGTTATTGAAGTTACCAGACGTTCGGGTAAAATAAACGCGCCAAGACTGATTGCGCGGAGTCTGGAAGACATGCGAGCCGAAGTCGAGCGCCCAAAAGAAACCGATACCGAAGAAGTCATCGCCCCCCAGAAACCCGAGGTCTGGGAGGAGGCCGCGCCGGACTCGGAAACGCAGCTCGACCCGCCGTACAACGTCATTATCCACAACGACGACTACACGCCTATGGATTTCGTCGTGCAGGTGCTGCGCTCGGTGTTCGGGCTGTCGCGGGCGGACGCCGAAGTCGTCATGCTCACCGCCCATTTCACCGGCCTGGCTTACGTGATGACGCTCGGATACGAAGAGGCCAAATACCGCGTCGGCAAAGCGCACGGGCTGGCCCGCGCCGCCGGTTACCCCCTCACCTTCACGATTGAACCTGAATAACCACGCCTCGCCCCTCCGGCCCATTTGGGCCGCCAGCGCAAGCCGAGTAAAATAGCCCGTAGGAGCGGGTTTCACCCCCAATTTGCCGTATCGCGGGTTTCACCCGCGACGGAATCACAAGGAGATTATCATGACCATACAGTATGCGCTGGGCGTAGACGTTTCTCGCTGGCAGCTCAACGTGGATTGGGCCTCGGTCAAGGCCGCGGGCATGGCGTTCGCCTTCTGCAAAGCCGCGCAGGGCGTCCAGGTCGTGGACAAGTTCTTCGCCGCCAACTGGGCCGGGATCAAGAACGCCGGCCTGGCGCGCGGCGCATACCACTTCTACGACCCAATGCTGGACCCTGCCCAGCAGGCGCAGCTCTTCGTCCGCACCGTGAAACTCGAACCCGGCGATCTACCGCCGGTCTTCGACGTGGAACAGGCTGGCACGGCCAGCAACGATACGCTCATCCGCGGCTGCAAGATCTGGCTGGATACGGTCGAGCAGTTGACGGGGCGAAAGTCCATCATCTACACCCGCGCCTCTTTCTGGAACGAGCGCCTGCGCAGCTCGTCCGGCCAGTATCCTGACTGGGCCAAAGACTACAAGTTGTGGACGGCGCACTACACCAGCGCGCCGAACCCGCTGATCCCGCGCGGTTGGACGAGTTGGAACTTCTGGCAGTACACCGAGTCGGGCGCGGTGAACGGCGTGAACGGCCGCGTGGATATGAACCGCTTCAACGGCACGGTGGACGATTTGCGCGCGTGGCTGCAGAGCGAAACGGGCGCTGCCCCGGCCGAGCACGCTCTGCCCGCCGCCTCCACGCCGACTGATCCGAAAGACCTGATCCAGGCCTACTTCCGGGCGCTGACGAACCGCGATCTGAACGCGCTCATAGCCTTGTATCAACCCGGCGCGGCGCACATCACCGCCGCCCGCACCGTGACCGGCGCGCAGGATATCCGGGCCTGGTACGAAGACTTGCTGAGCAACCAGCTCCCCAACGGACAATTCGCCTTGAAAGAAATCAAGAGCGAAACCCCGCTCATCTTCAATTGGACGTGCGACAGCCCGACGGCCCACGTCCTGGACGGGTCCGACACCGTCGGCCTGATAGATGGGAAAATCCAGTTTCACTCGTCCATCTTTACGATCACGACGAACTAGGCCGGGCCGACACGTGGGTCGGCCCCTAAGGATTCGGCCATGCCTGAAAAACACCTCCTCCTCCTCCCGGCTGAAAACTCTGGCGACTGGGTCGCCGCGGTCACCGAGTATGCCATCAAGTTCGGCGTCAACTTCACCCCCGACCCGAACACCGCCGCCAAACAGGCCGACGTGGTGACGGTCGTCATTGCGCCAGGGGCCTACGCCGCGCAGGGCGGCGATATTGTTGCGTGGTTCCAAAAAAACCACGCGAACCTCAAACTCGACCAGGTCAGGGTCAGTTCGCCGGATGAACTCAAGAAGGCCTTGGCAGCGCGCATCGCCTCCGGTCAGCGGTATGGGGGGCAGGCCCCGGCCGCCGCCGCGCCGCCGTTTCTCAAGTGGAAGCATCACGCCCTGCCCGGAATGCACGGCCCGGCGGACCCAGGCGGCGCGTGGGTTCCTGAAGCCTACGACGTCATCCGCAGCTCCAAAGTCCGCGCGGTGAAAATGCTGTGCCCTGACCTCCAGCCGGAAGAGGTGGCCCAACTGCGCGCCATCCAGGCCGACATGTTCATCATGGCGCGGCTGTTCAACGGCCAGCTCAGCCAGCCGCGCGGCGACGGCACACCCGAGGGCGCGGGCCGCTGGTTCGCCAACGAAGTGGCCGATCCCGGCGACGGCAACAACCCGATGAACCGCGCCTACAACTCCGGCATCCGGCATTTTGAAGTCCACAACGAGGTCAACCTGACGGTCGAAGGCTGTGGGGTGAACTGGAAGGACGGCGCGGAATATGCGCGCTTCTTCAACACCGTCGTGGACAGCCTCAAGCCGCGCTACCCCGAGGCGTTGTTCGGCTTCCCCGGCCTTTCCCCGGGCCCGACCTTTGACATCCGCCCCATCGAAGAATACGCCTTCTACCGGCAAGCCAAAGCCGCCACCGACCGCGCGGACTTCATCTGCGCGCACGTTTATTGGGGCGTGGTCGGCGCATGGGCCGACGGCGTGAGCCTCACCCGCAAAGTGTGCGAGACCTTCCCCAACAAACTTATCTTCATCTCGGAGTTCAGCAACAACAAGACGGAGACCCCCTCGGACGTGAAGGCCGACGAATACGCGCAGTATTACAACGCCTGCAAAGCGCTTCCTTCGAACCTGGGCGGGATGTTCATCTACGTCCTCTCGTGGCGCGACGACGCGCACAACGAGGGCTTTTTGAAGCTGAGCCAGGACGAGTCGCGCTGGGAGCCAAAGGGCAAAGCCGAGCGGCTGGGGAGGCACCCGTTCTGAAGCCGGGCGCTGAAAACGATTGATCCGATTACGCTCACTTTAATCGTCGCGACTATTCTCTGCTTCCTGATCGCGGGCGTCGCGCTCCTGCGCCGCCAGGTCGGGCCGGGCGCGCAGGCGCTGGCGCTCTACGCGGCCGGGGCGGGTTTGTGGGAATTAGCCCAGGCCGGCCTGCCGCTGGGCTGGTTCTCGGCGCTGCGCCCGGAGGCGGTCGCCAACGGCCTGCAATATGGCCCCTGGCTGCTGGCGCTGCTCTTTCTGCACCTCAGCCGCGTGTTTCTGCGGCTGCCGGGCGCCGGCTGGCGGTGGTGGCTATTCGGCGGAGCCTGGGGCGCTGCGCGGCTCGGCCTCGACCTCGCCCGGCCAAGACTGCCCGACCCGCTTTGGGCCGGGGGCGGGTGGGAGATTGGCCATTCAGACCTATACTGCGCGCGGTCACAAATTGCGCTTTTATACGGCACGCTGCAAGCGCGCCTGGCCCGGCAAAACGAGCTTGGTCACGCTAAAAGCGTGACCTACGGAAACCGCAGAACTTGACCGCGTTGAGTATATCTTTTGCGCTGTCCGTCGTCGGCTGGGGCGTTTTGCTGAGCGGCGCGACCTGGCTGACGCTGAACGCCTATCGCCGCTCGGCGCAACCTCTCCATCGCAACCGCATCAAATATTGGGTCTTGGCCCTGGGGCTGACGGTCTTGGGTTATGCCCTGCACTTCGCCGGACAGGCGGCGTTGAGCAGCGGCCTCCGCGCGGCAGGCTCAGGCGCGGCCGCGGCGGTCACGCTCGTTCATCAACTGCCGGACGTGCGCGGGATGGCGCGGCAGGCGCTGGTTTACCTGAGCGTCGTCGTCCTTCTGGCGCTGATCCTCTACGCCGCCAATTCAGTTTCGGCGCGCTACCTCGTTCCGGCTGCGCCCACGTACGGCCCCGCGTTGTCCGCCGCGGCGCTGGCGATCCTGCTGGCCGTGCTTTTCGACCCGCTGAGGAATCTGGCCCGAGGCCTTGCCGGCCGCTTGATATCCGGCGCAGGCTATAACCCCGCCCAGATCGTGCGCGAATACAGCCAGGGTATCAGCCACATCGTAGATTTGGATCAGCTGGCGCAGGTCGTGCTGAGCTCGGTGGCCGACCTGTTGGGGACCCGGCGCGGCGCGCTGTTTCTAGTGGATCCGCCTGCCCCGCCGGACAGCCCGGCGACTTTCGAGGTGCAGCCCGTCCGTGCTTTAGGCGTCGCCGCGCTCGGCCCCGGAAGTCTGGCCGCCGAAGGCCCGGTGGCGCGGCGCCTCTCCCAAGAACCTCAGCCTCTCACGCAATACGATATTGACCTGCTGCCTCGTTTCAGGGCGGCCGCAGCCTCTGAGCGCATCTGGCTGGCCGGCCTGGCGATGGACGTGTACGTGCCCATCTATTCCAAGGGCAGATGGATCGGCCTGTTAGCCCTGGGGCCTAAGGTCTCACGGGACCGCTATTTTGAGAGCGACCTGGCGCTGCTCCGGACTCTGGCCGATCAAACCACCATCGCGCTGGAGAACGCGCGGCTGGTCGAGAATTTGGGCCGGCTCAACCGCGACCTGCAGCAGGCCTCGGCCGCCCTCGAGCAGGCGAACCAGAACTTGACGATGCTCGACCGCGCCAAATCGGACTTCATTGACAACATGGCCCACGAACTGCGGACGCCGCTCTCGGTGATCCTGGGCTACAGCCAGTTTCTCCAGACCGCGCCGGAGATCAAGGCCAACGCTCAATATCAGCAAATGGTCGGCGCGCTCCAGCGGAGCGCCGCCCGGCTGGGCGAAATTGTGAACACGATGCTTGACGTCTCGATGCTAGAGACGCGCACGTTCGAGCTGGACTTCAAACCGACCTCACTGGCCGCGCTCATGCGGAGCCTCGGCGCGCGCTACGAAAAACCGCTGGCCGAGCGCAGGCTCACGCTGGACCTCCGGCAGGACCTGGACGATTTGCCGGAGGTCCAGGCAGACGAGGAGGCGCTGGGCAAGGCGTTCGACAACCTGCTCGTCAACGCCATCAAATATACGCCGGATGGAGGCCGGATCACCGTTTCCGGTCATTCGCGCCGCGGCTCGCCGGAAAGCGTCGAGGTGATCATCAGCGACACTGGCATTGGCGTTGATCCGCAGCAGCAGGCGTTGATCTTCACCAAGTTTTTCCAGACGGGCAAAGTGGATTTACAGCCGACGGGGAAGACCAGGTTCAAAGCCGGCGGGCCGGGGCTGGGGTTGACTATCGCCCAAGGTATCGTCGAGGCGCACGGCGGCAAACTCTGGGTGGAAAGCCCCGGCCACGACGAAGAAGCCTGTCCGGGCAGCCGCTTTCACGCGGTACTGCCTGTGCGCCGGTCGGGCTGACCTCGCCCGGGTCGCCGCCGGGCGCAGCGGCTATGGCTTCCGGCCAGCCATCAGCAGAAACAACGGTATCCTCGTCCGGCGCAGGTACGTTTCCTGATCGGAAAAGTATGCCGGCTGCGGACGCGCCTCCCGCACGCTTTCCACAATAAAACCGGCTCGTTGCAGACCAAGATAGTAATCCTCGACCGTACGATGATATTTCAGCACCTGCCCCCCAAGCCACTGGGTCACCCGCGGCCCGGTTTCAAAGTAGTTGTCCACAATCCAATCCTGCCGGGGTCCCGGCCCCTGCCACGCCCGATCACATGACGTGATGACCGGATGCTCGACGGAGAACACAAAGCGCCCACGGGGCAGCAGGGCTTGATAGACGCCGGCGAACACCGCAGCCATGGACCCCAGATAGTGCAGGACGAGGCGCGCGATCACGATCTCAAAGGTCTCGCGGGGATACCCCCAGGTCTCCAGATCAGCCTGAATGAGTTGACCCGATGTCCCGGCCAGGGTCTGCCGGGCAACGGCGAGCATGTTGTCGGAGCCTTCCACGCCGACATAGGCTGCAGCGCCTTGCCGAAGCGCTTCGCGGCCGAAGGCCGCATCGCCACAGCCGAGGTCCAGGATGCGTTTGCCGGTCAGGTCTCCGAGCAGTTCCAACAGAACCGGTTTTTCCAGGGTGTCGTTGGGGTTGTCGGGCCTGCTCCGGCCAGCCATATAGGTCTTGAAGATGTCGTTATCGTCGTAGAAGGCTGGACCCTGCAGGCTCATCGGGATACTCCTTGCGGCGCCCGGCGGCCCATGCGTCAGGGCGCGCCGCCATTCACTGCGCGTAAGGCGCAATGAGTCAACGCTCAAGTAAGATGATCTTTAGAGAACGGCTTCCATACCAGGCTGTACCAATTGCCGATAAAAATCATTCATCTGTTCTGCAGAATAGGGCGGGTCGTTATCGAGCCACCACGTGAGCAGGGAAATAAACGCACTGGCGATATAGTGCGCCAGAATTTCAGGGGGAACGCCCTTTTTCTTTTTCGAAAGTTGTAATTTCAAATGGTCGCGCAGGAAAACGGAAAGATATTTTTGAATGTGCGCCAGCGCGATGTTGCCTCCCTGCTTTCCAGCCAGGGCCTTGTAAAGTGGGCGCTGACTTTGCGCGTGCTGGAACATGGACAGACTCAAGGCCCAGGGACTCTCGTGGTTGACCGACTGACCCATCAAGTGCTCTTCAAACTGAGTCCGCAAGTGCTCAAACCCGCTGAGGAGCAAATCTTCCTTATTTTGAAAATGTGCATAGAACGTGGAGCGCCCCACATTGGCGCGGTCAATCACATC
>DATDRS010000400.1:0-9689 GCA_035291605.1 Anaerolineales bacterium | reverse complement strand
TGCCAGGCCTGCAATTCCAAATCCCCTGGGACTCAATGGCCCTGACGGTCGGCGTGGCCTATGGCATGGCGCTGCTGATGACCTGGCTCCCCGCCCTGCAAGCCTCGCGCGTGATGCCCGCAGAGGCGCTGCGGTACGAGTGAATGCAGTACGCGCAGTGGAACTTCGGGCCGGGCAGTTCGCGGCCCAGGATCAAGCTGCACTCGCATCAGTTCACGTTGCCCCCTGGCAGGCTGATAGCCTGCCAGGGGGTGGGCGCTTGAGGGAGGCGCACGTTTTTGACCGATTGGTTGCGCGCCTACTCATGGCAGCGCGGCGATGATCTTCCGGTATTCCTCCTCGGTGAAGGCCCGCAGGGTTTCGGTGTGGACGTTGCCCAACGAACCGATCACGAGCGCCAGCTTGGCGACCGTCTCATCGTCGGGCGCTTCGCTGACGACCACCGCGTCGTACTGGCCCATGACCAGGAACCATTGTTTCAGCTGTGCGCCCATAGCCTGAAAGGCCTTTTTGGCCGCGTCGAGCCGGGCGGGGCTGTCCTTGATGTTTTGCATGCCCTGTTGCGTGTAACGCACCAGGATGATATACGTGGGCATTGTGCCTCCTTTCATGTCAGACCTCGGCGCCTCCCTCAAAGCGCTATCGCACTGATTCAAAGGCGTGGCAAATTCACCCTACCCTCACATACCGATCCACGACCTTCGGCTTCGCGTGGACGTAGTGGCCGTAGTGGAACCTCGGGCCGAGCAGCTCGCGGCGCAAGGCTGAAACGTCCGCCTTCTCACGGATGAGTGTCTGATACACGCCCGCGCGCTCGATCTCGCCCACCAGCACCAGGCCGATCAGCCGATTCCCACGAAAGACCAGCTTGCGGTAGTTTGACCCGCGCCGCTCGGCGAAAACTTCGACGCCATCGCCTGGCTCGTGGTGGATATCCCCAACTGAGATCACCGGCAGGCCGCCGAGTTCCATCGCGTTGAGCAGACTGAACGCGCCTTCGTGGACCGCATTGCCCCCGGCCATGTTGTCGCCGGCGATGCGGCCCATCGTCGCCGCGTTCGTCCAGATGCCACTGACAATGGACTCTCCGGTGACGATGTCGTTCGTCTCCACGACATCACCTGCGGCGAACACATCCGGCGCGCTTTGCCCGTCCGCCAGGCGGGTGCGCAGATGATCATCCACGAGCAGGCCGCGATTCACGCGCAACCCGCCGGAAACGGCCAGTTCGAGATTGGGGCGCACGCCGACGCCCACCACGACGAGATCGGTTATGAGCCTGCGGCCATCGTCGAGGACGGCTGAAGTGGTCCTCTTCCCCCGGCGGTTGACCTTCGCGATCGTGTGGCCGAGGATGGTCACGATCCCCGTATTGAGCACGGCCTCGGCAAAGATCGCCGCGCTTGCCGCGTCGAGTTGCTGCGGCACGATACGGCTTAAGAGTTCGATCACGGTCACCCCGACCCCGAGATGCCGCAACGCGAAGGCCGCTTTCATGCCGATGCGCCCCGCGCCCAGGACGACGGCATGCGTCGCGCCTCCGGCCGCCTTCGCGATGTTCATCGCGTCTTCCCATGTGCGGAGCGTAAACACGCCGGGGCCATCCAGGCCGGGGATGTCCGGCCGGATAGGAGATGCGCCCGTAGCGATCAACAAGCGGTCGTAGGGGAAGGTCTCAGACCCGCCTGTGCTGTGGTCGGCGAGGATCAGGGTGTGCGTCGCCAGATCGAGGTCCGTGGCGCGCACGTTCAGTCGCACGTCGAGGTTCCGGGGCATGAGGCGCGGCTCGCGCACCATCTCGCGCTCTGGCTTCTCACCATAGATGAGATACGGGATGAGCGGGCGGTAGTACGGCGGGCGCGGCTCGGCGGAGAGCATGACGACCTCGGCGATCGGGTCACGTTTGCGGATGGCTTCGGCAGCCGCTATCCCCGCCGCCGAAGATCCAACGATCACGTGTCGCATGGCGTTACCCTCCGGGCCGGGGAATAGAATCCGCTCCCACGGCCGCCGCGAATGTCAGACGTTTCTCTTTGCTGAAAGTTTCCACCTCTTCATAGATCAACGCTTTAGTTGGACACGCGGCCACGCAGGCCGGCGCCTCGCGGCCCGGACACAGGTCGCATTTGACGGCTTTGCCAAGTTCGAGCTGCCGCCCGATCACGCCATACGGGCAGACCATCACACACGTCCAGCAGCCGATGCAACGGCCCCAATCGCAAATCACCGCATCGGTCACGGGATCGCGGAACAGCGCGCCAGAGATGCAGGCGGCCACGCACGGCGCGTCCTCACAGTGACGGCAGAAGATGGGAATCTTGCGCCCATCGCTGGCCTCCACGAACACGCGCTTCATCGGGCGCGGCGACTCAAGCGGGCTGGCGAAAATGCTCTTGGCCTGTGAGTGCTCGACGGCGCACGCCAGTTCACACGTCATGCACGCGGTGCACAGGTCGGGGCGAACGAAGATGCGTTTCATACGACGCCTCCGCTCAGACAGCCACAAGGGCTGCCCCTACAGTTTTCTCCGCCAGTCCAAGCCCTTTGCGCCGTTCATTGATTGCGGCAAAGAGTTTCTCGGCGGCCTTCACCGGATCGAGCTCGACGATGAAGTACCCGCCCAGAAGGTCTTTGGCGGTCTTGGTGAGAATCTCGGTCACAAGCGGACTGCCGGTGACCGGCGGGATCACGCCGACGTGCGTGGGCAGGCCCAGCGCGACCGCCCAGGTGCCGATGCTGATCGCCTTCTCCATCGCGGCCTCGGGCGCGGTGGCGACGACGGGCAGTTTGTCCACGTCCACGCCGAGTTTGTTCGCGACGGCGACGGCGATGGCGACCGCGCGCGTGTTGTCCACGCACGAGCCGGTGTGCAGGACGAGCGGCAGCGGCGCGTTCAGCCCGGCGGCCTGACCGAGCGCGGTGAGCACAGCCTTCAGCCCCGGCCCTGCGTACTTCTCGGTGGCCTGCGGCGTGAGGATCTCGTGCCGCGCAAACGCGCCCGCGGCGCAGCCAGTGGCGAGGATCAGCACATCGCGCTTCGCCAACTCTTTGACCATCGTGATGAAGTTCCGATCCTGCGGGATTTTCACGTTGTTGCACCCGGCGAACAGGCAGACGCCCGCAAGGTTGCCGTTCACGATGTGGTCAATCAGCGTTTTGAGCGGGTCGCCGCCATCTGCTTTAGCGAGGATGCCCAAAGCCGCTTCGACCGAGACGCCGACGATAGCGGCGCTGCGGATTTCGGGGATGTGGGTTTTAGCGGGATCGCGCTTTTTGAAGGCCTCGATGGCGAGACCGATGATCTGGCGCGCGCCCTCGGCGGCGTGCTCCTCCTCGAAGTTGACGTGGACCGCGCCGGGCATCTTCGCCATGCTCATGGTCGTGATCACTTGGGTCTGGAAGTTCCCGGCCAGCTTCGTCAGGCTGGGCATGACGCATTGATAGTCCACGACCATCGCGTCCAGCACGCCGGTGAGGATGGCAAGTTCCTGCGAGACCGAGGAGGTCGCCATGGGAATGCCGTGCCGCATCATCACCTCGTTGCCGGTGCAGCAAATGCCGACGATGTTGATGCCTTCCATCGCGCCTGCGGCTTTGGCCGCCTCTTCCATCTCCGGCGCAAAGGCGACGACCATCTCCGAGAGCACCGGGTTGTGGCCGTGCACGGCAAGG
The DNA here is from genome assembly GCA_035291605.1 of Anaerolineales bacterium. Classification (GTDB taxonomy): domain Bacteria; phylum Chloroflexota; class Anaerolineae; order Anaerolineales; family UBA6663; genus DATDRS01. The sequence continues at coordinate 6,017 of DATDRS010000400.1, read as the reverse complement.
TTGACCGCGTTCTTCTTCAGCGTGCCGAGGTTAGCGGCGGCGACCGTCGGCTGCGGCACGCCGAAGAGGATGTCCGAGAGATCGGTGGCCAGCGCCATGCCGTCGTAGTCGGCGATGGCGCACTTGATGCCGCCGAGGAGCAGGTTCACCGGGTCGGCGTCCACGCCGTTCGTCGTCCGGTGCATGATCTCCGAGATCGCAGAGTCGATCCCGTAGGGCAGCAGGCCCATCTCGCCGAACTTCTCGAGCCGCGCGGCGGTCAGGGTCTTCGTCGTCCAGGCCACCGGCTCGCCCCGCTCCGAGAATTCGTCGAGCGCCAGGTCGGCTAACTCCCCGGCAATCTGCTCATCCGATTTGCCGTCAAGCTTGATGCCTTGCCGTTCGGCGACCGCGCGGAGTTTGGCCGGTTCTTTGATGTGATAATCCGGCGCCTTGCCCTCGGCCAGCTTCTTCATGGTGTGCGCCAGGTGTTTGGCATGGCCGGAATGGGCCGCCGTCCCGGCCGCGATGGCGCGGTCGAGGCCGCGGGCCACAAACGTGTCGGCCGTCGCGCCGCAGATGCCAACCTTCGGCCCGTTGCCGAATGGATCAATCCGGCATGGCCCCTGCAAACAGTGGCGGCAGCACAAGCCGGTCTCGCCGAAGCCGCACTGCGGCATCTGCGCGAGATAGCGATCCCACACGAGCTCGGCGCCAAGCTTCTGCGCGACGCCGAGCATTTCGATTGAATCAGGTGAGGTAGAACGATCTGTAGGTAACATGGTGATCCTCCTTCTGGAATCCAGCCGTTCCGCCAGTCAGGCAGCAGGGTTTCACGGTGCGATGGAGCACAAGCGGCAGCCACTCGTGCTCCATCATCTTTTTTGCTGCACTACCCTCGGGCATAGAACACGCTGAAGGCGACTGCGAAACCAGCGAGGATGACGGCGTTCAGCCAGCCGATTGCAGGCAGCCCGGCGAAGATCAGGCCCCAGAGCATGACGAGCGTGCCGAGGATGGGCCAGACGATCTCCATCTGAACCACGATCTTCACCTTCTCCCAGGCCGTCTCCCGGTATGCCAGCCATGAACTGGCCGCGAAGCCCAGGAGGGCTGCGCCGATCAGCCGGTATATCGCCGGCTCTTTGACGGGCCAAGCCACCAAGTTCCCCCATGCCTCCGGGATCAGCAGGTAGATGAGCCCGAAGATGCCGCCCACAATGAAGTGAACGAGGAAAGTAGTTTTCAGTCCGCGCGAGACCTGCCTGTCCATGTCCTCTTATCTCCTTTCTGCAACGCGCTATCGAGATGGATAGATAGTCGGATCGTATTGTGCGTGAACGTCACCTCCCTTTCACTGCGCCGTGCGGCTGAGCGATTCGCCAGCTCGGGGCTGAGGGGCGTGTACCCCTCGGCCGCTTGCTCCGCCGTTGTGCATGGTCAGCCGCCAGCCTCGCTTGGGTTTCAGGCTTCCATCCTGGCTTTCAGGTTCGCCAGCCTCCCGTCGGCTCACTACCTCCCAATTGGCGCGCGTGAGTTCGCCGGAGGGATAAAAGCCTCGCCCCGCCGAAAGCTCCCGTCTATTGTGAGTTTGTCCTGCCACCCTAGATTCAGAGGCAGGACGCCCCGCAGAACCGTTGAGGGGCGCAGGTAACCAAGACTCGTCCAGACCCTGCGCGCGACCCGGCTTCGCGTGTGAAATTGCCGCAGCACCCACGCCACACCCGCATCGAGCGTCTCCCGGCGCATATGCACTGGCTCGAATACCACGTGGTTGAAGTCGTAATGACTCCAATCTTTGTCGAAGATTCGTCCCTGCCGATCCATCGCCTCGAAGAGCGGCGTCCCTGGGAAGGGGGTCAACCGGGTCGCCTGCAAGGTTTCGACGTTGGCTTCCAGTAGAAACTCCAGGGTCCGCTCGAATACGTCCGGTGTATCGTCGTCGCCGCCAAAGACAAAGCCGGCGCACACCGCAATCCCCGCCGCGTGTAGTTTTCGGACGGCGGCCAGGTAGTCTTTCCCCAGGTTGCTGTGCTTCTTCCAAGAGCGCAAGCCTTGCTGTGACAGGGTCTCGAACCCGACGAAGAGGCCCTGGCACCCGCTGCGGGACGCCAGGTGAAGCAGCGCCTCATCCTCGGCGATCCCCAGGCCGCATTGGCTGAACCAACTTTTGCCGAGAGGGATCATTGCGGAGAACAACTGCTTCGCGTACTCGCGCTCGCCGATAATGTTGTCGTCCATGAAGAGGATGTACGGCCCCAGGGTCTTGAGTTCGTCAATGACCTCGGCGACCGGGCGCGTCCGAAACCGGTACTGGTGGAACGCGGCGACCGAGCAGAAACTGCACCGGTAGTGGCAGCCGCGGGTGGCCTGGAGCGCGTCCACTGGGGCATAGTCCTGCTTCCGGATGAGGTCGCGATTCGGGATCGGTAGTCCGGCGAGGTTGACCGGCTCGCTGCGGTAGAACGGCTTGAGCTTCCCGGCCCCAAAATCCTCCATCAGGCGCGGCACGTTGTTCTCCGCCTCCCCGACGCACACGGCGTCGGCGTGCTGCATGGCCTCCTCTGGCACAAACGTCGGGTGATAGCCCCCGAAGATCACCGGCTTGCCCTTCTCGCCCCGGAAGCGATCGGCGATCGCGTAGGCCCGCGGGGCGTTGTAGGTCATGAAAGATATGCCGATGAGGTGAGCATCGGTATCGAAGTCAATCGGTTCAACTTCTTCGTCAATGATCTGCGTTTCCACATACGGCGGCATGGAGGCCGCGACGTGGAGGCTTGGAAGCATGGAGAATCGGAAGTAACGAGAACTGCGTGGACGCTCCCCGCTACGAACACGCCATACAGGAGACGTGGGGTTGATGAGGACGAACTTGATGCGCTCCAATACTCACCTCCTTTCGGCAATTCGACCTTTTCAGGCCCTCATGGATAACAAACACCCCCGGTCACTTCTCCAGGGGTGTCAAAACACTCGACGAAGGAAACCCCGCCCGACAGACTGGGCGTTCATGCATTCATCCTAGCACTTTTCATGCGACGTGTCACCTGATTTTGTTCACATCCGGCAACGGAGATCGCGGCCCATGCTCCATATCCTGTCAGTGGGCGCGGCCCTGGCCATCTGCGCTGGACTTTTCGGAGAGAGGCTATTTAGAGAAGTCAGGGCGAAAAGGTGGACAAAGTGCGTCGCTGACATGTGACTTTTGTAGTCTGAATTCGGGCAGTTTGACAATGGGAGGGCCAGGTCGTGCATGGCAAGATAGGACATCAGGGGCGGCGGCCTCGTCAGTCGTCAGCGGAGGCCCCGGCCCGCGACAACTGCACCACTCACCCGCAGATTGATTGGAGGTCCGCATGTACATCATCGGAGAAAATATCCACATCCTCTCGCCCAAAGTCAAACAGTCACTCGCCGACCGCGACGGCGCGTTCTTCGTGCAGCTGGCGCGCAAGCAAAAGGAGGCCGGGGCGCACGCGCTGGATTTGAACATCGGCCCGCAAAAGAAGGCCGGGCCGGAGGTGATGGACTGGCTGGTGGACTGCGTGCAGGAGGGCGTTGGCCCGATGACGCTCTCGTTCGACACGACCAACCTCGCGGCCATCGAAGTCGGTCTGAAAAAGACCAAGCAGGACGGTCACGCCAACGCCATCATCAACTCGACCTCGGCGGAGGAGGAGCGGCTGGAGAAAGTGCCGCCGCTCGCCGCGGCCTACGGGGCCAAACTGGTCGCGCTGACCATGGCCAAAGAGGGCATCCCGGTCAGCGCCGACGCCCGCGTGGCAATTGCGATGGAAAAACTGATCCCGCGCGCCCAGGAGGTCGGCCTCCCCATCGAAAACCTGCTCATTGATCCGCTCGTGCTCACCGTCTCCGGCTGCCAGGAATACGTGCCGCAGTGCATCGAGGCCGTGCGCATGATCAAGATGGTCGCCGACCCGCCGCCGCTCGTGAGCGTCGGGCTTTCCAACGTCTCTAATCAGGTGCCGCCGCAGATGCGCCCGCTCATCAACCGGACGTACATGGTCATGCTCATGGCCGTGGGGCTGGATGCCGCCATCCTCGACCCGCTCGACCAGGAACTGATGGAGGTCATACGCATGGTCGAACAACGCGACGCCTCCACGCCCGTCGGCGCGCTGTATCTGAAACTTTACGCCGCCGTGGCCGCGGGCGAAGAGCTTGACCCCGGCCCAGCGGACCTGAACGACCCGAAGCAGGCAGAGATCTGGAAGACGGTGCAGATCTTGTTGAACAAAGTCATCTACACCGATTCGTACCTGCGGCTATAGGCGAAACGCGCCGGGTTGGGCGTGTTCGTTTGCCCGGCCGGCGCGGATCACAAACCGGTTATCGAGCATGCCTGATCCTTCCAATGGTCGAACCACGCCCAATGCTGTGCTGGTGATCGGCGGCGGGGTCGGGGGGATGCGCGCCGCGATTGACGTGGCCGAGGCCGGACTGAAGGCTTATCTGGTCGAAAGCACCCCGGCCCTCGGCGGGCGCGTGGCCCAACTGGGGTTCATGTTCCCCACACACGACTGCGTGCTGTGCCGGGGCACGTCCGATCACGGCTACGGCTGCACCCGCCCCTCCATCACCCCGGCGCTGCTTGACCACAACCTCCACCCAAACATTGAAGTGCTGACCTCCACGGATGTGATCGCGTGCGAGGGGCAGGCCGGGGATTTCACCGTCCGGCTGCGGCGGCGGCCCCAGTACGTTGATCCGGCGAAGTGCGTCAACTGCGGCCGCTGCGCGACGGTCTGCCCGGTGGAGCGCCCCTCGGGATTCCAGATGGGGCTGACGATGCGCAAAGCGATCAGCAAATCCGCGCCGCGCGCCGTGCCCGACTCGTACTATCTGCTCGAGAAAACCGAGGGGTGCAACGACTGCCGCAAGTGCGTCGAGGCCTGCCCGACGGACGCCATCCACCTCGACGCGGGGTTCACCGAGCGGGAGATCCACGTGGGCGCGGTGATCCTCGCCGTGGGCTACAAGCCCTTCAACCCGCGCGAGATGCAGGAGTTCGGTTTCGGGCGCTATCCCAACGTCATCACCTCGATGCAGTACGAGCGGTTGGCTTCGCGCTCCGGCCCCACCGAGGGCGTCGTCGCCCGCCCCGCCGACGGCCGGGCGCCGAAAAAAATCGCCTGGCTGCAATGCATCGGCTCGCGCGATCAGAAGTACCCGTACTGCTCGGCCATCTGCTGCATGTACGCCACGAAGGAGGCGATGCTCGCCCGGCAGCGCCTGCCGGGGGCAGAAACGCATATCTTCACGATGGACGAGCGCGCGTTCAACAAAGAATACAACGCCTACTACGTGCGCGCGCGCGACGAGCACGGCGTCCAGTATACGCGCTGCCGCATCTCCGAAATTCGGGAGGACCCGACGACGCGTGATCTGATCCTGCGCTACCCCGGCGGGCGCAAGCACGGCGAGGCCGCGCCGGGTCAGGGGCCGCTCGTCGAAGACCGCTTCGACATGGTCGTGCTCGCGGTGGGCGTGCGGCCTCCCGAAAACGCCGAGCACATGGCGCGCGTCCTCGACATCGAGCTGAATGAGTTCGGCTTCTGTCAGACCGACAAGTTCACCCCGCTGGAGACCTCGCGCCCCGGCGTGTTCGTGTGCGGCGCGTTCGCCTCGCCCAAAGAGATCGGCGAGACGATCATGGACGCCTCCGGCGCGGCGGCGGAGGCGATGCGGCTGATGCGCGAGAAACTGGGCGCCCTGCCCTCGTCACGCGAATATCCGTTCATCACAGGCGCGACGCCCCCCGCCCCAGAGCGCGACGTGTCCGGCGAGTCCCCGCGCCTCGGCGTGTTCATCTGTGGATGCGGGGGCAGCATCTCGGACGTCGTGCACGCTCCGGAAGCAGCCGCCTTCGCCGCCCGCCTGCCCGGAGTCGTCCACGCCGGCTACTTGCCCTTCGCGTGCTTCCCCGACGGCTTGAATCACATCCGGCGCGCGATTCACGAATTCGGACTTAACCGCGTCGTCGTCGCCGCGTGCAGTCACCGCACGCACGAGTCGCT
>DATDRS010000399.1:0-8615 GCA_035291605.1 Anaerolineales bacterium | reverse complement strand
CATCGTCCGTCACCTGGTCGAGGCCGGGGCCGAAATCCAGTTTGTCGGCGAGCTGCGCCACTCGCTGGAGGACGTGTACCTGCGGCTGGTGAACCAGGAGGGTTAATGTTTCACGTTTTACTTTTAGTGAAAATAAGCACAAATGGAAGCGAACAACGATCTCAACTATTTCATTGCTGGCTTTGTCGCCGGTGAAGGAAGTTTCTTCGTGACCACTTCAACAACGACGACTTGGCCGCAGGTCACTTGCGCATTCTCGATAAAAATCCGCGCCGATGATCGCGAAATGCTTGAAATCATCCGGCGCGCCTTGAAATTCTCTGGCGCCATTCATTATCTGCCGTCGCGTCGTTATCAGTATTCTTGGAACTCAATCAAGCGACACGATGCCGTTATGCTAATCATCCGCGACCACGACGAGTTAATGTCCTATGTCATTCCCTTTTTTGACCGCTATCTCCTGCACAGTCAGAAACGCCGAAATTATGAAATCTGGAAACAAGTAGTACAAATGATGGATCGCGGCGAGCATCTAACTGGGGAGGGTCTTCAAAAGATACTCGAACTCAAATCGCAGATGAACCGCTACCAGGGGCAGGATGTCGAAGATGAAAGCCTATCCGACTCAGCCGATGAGCACGAGTAGCGCGACGGCATGCGCGCCCAAAAACCCTGGGAAAGCCGCCAAGGGAGACCGACACAGGCACACACAGATAACCACATAGCCATCCGCGTTCATCCGTGCGCTTCGCGGTCCGTGTCCCAACCAGGCTTTAAACTATGGACTTCTCTCGCATCCAAACCATCGTTGACAAAGAGTGGGCGGAGGTCTTCAAGAACCGCATCGTGCTGTTCACGATCGTGCTCATGCCGCTCATCTTCACCGCTCTGCCATTGGGCATTCTCTACAGCACGCGGGGAAGCGCGGCGAGCGGGGACGTCACAGACATGCCGCCGCAGTTCTTCGAAGTCTGCGGGAACATCCCGCCGGGCGATTGCCTCCAGATTTATCTGCTCAACCAGTTCATGGTGCTATTCATGCTCATGCCGCTCATCATCCCCGTGGCTATTGCGGCCTACAGCATCGTGGGCGAGAAAACCACCCGCAGCCTGGAGCCGCTGCTGGCGACGCCCATCACCACCGAAGAACTGCTCACCGCCAAAAGCCTCGCCGCCGCCATCCCGGCCATCGCCGCCACGTGGGGGTGCTTCCTGATCTTCCTGATCCTGGCCCCGATCGTGGGGGCGCGGCCCACGGTTTTCGCCGGGATCCTCAACCCGGTGTGGCTGCTGGCCATCTTCGTCGCCGGGCCGCTCATGGCCCTCCTGGCGGTCAATATAGCCATCATCGTCTCGTCACGCGTGAACGACCCCCGCGTCGCCGAGCAGATTGCGGCGGTGGTCGTCGTCCCCCTCCTGGGCCTCATCTTCGGCCAGGTGGCGGGCGTCATCGTCCTCAACGTTCAGTTCATGGTGATGGCGATCGGCGGGCTGGCAGTGATTGACGCGGCGCTGATCTACGTGGGCGCGCGCCTGTTCCAGCGCGAGACGATCCTGACGAAATGGAAGTGAACGATGCCCCCATCAAAAGCCTTTCGGCTCATCCTCTTTGCCGCCCTGGGCGTCCTTTGTGTTTCTGCCAGGGCCTATGCCCAGGAATCCGAACTCACTATTTTCGTCCGCAAGAACATGGGGTACAACAACGGCAGCCAGATTCAAGGCTCGTTCCGGATAGAGGCCACCGGCCCGGACAAGTTGACCTCCGTCACGTTCAAGATCGACGACGCCGTCGTGGGCGCGGCGACAGAGCCGCCGTTCAAGATCAATTTTGACACGGGCGACTACCCGCTGGGCTGGCGCACGCTAACCGCCGAAGGGACGACCGCCGACGGGAGGCGACTCGTCTCGGCCCCGCGCCGCTTCGAGTTTGTGAGCGCTCAGCAAGGGTTCGAGACGGTCGGAAAGATCATAGCTCCTCTCTTCGCGCTGATCGCTTTGGGCATGTTCCTGAGCCTGGCCGTCATCCCGTTCCTGCAATCCTTCCTCGGCCAGAAGGCGGCGCTGCCGTCGGGTGCGCCGCGCAACTACGGCTGGCTGGGCGGCGCGCTCTGCCCCAAATGCGGGAGGCCGTTTCCGCTTCACTGGTGGAGTTTTAAGCTGGGCTTCGCGCGCTATGACCGCTGCGACCATTGCGGCCGGTGGAGCCTGGTCAGGCGCGCGAGCCGCGAGGCGTTAGCCGAGGCCGAAGCCGCCGAATTTAGGGGTCGGCAGCCGCCGCCCCCTACGGCCGGGCCGAACGCCGAAGAAAAACTCAAACGACAGTTAGATGAGTCGCGCTTCCTCGAAAAATAACGCAGCGCAATCTGGCAAATTGCCTTACGGCTTGCAACGAGTCCCGGTTCGGTTAGGGACTCGTTTGCTTTTTACGAGTCGGGATGCTATGATCGCGCCCGTTTTCACGCTGCGGAGGAATCGCCATGCAAGCCGAGATGAAACAAGCCTACCAAAAATCAGGGCTGGCCCCCAAGAAGGACAGCAAGACGATGCAAACCGGCGGGGGCGCGGGCGGGTTGAGCGGGTTCTGGAAGTTCGCCGTCCTGTTTTCGTTTCTGGTCAACGCGATCCTGGTGCTGGTCCTGCTCGTCGTCGTCGGGCTGATCTTCCAGATCAAGAACGGCATCGCCGCGCCGCTGATCGGCGGGCTGTACGACAACTTCGTGCTGATGGACGACGCGCACATCGTCAGCGCCATCGTCGTCAACGATACCATTCAGGTCAACGACACCATCCCGGTCGTCTTCGACCTGCCGCTGAATCAGGAAACGGCCGTCATCCTCACCCAGGACACGCCCGTCTCGGGCGCGACGATCTTCCTCAACGGCGCCGCCATCCCCATCAACGTCATCCTCCCCCAGGGCACGCCGCTCAACATCAGGTTGAACATGACCGTCCCGGTCAGCCAGACGGTCCCCGTCGTGCTCAACGTCCCCGTTCATCTGCAGGTGCCGGTGGACATCCCCCTCAACCGGACGCAGCTGCACCAGCCGTTCGCCAACCTGGCGCAGCTCGTCGCGCCCTACGACGCCCTCTTGAACGCGCTGCCCTCGGATTGGAGCGGCATCTTTTCCGGCCCATGAGCGCTGACCGTCCCCCCGTTTGCGATTACGAAGGCTCGCAGTACCAGGCGACCTTCTGGGACCAGGGGGAACGCGAATACGAAGACCAGGCCGAGGCCCGCGCGCTGCGGGCCTTGTTGCCCCCGCAGGGGAGGCTGCTGCTGGAGGTCGGGGCCGGGGCCGGGCGCAACACGCCGCGCTACGCCGGCTTCGAGCGCGTCGTCCTCCTCGACTACTCGCGCACCCAGCTCGCGCAGGCGCAGGCCCGTCTCGGGCGCGGCGGCCGCTACCTCTACGTCGCCGCCGACGCCTACCGCCTGCCGTTCGTCCCCGGCCTCTTCGACGCCGCCACGCTGATCCGCGTCATCCACCACATGGCCGACGCCCCCGCCGCGCTCCGGCAGGTCCGCGCCGTGCTGCAGCCGGGCGCGGCCTTCATCCTCGAGTTTGCCAGCAAGCTGAACCTCAAAGCCATCGGCCGGTGGCTTCTGGGAAGACAGGCGTGGAACCCGTTTGACCCCGCCCCCGTCGAGTTCGCCGCGCTCAACTTTGACTTCCATCCCCGCGCCATGCTGGGCTGGCTGCGCGCGGCCGACTTGAACCCCGAGCGGATCCGCGCGCTCTCCTATTTTCGCCTGCCGCTGCTCAAGCGCCTCGTCCCCACCGGCCTGCTCGTCTCGCTCGACGTGCTTCTCCAGCCAACCGGGCGGTTCGTCCAGCTCTCGCCGAGCGTCTTCGTCCGCGCCAGGGCAGGGGGCCAGGGAGCGGTCGCGCCTCCGGGCAAGTTCTTCCGCTGTCCCGAATGCGGCGGCGACGAGTTAAATGACGACGGCGACCACCTGCGCTGCGCGCACTGTGATCGCCGCTGGGCGGTGCGAGAGGGGATTTACGATTTCAAAGAAAGCCTGTGAGGCGTGAGAAACGCCTTCAGCACCGCGCGATCGAATTCATCTTTGTCTTCCGGCACGACCGGCGCAGCGTGGGCCGAGACGCGGGCGGCGAGCGCGTGAATGTGGTCGAGCCGCAGGGTGTACTGCCCATCCGCTTCGGTCACCAGACCCGCGTCGGCGAGGCGCGCCCTGTGCTTTTGCCATTTGTCATTTGCTCATTTGTCATTCCCCGCGCCAGTACTTCCCATTCGCCCGCTGCATCAGTTTGTAACTGATCAGCGAGCGGCGCAGGCTGGCCGTGTCCAGGTGGAAGCGCGCCAGGATGGCGTTGACTTCCACCTCGGCATACTCGCGCCCCGGCTTGAACTCTTGCACGACGTGCCGCAGCACGGCCCGCAGTTTCTTCTGCTGGGCCGGGATCTCCTTCAGCGAGCCGTCGCGCCGGGTGAAGTCCCGGATCACCTTCCGGTCGTAAGCCTCCACGTCCACGTCGGCGGCGGCCTGGGGCAGGGTCTCCTGCGCCAGCAGGCGCTCGGCCATAGCGTGGATGGCGTCGAGGCGCAGCGCGTACATCTTGGAATGGCCCTGCATCTCCGCGCGCACCAGCCCCGCCTCGGCCAGTCTGGCGAGGTGGTGCGAGACGGTTGCGGGCTTCACGGAGAGCAGCAGCGCCAGTTGCTCGCCCGAATACGCCTCGCGCGCCAGCAGGCCCGCGATCTTCAGCCGGGTCTCGTCGGCCAGGGCCTTGAAGAAGAGCAGGAGGTCAGGGGTCGCATCGTTCATCGGGTTGTCCTAAAAGATTAGATACTCGTCTAATGTTATTTTAGGGGAAAGGCGGCGGCTTGTCAAGAGGCAACTTACTCCCGCGCCATGAGCTGCTAGCCGTAGGATACACGGCAGCGACCAACGGCGCGCCGCCGATCCAGGGGCCTTGCCAAGCACGATGAAGCAAGTATAATCTCCGTATGCTGTGTCACTGACACAGCATACGGAGATTAGTGTGTTCTACGACCGCGAGAAAGACCTTTCCGACCTGGATGACATTCTCCAGCGACCTGGGGCGCAGTTTATGGTCGTCTCAGGACGCCGGCGCGTCGGCAAGACCACCTTGCTGTTAGAGTGGGCGCGCCGAAGTGAACAGCCCTTCTTCTATTGGGTCGCAAGCCGCTCCTCGGCAGCCGTTCTACTCCAGTCCATCTCTCAGAGACTATGGCAGTTCGCCCAGCCGGACAAGGTCATGCCCGGCAGCTTTTCCTATGACTCGTGGACGGAGGTTTTTCAGCAGCTGGCGACGCTGGCTGCTGCTCGCCGCCTCGTCGTGATTCTGGATGAGTTGCCCTATGCGCTTGAAGCGGACCCGGCGCTGCCCTCATTCATTCAAAACGCCTGGGATCATCAGCTCAAACAAACACAAATCTGCCTGATCCTGGCCGGGTCGCACATCAGCCTGATGAACCGGCTACAAAGCTATCGCGCCCCGCTCTATGGGCGGTTCACGGCCCAACTGCGCGTGGACCCGCTCCCCTTCTACGCGCTCCGCTCGTTCTTGCCGGGTTACGATGCCGAGAAGCGGGTGGCCACGTATTCGATCGTGGGCGGCGTTCCCGCTTATCTCGAGCAATTGAGCGATAAGTACACCCTGCGTGAGAATCTGGAGCGGACAGTGCTCCGGCGCACGGGTTTATTTCGCACGGAGCCGTTTGTGCTTATTGGTGATTTAGTGCGGGAGCCGCGCAACTACGCCGCAGTCATTCGGGCCATCGCCGCCGACCGGCATACCCCAGATGAGATCGCGAAAAGCGGTGCGATCCCAGCCAGCAACGTCCATAAATACCTGGCCCGGTTAGTTGAACTCAACTTGGTCGAGCGTCGGCTTCCGGCGACGGTGCCCCCCAAGCAACGCACGACGCACAGCCGTTATTATCTGCGCGACCCATTCCTGCGGTTCTACTACCGTTTCTTAGAACCGAGCCAGGACTTGATCGAACTGGAATTGAAAGATGCGCTGTGGCAAGCTATCTCGGAGCAATTACGAGCGTTTATCGGCGCAACGGCGTTCGAAGACCTGTGCCGTGAATGGACGCTTGTCCAGGCACGCGCTGGCCGGCTGCCGTTTGCGCCTCAAGCCATCAGCGGCCATTGGGGCGCAAGCGTCCAGGTGGACGTCGTCGCGCTCTCCTGGCGAGAAAAAGCGGTCTTGCTCGGCGAGTGCAAATGGGGTGTGGAGGCCGTGCCTCGCTCCGTCGTCACAGAACTCATCGAAGAAAAGACGCCTCGGCTGCTGGCAGAGTTGCCGGAAAGCGGCGAGGGGTGGCGAGTCTATTATGCCTTCTTTACCCGCGTGGGCCTCACGCCCGCGGCAGCCGCTCTGGCGGCCAAGCATGGCGCCCAGATGGTTAATCTTCAGAAACTCGACCGAGACCTGACCCCACCCTAAGGGGGCCAATCCTTACGACCTGTACCAGTGGGCCGCAACGCGCCAGCGCTTCGAGCGCGACCCGGTGCGGCGGATCGCCGTCCCCCAATGCTGCTCCTCAGCGCATCGCCCAAGAAACAGTCGGTATTCATCGCGCTCTGCTGGGCAATCCGGCTATTGCCGTACAGGTAGGTAGGTGTTGCTCCTATCCGCCAGCACTTGCATGAGGCCAGCATTGAGATCAAGCGTGTAGGTTGTCGTTACACCGTTAGCTGTTTGCCGCAGTCGGTCGCCCAGGCCGTTGTAGGCAAAGGCGTAGACATTCGCCCCTTGCGTGACCGTATTCAGCCGGTTGGCGGAGTCGCGGGCTGGGAAACAAGGAAGCGAGGCCGAAAGTCCCAGTTTTCTCTCACTTTGTCTTGGGCAAAGCAAAAGCATTACAGAAGCGCACTTCAAACAACTGGTAAGCGCGCAAAATCTTTGGCATTAACTTCTTTGTCAGAAAATAATTCAACCAGTTTGCCCCATCCATGCTCTTTAACAAAAAGGCGCTCAGAATTGTAAATTGGCACCACCCACAATAGCTCTATATGATGGTCTTGATCAATATGCAAAATTCTGAATTCTTTCGGCTCAGTAAGCGCAGGAATCAGAAGGATATCAGTAAGTGGTGATCCCTCAACTACAGCTCCTCCCCTAGGGCCCGGTATTGTATGACCAACACCCAAGAAGGTCCTTTGGCTAAATGGATAAAGTGCTAAGCCTCCTAGTAAATCTACAAGTTCTTGCATCGGCTGATAAGCATACATCAATAATTCAATGCGCTTATCTGATTTATCATGTCGCCAATTTGGAGGGTAAGGCATAGGATACCGACTCACGCCTATCGTGGCATAAGTCCAAATTGGAGTTTTGTCATCAGACCTAAACTCAGCCACTATTATAGGTCCAGGCGGCGATACGTTATTACGGTCGCTAAAAAACAACTGCTTCGGCTCACCCCAAAAGTGTTTATAGTGTTCAAGAACTTGTTCGTTGCCAGGTGAAAGCATTTCGTCTTTTCCTCGCATGAATTGTAGCCGATTCAGATTATTTCCGTTTGTCAAGCATTTCTAGCATAAATTGAAGTAACGATTTATCCCGTTTACGACTATTACACGTAGGGCAGGCTCTTGTTAAGTTGTCGGGATTGGTATAAATGTCCAATTCATCACCACGAGACCGAGCATTCAGCTTCTCTTTTGTCCAGGCGACAATGTGGTCAAGGGGAGAGTCGGGTGGTATCTTCTTCCCACAATATGGACATATGCTATTATCAACCGTCTCTTTGGTCGTCTTTGAAAAGGACCCTCGCTCACCCGTTGGTGGCTCGTTGTATTTACTCTTCTTTGCAAAGACTATCCCTAATTGTTGACCAGCTTCAGCGGCTCCGGCTACGACTGCGCTCGTTCCATGTACCGCCACACCCGCACCAACCATTACAGCCTCACCGCCTCCTAAAAGACAACCTCCGCCTGCTGTTGCGGCGCAGAATAGGCCCCCGCCTCCTACAGCAGTTAAGCCCGCGCCGACTTCACCAATGCCCTGGGCAATTGTAGCTAAACCACCAATGACACATCCGGCTCTGAAAGCGTCCGAGTCAACAGCCCAGGCTTCATATTGTTGCATCGCAGGCTGAGGCACTATCGGGCCAAGCGCTGTCAAATTTGCGTGCCCCCAACCATATACAATCCCGATTAGGAATGCCAGAGCATCTATTGCATCATGACCACTTGGGTCAGTATACTTGAGAGGGTTAGAGAGGGCGTACAAGTACGGGTGGAGCGTTCCCGGCATCTGGATGTTGCCCGGCCAACTGTCACGCACGAAAAAGCGGCCCGTGGTGGGGCTGAAATACCGTGCCCGCAGGAACACTAACCCGCTCGCATCGCGCGCTTCCCCCGCCCAGCCAAAGATGCTGCTGCCACTTCCGGCAGTGGCATGCGTTTTGTGATGCCGCCTCCGTCAAGCGCGCCGACTGACCCAGTGATTGAACTTAAGATTGAATCTCTGTTGCAAGATGCGCGTAAGTTGTTCTTTGAAGCGCAGTTCATCTGGCAGCGCCCCCGTGCGCCAGGCGAGGCGCTTGAGCCATCGGCTCGATTGCAGCAAGTGGATGATTTTCTAAAAACGAAAGTGGTCAAATTCGTAATG
>DATDRS010000398.1:0-12151 GCA_035291605.1 Anaerolineales bacterium | reverse complement strand
TGCAACAGGTCCAGCAACAGGATGAAGGCCGATTCGCGGCGCTCGGCGGTGCGGGCGGCAATGTCCTCGAGGTCGGCGTAGGGATATGGCCCGACCTCCAACAGCAGGTTCTGATGCCGCTCGCCGTGGACGGCGACATTGAGTTCTCTCTTGTCAATCGTCTCGACGGGGAGTTTGCGGCGGCGGGCCTCGGCGAGGATATCCTGAAGCTCGGCGAGATCGGCGTCGCGCGCGATCACCAGCCGGTGGAGTTTGCGGCGACCAGCGCGCAGGCACTCGCGCACGGCGTTGCGGCGGAAGAGGATTTCGCGGGACATGAACAGGCTGCTAACGCGGGTCGTTGAATAGCAGCGCCAGGCTGGTCAGCCAGAACACTGAGTAGTTGAGCACGCGCTTCGACCGGACGTACGCGCCGAAATACAGCGTCGCCAGGACAAAGCCCACGATGAGCCGGACCAGTCCCAGCGGCTCGCGAAAAGTCGAGTGCGGCGTGAAGGGGATGAACGCGGCGTTGGCGGCCAGGACGAGCACGGGCAGGCTCAAATCGCGCGCCCACAATCGTCTGAGGCTGGCGAAGACGCCCCACAGGCTAGGTAGAACGACCATAGGTATAAAGATTATGGCGAACAACGCCAGCGCCGCCAGGCTGACCGCGCCGATGCGCCACAGGCCCATGTAGGGGATGACCTCGAACGGCGTGGCCAGATAACCGCCGGACCCCAGCCCGAACCGCCCAAACCATTGCCGGATGAGCAGTTGAAAAACGCCGAACGGCAGGAACGTCAGCGCGCCGAGGCGGAGCACGCCGGGCCAACTCTGCCTCACGGCCAGCCACAGCAGGTGCGCCGTGATAAACAGGATGGTCGTCTCTTTGGTGAACAGCGCCAACCCGTAGAACACGGCGGCCCACGTCTCATGCCCACGGCGGCTCGCCAGCAGGGCGCCGGCGACGAGGGCATACGCCAGTGGTTCCGTCATCGCCAGCCGCACGGCGTAGGTCAGGCCCGCCCACAGCCCGTACACGAGCGCATACCAACGGCTTGCGCCGTCGCCGGCCAGCAGGCTGCCCACCAGATCGGCGCCGATGGCCTGCGCGATGATGTTGAGAATGATCAGCGCCCAGGGAATGAGCGACGGCTGGCCCAGCGTCAGCGCCCGGACGAGCAGGGGATACAGAATGCGTTGATAGCGATAAGCCGGGACATCCAGATGTGGGGCGACCGAGGCCGGGTTGGGATCAAGTGCGATGAAATAGTTATACTGTCCATCGTAGCCTTCCAGGGCCGTGCGGTCGCCCGCCTCCCAGCGGATGCCCAGGCGGGCCATCTCCACCACGTCGCCCCGGTTTTGCGCCAACGCAACCGCCACGTATCCCGCCATACAGACTGCGACGACAAGCGCCGGAGCGAAGCGGCGGCGGAGGCCTTCTGGCGTCATTCTTTAGAAATAGCAAGGGAGCCGCGGAGCTGGGGCGCGGGGAGCTTCACCCCCGCAGCCCCGCGCCTCTGTCGGCGTGCTCACCCTATCTTCCACGTCGTCCCGTCTTTGCCGTCTTCCAGGATCACGCCGAGGCCCTTGAGCTGGTCCCGGATGGCGTCGGACTGTGCGAAGTCCTTGCGTTTGCGCGCCTCGGCGCGGAGCTGAACCAGCACGCGGATCAGTCCGGCTTCGCGCTCGGCGCTGGCCGAGGTCGTGGCCTGTTCGGGGAGGATGCCCAGCACCTGCCCGCCGAGCTCGCGGTAAAGCGCGTCCGCGGCTTCGAGCGTGGCGCGGCCGGGCGCGGTTTCGGCGTTGAGCAGCGTATTCACCACCCGCGAGAAGTCGAACAAGGCAGCGATGGCCGCCGGGGCGTTGAAGTCGTCGTTCAACGCTTCGACGAATTTGCTCTTCGTCTCGGCGATGGCCGCGGCGACGTTCGCGTCATTCCCGTCGGGCAAGGCGGGAGAGCGGAGACGCTCACGCACGGTCAGGGCCGGGGCAGTCATGCGCTCCCAGCCTTTGCTCGCGGCTTCCAGC
This sequence comes from Anaerolineales bacterium, assembly GCA_035291605.1. Lineage (GTDB taxonomy): Bacteria > Chloroflexota > Anaerolineae > Anaerolineales > UBA6663 > DATDRS01. The sequence continues at coordinate 10,135 of DATDRS010000398.1, read as the reverse complement.
GCCTCGTCCGAGAAATCAATCGGGCTGCGGTAATGGCCGGAGAGGATGAAGAAGCGCAAGGCCTCCGGCTTATAGTGTTTGAGCGCGTCCTTGATGGTGAGGAAGTTCCCCAGGCTCTTGCTCATCTTCACACTGTCCACCGTGAGCGAGCCGCCCAGCAGCCAATAGCGCGCGAAAGGCCGGCCGGTGGCGGCCTCCGCCTGCGCGATCTCGCACTCGTTGTGCGGAAAAATGTTGTCCACGCCGCCGCCGTGGATGTCGAAGGTCTCGCCGAGGTATTTGGTCGCCATGGCCGAGCACTCGATGTGCCAACCCGGGTAGCCCCAGCCCCAGGGGCCGAGCCAGCGCAAAATGTGCTCGGGCGGCGCTTTTTTCCACAACGCAAAATCCTCCGGGTGGCGCTTTTCCTCACGCACCGCGGTCACGACGCGGGCGCCATCTTCCAACTCTTCTACCCTCCGCCCAGAGAGTTTGCCGTAGTCGGCGAAAGAACTCACGTCGAAGTACACCGAGCCGTTCACTTCATAGGCGTGCTCGTCGGCGACAAGCTGCTTGATCATCTCAATCTGCTCGGGGATATGGGCCGAGGCGCGGGGCGAGATGTCGGGGCGGGCCACGCCGAGCGCGTCCATGTCTTCAAAGTACGAGCGGGTGTAGCGCTCCACCACTTCCATCGGCTCGATGCGCTCGCGCGCCGCGCCTCTGAGGATGCGGTCCTCGCCCGTGTCGAGGATGTGTCCCACGTCGGTGATATTCTGGACGTAGCGCACCGTAGAGCCGGAGTAGCGCAGGAAACGGACGATCACATCAAAGTTGACATAGGTCTTGGCGTGGCCGATGTGCGCGTGATCGTAGACCGTCGGCCCGCAGACGTACATGTGCACACGGCCCGCGACGAGCGGCGTGAACTCTTCTTTCTTGCGGGTGAGGGTGTTGTAGACGATGAGAGGCATGGGTGAGAGGGGTAGGGGCAGACGGCCGTCTGCGCCTGCATTATTTGCCGTTCTCAGGTTTGGCGAAGATCATGCGCCCGGCGGTAGTCTGGAAGACTTTGGTCACCTGCACGGTGAGTTCCTTCTGAAGATAATGTCGGCCATCGTCCACCACGACCATCGTGCCGTCGTCCAGATAACCGACCCCCTGGCCGGGTTCGCGGCCTTCCTGGATGATCTTCACCGTCAGGGTCTCGCCCGGCAGGAACACCGCCTTGACGGCGTTCGCCAGTTCGTTGACGTTGAGCACGCTCACGCCCTGCAACTGCGCGACGTGGTTGAGATTGTAGTCATTGGTGATCACGGCGCTGTTCAACTGTTTGGCGAGGATGACGAGCTTGTCGTCCACCTCGCGCACGCCGGGCACATCCTGTTCGGTGATGCGCACCGGGACGACGGACTCTTTGCGCAGGCGCTCGAGGACCTCCAGCCCCCGCCGGCCCCGGTTGCGGCGCAGGGCGTCGGGGGAATCGGCGATGTGCTGGAGCTCATTCAGGACGAACTTGGGCACGAGAATCGCGCCGGAGATGAAGCCGGTGCGCGAGATGTCCGCGATGCGCCCGTCAATGATCACGCTGGTGTCCAGCAGGACGCTGCGGCCCTCGTTGGTGGTGCCCGCGCCCTCGGCGGCGAGGCGGCTGGTCACGCGCCCGCGAAAGAGCGAGAAGATGTCGCGCTGGCGCATGACAAACACGGAGATGCCCAGCCACGAGAAGAGCACAGCCCCCACCATCGGCAGGACCTGGCTGAACGGCTGGGGCAGCAGAGACAGGGGGAAAGACGACAACCCGGCGATGATCAGCCCCGTGATCAGGCCGATCATTCCGGCGACGAGGCCGGAAGCAGGCATGGCGATGATCCGCGCCCGGATGGCGCGGGCCGGACGGGTGGTGACGAAGGGCGTGATCACCAGGCCGACGAGCGCGCCGACCAGCCCAAACACGACGGCCCACAGCTCGGGCGGCGTGTTGTCCACGCCGGAAAGGCGGATACCCAGGTATACCCCCCCGATAGACAGGACGATCATGCCCACAATGCGGAAAATAAATTCGATGCTCATACCCATTCTTCCCTTTCCAGCCCGCCCTTAAAACAGCACAGGGTGAGCGCCCGGATGTCTCCGCCGCTCACCCCGTTCGACGCTTAAGCCTGGCTTCCGTCTCGTCGGCGAGGAGGCCTCAGCCGCGCGAGGGGGGATGGATTACTTGCGCCAGGAATGCTTCACTGCTGAACCGGATGATGGATGAAGAGGATAAATCCGAGCCGAGGCGGCGGGTGTATGAACGATGATGCGCCGTCTCTGCGGACTATCTTAACACAGAGAGCAGGGGGCGTCAACGGACTACATCTCGGCTTCGAACTCGGCGCTCACGCCCGGGGCATCAGCGCGGCTTCCAGCGCCTCGCGGAGGGAGCGGGCCTGGACGATTTTCAATCCCTCCGGCCAGGCCCCGGTCCACCGGGGAGTCTTGGGGATGACGACGGCGCCAAACCCGAGCTGCTTGGCCTCCCGCAGACGCTGGGGAAGCTGACTCACCGCGCGGAGCTCGCCCGAGAGGCCGATCTCGCCAATGAGCGCGCAATCCGCGCGGGCCGGGCGGTCCCACACGGACGAGGCAATCGCGGCGGCAACCGCCAGGTCCGCCGCCGGTTCGCTCACCTTCAACCCGCCGACGACGTTGACGAACACGTCCTGATCGCCGAGCTTCAGGCCGAGGCGTTTGCTCAGGACGGCGGTGATGAGCAGCAGCCGATAGAAATCCACGCCGTTGGGCGTGCGGCGCGGGTTGCCGAAGGAGGTGACGCTCGTCAGTCCCTGAATTTCGACGAGCAGAGGGCGTGTGCCTTCCATCGTCACGGCGATGGCCGAGCCGGGCGCATTCACCATCCGCTCAGCCAGGAAAGCCTCCGAGGGGTTGCGCACCTCGACCATGCCGCTGCCCATCATCTCGAACACGCCGACTTCGGAGGTGGCGCCGAAGCGGTTCTTCACCGCGCGCAGCAGCCGGTAGGATTGATGCCGCTCGCCTTCGAGCTGCAAAACGGTGTCCACGATGTGCTCCAGCACGCGCGGCCCGGCGAGCGTGCCTTCTTTGGTGACGTGGCCGATGAGGAACACTGCGACGCCGGACGATTTCGCCACGCCCTGCAGCCGCGCCGCGCACTCGCGCACCTGGCTTACCGACCCCGCCGCGGAGGTCAGCCCCTGCAGATACACAGCCTGAATGGAGTCGATGACGACCAGCCGGGGCTTCACCGCTTGAATGTGCTCGAGGATCGTCTCCAGGTTGGTCTCGGTGACGAGATAGAGTTGGTCGGAAAGCTTTTCCGCGAGCGCAGCCTCGGCGAGGTCGGCGTCCTCGCCGCGCAGCAGCCGGAGGGCGCGCATTTTAATCTGCCGCTCGGACTCTTCGCCGGAGACGTACAGCACCGGCCCGGTCTGGTCGGCGAGCAGGAGCGCCATTTCGAGCAGCAATGTACTTTTGCCGATGCCTGGATCCCCGCCCAACAGCACGAGCGACCCCGGCACGATGCCGCCGCCGAGCACCCGCGCGAATTCGTCAATCGGCAAAGCCCAGCGGTCTTCGACGTCGCCCTCGATTTGCCGCAGGCTGCGGGGTTTGGAGCGCGCCGTCCCCGCCGGATGCCGGGCGTCGGCCCTGGGCGGCTCGGCGACGATCTGCTCGACCATCGAGTTGTACGTGCCACACTGCGGGCAGCGGCCCATTTGCCGCAGCGTCACCCGCCCGCACTGCTGGCAGACGAATTGGGTCTTGATCCTAGCCATGCGGTGAATTAAAGCGCAAAGGGGGAAAAACTGCCACTCATGGGGAGAGGCTAAAAACAAGGCCCCGAAGACCAGATGGCCTTCGGGGCGCGGAAATCTAGAGCGAGGGTCGCGTCACGCCGCGGGTTCGGCCTCGGGCTGCGGCTCCGGGGCTGGGGGGGCGCTCTCGTTGACCAGCACAACGTCGTCATTTTGCGCTTCGATACGCACCGTGTCGCCGTCGTGGACCTGGCCAGAGAGCAGGCTGTCGGAGAGCGCATCTTCCACTTTGGCCTGGATGACGCGGCGGATCGGGCGGGCGCCCATGTCGGGGTCATAGCCGAGTTTGGCGAGCAGGTCGCGGGCCTCCGGCGTCAGGGCGAGTCGGATGCGATGATCTTCCACGCGCCTAGCGACCTTGTTGACTTCCAGGTCAACGATCTGCGCGATCTCTTCCTTCGTCAGGGCGCGGAAGACGACGACGCCGTCCACGCGGTTGAGGAACTCGGGCCGGAAGACGCGCTTGAGCGAGTCGGTGAGGGTGCGGTACATGTCCTCGTACGCCTGCTGCTCGCTCTGCGCCTCGTCCCGTTTCACGGCGAAGCCGAGGCCGGTCTGGCGCTTGATCAGCTCGGCGCCGATGTTGGAGGTCATCACGATGATGGCGTTCTGGAAGTTGACCTTCTTGCCTTTGGCGTCGGAGAGGTGCCCCTCTTCCATGATCTGCAGGAGCATGTTGTGCGCTTCGGGGTGCGCCTTTTCGACCTCGTCGAACACGACGATGGAATAGGGGCGGCGGCGCAGGGCTTCGGTGAGCTGTCCGGCCTCTTCGTACCCCACGTAGCCAGGCGGCGCGCCCACCAGCCGGGAGACGGTGTGGCGCTCCATGAACTCGGACATGTCCAGCTGGACGAGCGCCTCTTCGCTGCCGAACATGAATTCCGCGAGGGCTTTGGTCAACTCGGTCTTGCCCACGCCGGTCGGGCCGAGGAAGATGAACGAGCCGATGGGCCGCTTGGGGTCCTTGAGGCCCGCACGGGCGCGGCGCACCGCCTTCGAGATGGCTTCAATCGCCTCGTTCTGGCCGATGATGCGCTGGTGCAGGGCGTCTTCCATCTTCAACAGCCGCGCCGTTTCTTCTTCGGTGATCTGCACGACCGGGATGCCCGTCCACATGGCGACGACCTCGGCAATGTCCTCGGCGGTCACCTTCGGCCCGCTGGTGCGGTCCCAGCCCGCGCGCATTTGCTCGAGCTTGGCCTCGAGTTCGGCCTGGCGGTTCACCAGTTCCTGCGCGTCGTCGAGGCGGTCTTCCTCGACGGCCAGTTGGTGCTCGGCGCGGAGGGTGCGCAGGTCGGTGATGGTTGCCTTGAAGCGCTGCGCCTCCGGGCTTTTGTACATGCGCACCCGGGAGGAGGATTCGTCAATCAGGTCAATGGCCTTGTCGGGCAGGAAGCGGTCGGGCACGTAGCGCGCCGAAAGATGCGCGGCGGCGTCGAGCGCCTCGTCCATGATGGAGAGCTTGTGGTGCTCTTCATAGGCGCTGCGGACGCCGCGCAGGATTTCAATCGTCTCTTCAATCGTCGGCTCGTCCACGTTCACCGGCTGGAAGCGCCGCTCCAGCGCCGCGTCGCTCTCGATGTATTTGCGGTATTCGTCGAGCGTCGTCGCGCCGATGACCTGCAGCTCGCCGCGCGAGAGGGCGGGCTTGAGGATGTTCGCCGCGTCCACCGAGGAGCCGGCCGAACCGGCGCCCACGAGCATGTGGACTTCGTCTATGAAGAGGATGGCTTCGGACTGCTTGAGTTCTTCGATCACGCGCTTGAGGCGCTCTTCGAACTGGCCGCGATACATCGTCCCGGCGACGAGCGAGCCGACGTCCAACTGGAGGACGCGCTTGCCCAGGAGCGGCTCGGGCGTCTCGCCGGCGACGATGCGCTGGGCCAGGCCCTCGACGATGGCGGTCTTGCCCACGCCGGGTTCGCCGATGAGGGCCGGGTTGTTCTTCGTGCGGCGCGCGAGGATCTGGATGACGCGCTCGATTTCCATCTGCCGCCCGATGACGGGGTCGAGTTTGTTATCCTCGGCCAGCGCCGTGAGGTCGGTGGCGAGCTGGTCTACAAGCGGGGTCTTGGGTCTTTCTTTCTTTTGGCCCTGGGCGGTCACAGGCTGGCGGGCGGTGGACTGCACCGGGTTCTCTTGCAGGACGCGGCGCGTCTGGCGGCGGATCTGCTCGGCGGAGATGCCCAGTTTCTTGAGCACGTCAATCGCCACGCCTTCGTTCTGGCGCACCAGCCCGAGCAGGAGGTGCTCGGTGCCGATGTAATGGTGCCCCATGCGGCGCGCCTCGTCCACGGCGAGCTCGAGCACACGGCGCGTCCCGGGGGAAAGGTCAATTTTGGCGATGCCGGTGGTCTTGCCCGCCCCGGTGAGGCGCTCGACCATTTCCTGGACGCGCTTGGTCTCCACGCCCAACTCACGCAAGACGCGGCCGGCGACGCCGCCTTCCTCGCGTAACAGGCCTAACAGCAAGTGTTCCGTGCCGATATAGGCATGATGCATGCGCTCGGCCTCTTCTTGCGAGAGACTCAAGACGCGCCGTGCACGTTGGGTGAAGCGCTCCATTTTGTTTGACACGGGAAAACCTCCCTACTCGGATACCACGATCCCAAAGGTCATTCGACGATCCTATTCTATCAAAAAACCCCAAAACCGGAGGCTACCAGTTCTGGGGAGGGGAAGTAAGTCCTACATGAGAAAAACTCCGGGCGCAGTCTCGATTTCCTGCGCCCGGCTCGTTAGCGCCTGGTTATTTGTCTTCCTCGGCCGCGGAGGCGACCTCGTCCAGATTCAGCGCCTCGGCGACTTTTTCCCAGTCGGCGTCCGCATATTCGGCGGAACTGGCCCGTTTGAGGCTCAAACCGATGCGGCGGTTCTCGGCGTCTATCTTCACGACGCGGAGGGTGACGGGTTGGCCTTCTTTGACGGCCTCGCGCGGATGTTCGATGCGCCCATCCGCCAATTCGGAGACATGGATCAAACCTTCCACGTCGTCCGCGCCGCTGATGCGGGCGAACGCGCCGAACTTGGTGAGCTTGGTGATCGTCCCGGAGACCAACTGGCCCACCTGATACTTCCGCTGCATCAGCGTCCAGGGGTCTTCCTCGCGGCGCTTCAGCGACAGGGCGATGCGCTTGCGGTCCCGATCCACGCTGAGCACTTCGACTTCAACTTCCTGCCCGACTTTGATGACTTCGCTCGGATGGGTGATGCGCTTCCACGACAGCTCCGAAACGTGCACCAACCCGTCGGCCCCGCCGATGTCAATGAACGCGCCGAAATCGGCCAGGCTGATCACCCGGCCCTTCCGCACGTCGCCGGGCTTGATTTCGGTGAGCAGGCGCTCTTTCTCCGCCTCGCGGCTTTCCTTGGCGGCGGCGCGCTCGGAGAGGATGAGGCGGTTGCGGCTCCGGTCTACCTCGATGACTTTGACCATCACGCTCTCGCCGACCATCTTGGCCCATTTCTGCTCCGGAGTCTCGGCGCCCTCGGAGCGGCGGCGGCGCGTCTGGCTGACCTGCGAGGCCGGGATGAACCCGCGCACGTTGCCGATCTTGACGATCAGCCCGCCCTTGTTGAACCCCGCAACCGTTCCACTGTAGACCTCCTGCGATCCGAGCAAATCTTCCGCCTGCCGCCAGTCCCTCTCCTCCTTGGCGCGGGTGAGCGAGAGGACGATATTGCCGTTGCGGTCTTCCGGATCAACCACGTAGACCGAGATGCTCTGGCCGATGGCCAGCGACTTGCGGGTGGCCTCGTCAAGTGACTCGAATTCTCTGCCGGTGATGACGCCCTCGGACTTGGCGCCGACATCCACCAGGATTTCGGAATTGGTGATGCGCGCGATGACGCCGTCGCGCATCTCGCCCTTCGAAGGCATGCTCATGCCGGCGTCGTTGTCCAGGAGGGTCTGCATCGGGTGAGCCGCCGACGGTTGGGCGTCCGCCGGCGCCCCCTCCCCGATGTTGCGATCATGAGAAGTCATGTAATCCTTGTTCTCCATCCACTGAGATGCGAGCATTATACGGGTGAATCGGTGGAATCGCAACCGCCAGCAATCCGGGACAGGATGGTATAATCCCATGGCGGATTGCGGATGAGGCAGTCTGCAATCCAAAATCAACCATCAGAAATCTCTATTCTCATGCCCGCCATTTTCCCGTTCACTGCCATCGTCGGCCAGGACCGCATGAAACGCGCGCTGGTGCTCAACGCCGTCAACCCGCGCATCGGCGGCGTGCTCATCCGCGGCGAGCGCGGCACCGCCAAATCCACCGCCGCCCGCGCCCTCGCCGCGCTGCTGCCGGAAGTCAAAGTCGTCGAGGAGTGCCGCTTTGGCTGCGACCCCGACCGGCCCACGACGTGGTGCACCGAGTGCAAAGAGCGCGCCGCCCAGTCGGGCAACGGCCATCTCCCCTACGCGATGCGCCGCACCTCGTTCGTCAACCTCCCCGTCTCGGCCACCGAGGACCGCGTGGTCGGCACGCTCGACATCGAAAAAGCCATCAAACGGGGCGAGCGCCACTTCGAGCCGGGCGTGCTCGCGGCGGCGAACCGCGGCCTGCTGTATATTGACGAAGTGAACCTGCTCGACGACCACGTGGTGGACGTCCTGCTCGACTCGGCGGCGATGGGCGTCAACGTCGTCGAGCGCGAGGGAATTTCCTTCGCCCACCCGGCCCGCTTCATCCTCGTCGGGACGATGAACCCCGAAGAGGGCGACCTGCGCCCGCAGCTGCTCGACCGCTTCGCGCTCGCGGTGGACATTCGCGGCCTGCAAGCCCCCGCCGACCGCATGGCGATCATGGAGCGCACGCTCGCCTTCGAGACCGATCCCGACGGCTTCCGCGCCCAGTGGATGCCCAAGGAGCGTGAGCTGAGCGAGGAGATCGAGGGGGCGCGCGAGATCGTGGACGAGGTGGAATACTCGAAGCGCGACCTCCACTCCATCGCCGCGCTGACCTCGTCGCTGCAGGTGGACGGCCACCGCGCCGACCTGGTCATCCTCAAGGCCGCCCGCGCCCACGCCGCGCTGCAAGCCCGCAGGGCCATCGGCGACGTAGATATCGCTCTGGCCGCCGAACTCGCGCTGCCGCACCGCATCAAGCGCGGCCCCTTCCAGCAGGCCGAGGTGAACCTCTACAACCTGGAAGAGCGGATCGAGCAGATTCAGAGCGAGTGGGGCGGCGAAGAAGGCCAGCCGGAGCCGAGCGAGACGCAGCAGCCGGTAAAAAAAAACAGGGCGTAGCGCAGGAATCCGCTGAGGAGACGCCCGATTTCGGCCAGGCCGAGCCGCAGCCCCAGCCCTTTGCCAGCCAGCAGGACTCGTACTGGTGGGAAGGCGGGCAGAAGGTCAAGACCGGCGAGCATTTCGCGCCGCGCAAGCTCGACACCCCCCTGGACAAACTGACGCGCAAGACCGGCGGCCGCCGCTCGCGCACACGCACCGACCGCAAGCGCGGGCGCTACATTCAGGCCCGCCCCGCCCACGGCAAGACCAGCGACCTGGCTTTCGACGCGACGTTTCGCGCCGCGGCGCCCATGCAGATCAACCGCTCAGACCGGCGCAAAGCCGAGCAGATTGCGTTCGCCATCGAGACCACCGACCTGCAGCGGAAGGTTCGCGTCAAGCGCGCGGCCAACCTCATCCTGTTCGTCGTGGATGCCTCGTGGTCCATGGCCGTGGCCGAGCGCATGTCCGCGACCAAAGGCGCGATCATGTCCCTGCTCACCGACGCCTACCAGCGCCGCGACCGGGTGGGCCTGATCGTCTTCCAGAAGAACAAGGCCTCGCTCGTTCTGCCCCCGACCAACTCGATCCAACTCGCCCAGCGCGCCCTGGCCGACATCCCGGTGGGCGGCAAGACGCCGCTCTCCGCCGGGCTGACGCTGGCGTTCAAGGTCTTTGAGCAGGAGAAGCACACCCACCCGGACGTGATGCCGCTGATGATCATGCTCACCGACGGCGCGGGGAACGTGGCGATGACGAACCTCCCGCCGCAGGAGGAGGCCCACCGCGCCGCCGACCTGTTCAAAGAAGAGCACATCCGCAGCGTGGTCATCAACATGGAGCACGCCGCCTTCGACCAGGGCCTGGCGCGCACGCTCGCCGACCGCCTCGGCGCGCCCTGCTACACCCTGCGCGAGTTGAAGGCCGAGAGCCTGTACCAGACGGTGCGGGAAGAATTGGATGGAGGCAAGTAGAGACGATCCGGTGGATCGTCTCCAGCAGGGGAGGAAAAGGAAGGAACTCAAGGAACTGTAGGAACTTTGTGGAGGGCACGATGACATCGCTAACCCTGGAAGTGCCGGAGAAA
>DATDRS010000397.1:0-22290 GCA_035291605.1 Anaerolineales bacterium | reverse complement strand
GGGATGAATGGCGTAGTCAATCCCGCCTCCCAAGGCGATCCCCAATAACATGCCCGTGATCATCCCCCCTATCCCGTTTGAAAATACGCCCATGATCCCGCTGACGATGACCCCGACGGTCAGCGCAAAGCCGATCCCGGCGTAAAAGTTGAAATTGACCCGGCCGCTCTGTCCCAGGTAGCCGACGAACGGGCCGATGAATGATCCGAGAATCATGCCGCCGACGGTATATAGAAGCGTACGACCAAGTGATTCAGACATTGCACATCTTCTCCCGTAGTGAGCGATTTCAGGTTTTCGTCACGCAGCCTCGGCGCCAGCAGGTCTATCCCTGAGTCTATGACAACTTTCGCCGTAAATCAATTCTGCCGGAGAACGGGGGAGGAAGCAACTCCTGGCGGCTCAACACCTGGGAGTTGAGCCGCCAGGGATTTGGGGGATCCTATTCGTTAAACATCTCCCCCACGCTGCGGCCCTCGTGAGCGCGCTTGATCACCTCGCCCAGCAAGGAGGCGACGGAACGCACCGTCAGGTTCGGCAGGCGTTTCTCCGGGGGGATGGGGATGGTGTTGGTGGTGACGATTTCTCTAAGGGGAAGGTTTTTGAGCCGTTCGACTGCCAGGGGCGAGAACACCGGATGGACAAACGATAGATACACGTCGCGCGCGCCGTGGTCCTTGACGATCTGCACGGCCTGCGCGGCCGAGCCGGCGGTGTCCACTTCGTCGTCCACGATGATCACGTCTTTGTCCTTCACGTCGCCGATGACGGTCATCGCCTCCGCGCTGGCGTCGTTGCCCGCGCGCCGTTTTTCGATGAACGCCATGTTCGCCCCGATCTTGGCGGCGAAATTGCGCCCTTTTTTGGCAAACCCGAGATCGGCGGTGACGATGACCGGGTCTTGCAGCGCAGGGCGCTTCTCAAGGAAATAATCGCCAAGGACATGAAAGGCGGTCAGCACGTCGCCGGGGATGGAGAAGAAGCCCTGGATCTGCCCGGCGTGCAGGTCCATCACGATGTAGCGGTCCGCCCCGGCGACTTCGAGCATGTCGGCGACGAGCCGGGCCGTGATGGGCACGCGCGGCTGGTCTTTCTTGTCCGAGCGGGCGTAGGCCAGGTAGGGCGCCACCGCGGTGATGCGCGCCGCCGAATCCAGCTTGAGGGTCTGGATCATGATCAGCAGCTCCAGCAGGTTGTCGCTGACGGGCGCAGCCGTCGTCTGTACCACGTAGACATCCTGCCCGCGCACGCTGCTGTGCAGGCGGACGAAGATGTTTTCGTTGGGAAATTTGATGATGTCGCGCCCGCTGAGCGGCACGTGCAGGTAGGCGGCGATCTCGGCCGCTAAATCCGGGCAGGCGGTGCCGCTGAAAAGCTTGATCTCGCCGTACATGCCGCTGGTTTCGCGGTGAGGCATAACGTCCGACATCCTATCGGGCGGCAGCCCGCTCCCAATCTTCTCGCAGCACGCCCATGATCAACTCATCCCGGTAAGCGCCGTTGTAAAAATTCGCCTGCCGCAGGCGGCCCTCCAGTTGGAAGCCGACTTTCTCGTAACAGCGGATGGCGCGGAGATTGTCTTCAAAGACGTGGAGATGCACCCGGTTAAGGTTCAGGGTGTAAAACCCCCAGGCCACGAGGGTCTGCATGGCATCCGTGCCGTAACCGTGCCCCCAGTAGTCGCGTGCGCCGATGAGGATGGCGACCTCGCCCGAGCGGTTGCGCCAGTCAACGTCGTGGAACCCGCACGAGCCAATATGCGCCCACGGGCCGACCGCCATATCAGCTGGTTGCCCATCAATGGACCACACCTGTAAGTCGCCGGCGTTCAAATTGCGCTCAAACCAGCGCTCTTCCTGCGCCTGACTGATGGGCTTATACGTGTAAAGATAGGAGCGGATTTCTGGATCGGCAAACCACTTGACGAAGCGTGACAGATCGTCTTTCTCTATTGGGCGGAGGCGGATGCGCTGACCAAGGATCATAATGGAGACTCCTGAGGGGTGATTATCAGTCCATCACTAAAATGTCACACTGAGCGCAGACCTGACAGGTCTCTTACGATCTGTCAGGTCTATGCCTTACGGGCGGATAACGCCGCCGGCTTTCTCCGCCAACTGTCGCGCGGCGCTGACCGGGTCAATCTCGCGCGCCAGAATTTTGTCCACCGCTTCGGCAATCTGGCCGTTCCCGAGGCGCGCGACGAGGCCGTTCAACAAAACATCGCGCAGGCGCATTTCCAGCTCGTGCGCCAGCCGCTCGCGTTCGCGCTGCCCCAACTCGCCGGAAGCGCGCAGATATTCCCGATGCCGGTCCATGGCCCCGACCAAGGCGGCGACGCCTTGCCCCTGAATAGCGACCGTCTGGATGATGGGCGGGATCCACGCGGCGGCCTCCCTCGGCCCTTGCGCGCCGTCCTGCGAGGACTCGCCGGAGGGCAGGCTGTGATGCGCCAGCGCCGCCTCGCCCATCCAGCGGCGGGACGCTGGCTGCGCCAGGTCTAACGAGGCCCGCAGCGCGCGCAGGGCGTTCTCCGCGCCGGGTTGATCGGATTTGTTGAGCGCGAACACGTCGGCAATTTCCAGCAACCCGGCTTTGATCGCCTGCACATCGTCGCCGAGGCCCGGCGCTTCGACGACGACCGTCGTCTGGGCCGTGCGCGCGATTTCCACTTCGGTCTGCCCCGCGCCCACTGTTTCAATCAGGATCGTCTCAAAACCGGCGGCGTCGAGTGCCTTTACCACATCCCCCGTCGCGCGCGCCAACCCGCCGAGCGAGCCGCGGCTCGCCATCGAGCGGATGAAAACGCCGGGGTCGCCGGCGAGGTCGCGCATCCGGATGCGGTCGCCCAGAATGGCGCCGCCCGTGAAGGGGCTGCTCGGATCAACGGCCACCACCGCTACGGTGCGCCCGGCGCGCCGCAGCGCCTTCGCCAGTTCGTTGACGAGGCTGCTTTTGCCGGTTCCAGGCGCGCCGGTGACGCCGACGACGTGCGCCCGGCCCGTGTGCGGGAATAAAGCCGTCAGCGCCGCCTGCGCTTCCGGCGCGGCATTCTCGATCCGGGTCAACAAGCGGGCCAGCGCCCGGCGATTGCCAGAGAGGATAGGCGCAGGGTCAAACATAATCCGTGATGTATGATGCGTAATCTATGCGTGGATCAGTCACGGATCACGCCTCACGCTTTACTTCTCACCGCCTCCCGCACAGCGCGGATAATCGTCTCCGTGCTCGCGCCCGGTCCGAAGACCCCTGCCACGCCCAGCGCCTTGAGCGCGGGAATGTCCTCGTCGGGGACGATTCCCCCCACGAATACGGCGACCGCGTCCTGGCCGTTCGCCCGGAGCAATTCCAGGACCCGGGGGATCAATGCCATGTGGGCCCCGGAGAGGATCGAGAGTCCGACGACATCCACATCTTCCTGCAGCGCAGCTTCGGCGACCATCTCCGGCGTTTGCCGCAGGCCGGTGTAGATCACCTCCATGCCGGCGTCGCGCAGCGCACGCGCAATAACCTTAGCGCCTCGATCATGTCCGTCGAGGCCGGGTTTGGCGACCAGAACACGAATTTTGTTTTCTGCCATGGGGATGTCTTAAACCGGATCACGGAATGGATAAAAACGGCATAAGAAACAAATCCTATGCCCACGCTGTGAATTATACCGCAATCTAACTTGCCCCACTCTACTGAAGAGCGTAGAATACCAGATATGCCCGAAAATCCAGCATTAACTGCTCAAGCCGACGAGGCCGCGCTCGATCAACGCGCGCTGACCGATCGGGTCCTGCACGCAGTTGTGCTCCTGATCCTGGTTCTCACGGTGGGGGTGTACGTGATCGCCATTCCTCTCGCCGCCGGCTGGATTCAACGCCCGTTCGTCGGGGCCTTTATCGAAAGGGCGCTCGTCTTCAACGACATCCGGTCTCAGGGCCCGGATAAGTTCCCGGCCTTCACGGAGGGGGTGCAACCTTTTGACCGTCTGACAGCGCTCAACGGCGTCCCGGTCTCCACCGACGCCCAGCTCAACGCCGAGCTCCAGCACTATGTCCCCGGCCAAGTTATAGAAATCACCGTCGAGCGCCGCAGCGGCGGCCAGTCCCGTGTACCGCTCACGGTGCAGTCTTTCTCGTTCCGTGATCTTCTTTCCTTCTTTATCATTCCCTACCTGATCGGCCTGGTGTACCTGGGCATCGGCGTGTGGGTCTTTCACCTGCGCGGCCGCGAACTGGCCGGACGAGCATTCGCCATCTTCTGCTTTACCGTTGCCCTGACTCTCGTCGGGGTATTCGACTTTTACACGACGCACTTCCTGGTGCCGGTCTGGACCGTTGCCTTCCCGGCGATTGGCGCCTCGGCCGTCAGCCTGGGCTTCGTCTTTCCTCAGGAACTCGGCCTGCTCCAGAAGCGCCCGCTCCTGCGTCTGGCGATTTGCTACCTCCCGCTGATTGGGCTGGCCGGTTATACCCTGTCCACCTACTGGAGCGCCGACCCGTGGGCCTATCTCGCGCCGTGGGCCTACCAGAATTACTTCATGGGCGCGGGTATCCTGATCTTCCTGTTCACCATGGCCTATCGCTGGCTCTTCAGCCCCTCGCCCATTGTGCGGGAACAGAGCCGGATTATCCTCATCGGGACGCTCACCGCCGCCTCGCTCATCCTGTTTAATACCATTCAATTGCTGATCAGTTCGTTCCTGGGTCGCTCTCCGGCGCCGTTCAATTCCCTGTATTTTCTGCCGACCATTTTTCTGCCTGGCGCTATCGCCTATGCCATCCTGCGTTATCGTTTGATCGACGCCGACCGGCGGCTGGCGCAGGCGCTGGTGTACTTCACGCTCGCCGGGCTGACGCTGGCGGCCTATGCGCTGATCCTCGGCGGTCTCAGCCTGATCGTCGGCGCAGCCGTTGACGCGGACAGTCCGATCGTGCTGGGACTGATCGTCTTTCTGCTTGTCGCCGCCTTCCATCCTGTGCGCGAACGCCTGCAGCGGGCTGTTGACGTTCTCTTCTTTCGCGGCTCGCGCTCCTATGCCCAAAGGGTCGAACAATTCGGGCGCGCGCTCAGCCGGGCCGCCGGCCTCGGCGCCATTGCGTCGGCGCTGGCCGAGCAAATCGAAGGCGCGCTCCGGCCGTCGCATTTCTATCTGTTCTTGCGCGACCACCTCAACGACGACTTCGCCGCTTACGCCCCTGGCGATCAGCGCCCGAAAACGGAGGTGCGCTTCGCCGTGGATGGCGGGTTGGCGACCACGCTGAGCCGTGATCGCGTCCCGCTGCTCCTCACGCCCGATACGTCCCTGCCCGATAACCTGGCCCGCGACCGGGCCAGGCTGGCGGTGATGGGCTCGGCGGTGTACGCGCCCCTGCCGGGCAAAACCGGGCTGTCCGGCTGGCTCGCCGTCGGCCCCAAGCTCTCCGGCGAGCCATTCACCCGCGACGATCTGCAATTCGTCGAAGCCCTGGCCGACCAGGCGGCGCTGGCGGTTGAACGCGCCACGGTCATTGACGACCTCGAACGGCGCGTGAACGAGTTGAATGTCCTCAGCCAGATGTCGCAGGCGGTCAATTTCACCACCTCTTACGACGACCTGTTGGAACTCGTTTACGCCCAGGCTGGCCGGGTCTTGGATACGCGCAATTTCTACGTCATCCTGAAAGACGTATCCGGTGTGTCCTTCAGTTACGCGTTCTACGTGGAGAATGACGAGCGGATCACGGACGAGGAGGGCAAACCCTGGCCGGCCAAGCGCGGCCTGGCGGCCGAAATTGTGCGCACCGGCCAGCCCATTCGCACCGACGATTACCACGCCGAATGCCGCCGCCGCAACGCCGCCCCGCGCCCGAAGAATTACAAGGCCTGGATGGGCGTGCCGCTCAACGCCGGGGCGGAGACGATCGGCATCATGAGTGTGGCCTCCTTCGAAAACGGCGTGGTCTTCACCGAAGACCAGCTCAAAGTCTTCGGCGCCATCGCTGACCAGGCGGCTTCCGCCATCGTCAAAGCCCGGCTCTACCGCCAGACCGAGCAACGCGCGCGGCAACTGGCCACCCTGAACGACGTCAGCACGACCATGTCTTCGACGCTCGAACTGGACCCTCTGATCCAGCGCATCGTTCAAAGCTCGGTGGATATTTTGGATTGTGAGGCAGGCAGCTTGTTCCTCACCGACGAGGAAACCGGGGAATACGTCTTCCGCGTGGCGGTGGGGCCGGTGGGGCAAAACCTCGTGGGGATGCGCATCGCGCCCGGCCGGGGGTTCGTCGGCGAGGCCATCGAGTCCGGCCACCCTCTCATCGTCAACGACGTGCAGAACGACCCGCGCTGGTTCAAGGGCATGGACCAGTCCTCGGGCTTCATCACACGCGCGCTCATGGTCGTGCCGCTGAGATTCCAGTCCCGGCCCATCGGCGCGGTCGAGGTCATCAACAAACGCGACGGCACGCCCTTCAACGAAGGCGACCAGAATCTACTGACCGCCTTCTCCGGCCAGGCCGCCGTCGCCATCCAGAATGCGCGCTTGTTCACGATGACCGACCAGGCTCTCGCCGCCCGCGTCGAAGAACTGTCGGTGATGCAGCGCATTGACCGCGAATTGAACACGGCACTGGACGTGAAACGCGTGATGGGCATCACGCTCGACTGGGCGATCAAGCACACGGGCGCCGCCGCCGGCTCGGTGGGCATGGTCGGCGAGACTGACATCGGCATCATCGCCACGCAGGGATACAACGGCGAGATGATGCCAGATACTGTCTTGTCGCTGGGGAAAGGCATCCTGGGTCAGGTGGTGGCCACGGGCGAAACCCGCCTGGTGCGCGACGCGCAGGCGGCGGATTCACAGCGCCTCCCGACCACCCGCGTCCAGTTGGTCATTCCTATCAAGAGCGAGCAGAAAGTGGTGGGGTTGGTCAATCTCGAAAGCCCGAATGCCGAGGCCTTCACCGAGGAGCAGGTGGCCTTCGCCACCCGCCTGGTGGATCACGCCTCAGTGGCGATCACGAATGCCCGGCTGTATACGGAAGTCCAGGCGGCCAACATCGCCAAGAGCGAGTTTGTGTCGTTCGTGGCGCACGAGCTCAAGACGCCCATGACCTCTATCCGGGGCTACACCGACCTGCTGGCGGGGAGCGCCGTCGGGCCGATCAACGACATGCAGAAGCAATTCCTCGGCACCATCCGCGGCAATGTGGATCGCATGGCGACGCTGGTCTCCGACTTGGCTGACATCGCGCGCATCGAATCTGGGCGTCTGCGGTTGGAACCAAAATCCACCCCCTTCCATGCGGTGATTGAGGATGTCGTGCGCACCACCCAGGCGCTGATTGACGTCAAAAAACAGACATTGATCCAGGAGACCGAGCCGAGCCTGCCCAACGTGACGGCCGACTACACCCGCACCGTGCAGGTGCTGACCAACCTGGTCTCCAACGCCTACAAGTACACCCCGGAGGGCGGCGAGATCGTTCTGCGCGTGGCAAAAGAAGCGAATCGCTGGGATCCCGCCAACACCGCCGCGCCGGAGGTGCTGCATATTTCTGTGAAAGACAACGGCATCGGCATCGCGCCGGAGGACCAAAAGAAACTGTTCCAGAAGTTCTTCCGGGCCGAAGATCGCATGGCGCGCGAGATGGCGACTGGTACTGGCCTGGGCCTGAACATCGTCAAGAATCTGGTCGAACTGCAAGGCGGCAAAATCTGGTTCGAGAGCGAGTTCCGCCGAGGCAGCACTTTCCATTTCACCCTGCCCCTGGCGCCGGAGGCCGAAACCGTTGGCGCATAAGGGCAGCTTGCGCGGTCGTCTTTCCGTAAAGACGACGGGGCAGGTTCTGCAGAGAGCCTGCCCCGTTTCGATTCCTGCCCTCTCCCGCCCCAACGAGCGCCCAACCGGCGCAAAGGCAGTAACCGGGTGATCGATAGTAGGAGGCGCTCATATGAATAAGGCGCTGACCGCACCCCACAGATTGGAAGACGAAACCACGCCCAAACTCCGCTGGAGACAGGCGGTGTTTGCGCTCGGCGCGGTGGGGGCTTATGTGTTGCTGTTCCTCCTCCTCTACCCAGGGCAGGGAGCGGGGATGGCAGCGCTGTCTTTCTTGCCGGTGGCGGTGACGGCGTGGCTCTGGGGTCTGTGGGCCGGGCTGCTCGCCGGGTTGCTCAGCATCCCCCTGAATACCCTCTTGCTGAATATCGGGGGTTATCAGCCCGGAGGCTGGGATGTGGTCCTGCACAGCGGCGGCGGGGCCGGGTCGCTAGTGTTGCTGCTCATTGGCGTTGTCGTCGGGCGCATGAGCGACCTGGGCAAGCAGGTGCAACAGCAGCTCGCCGAGCGTCAGCGCACCGAGGAAGCCCTGCGGCAAAGCGAGCAACGCTTCCGGGCGCTCATCGAACACAGTGCGGATGGGATAGCCCTCCTCAGCGCCGCTGGAGTGATTCAATACCAGAGCCCGGCCTATACGCAGATGCTGGGTTACACCTCGGATGAGCGTGCCCGCATGGGCACATTCGACCTGCTTCATCCAGATGATGTCCCGCGCGCCAGAAGCTTGTTCGCCGATCTCCTGCAAAGTCCGGGCCTGAGCATTACCGCGGAAGTGATTTCCCAGCACAAGGATGGTTCGTGGCGGTGGATCGAGACCACCGGCACGAACCTGCTCGCCGAGCCGAGCGTGGGGGCCATCCTGGTCAATTACCATGACATCACCGAGCGCAAGCAGGCCGAGATGGCGCTGCGGGAGAGTGAGCAGCAGTACCAGACGTTGTTTGCGAGGGCGCAACGACAGGCGCAAGAGTTGACGCTGCTCGACAAGGTGCGCACCGCCCTGGCGCGTGAGCTGGACCTGCCCATCCTCCTTCGCACCGTGGTCGAGGCGATTGCCCAGACATTTGGATACACCCAGGTCAGCCTCTATCTGCTTCAGGGGGAAAAGTTGATGCTCCAGCATCAAGTCGGCTACGAGCGCGTCATCCTGGAGATTCCGGTGACACAGGGCATCAGTGGCCGCGTGGTTCGTACGGGAAAGCCTGCACTCCTGGAGAATGTGCGTGCTGACCCCGAATTTCTTGGGGCCATCGAGGGCATCGTCTCCGAGGTCTGTGTCCCACTGCTCGACCAGGGTCGGGTTGTCGGCACCCTGAATGTAGAGAGCATAGGCGGGGTGAGGCTTTCGGACGCCGACTTGCAACTGATGATCGCGCTCAGTGAACATGTCAGCGTTGCCATCGGGCGGGCGCGGCTGTATTCCGAGGACCAGAGGCGCAACCGCATTCTGGCGGCCCTGTACGAAACGACCCTGGGACTGATGAATCGGCTGGAGTTGAACGATTTGCTCACCGCCATCGTCACGCAGGCGGCTCAACTGTTGGGTACCACGCATGGTTACCTATACCTGGTCGAGCCTGGCGAAACAGAGATAGAGGTGAAGTTGGGGACGGGGATATTCACCCAATATGTCGGCTACCGGCTGAAGCCGGGCGAAGGCCTGGCCGGGAAAGTCTGGCAAACGGGCCAACCACGGGCCGTGGCTGATTACCGTACCTGGTCGGGCCGCTCGGCGCAGTTCGGCCAGACGGCGTTTCGCGCCACCGTGGGCGTGCCGCTCACCTCCGGCCCGCAGATCGTGGGGGTGATTGGCCTGGCCTCGCTTGAACCAGGCCGGGCGTTCGGGGACGACGAGGTCGAACTGCTGAACCGCTTTGCCCAATTGGCTTCCATCGCTCTGGACAACGCGCAGTTGTACACCCTTGCCCAGAAAGAATTGGCCGAACGCAAGCAGGCGGAGGCGGCGCTGCAGGAGAGCGAAAAGCGATACAGGAGCCTCTTTGAGGATTCGCCCATTCCGCTCTCAGAACAGGATTTCTCGCTGCTGGCCCCGTATTTGGACAGATTACGCGCCGCCGGGGTCACCGACTTCAGAGCCTACTTTGAGGATCGGCCGGCTGAGGTTGCCCGCTGCGCGACCCTGGTGAAAACCGTTGACGTCAATAAGGTCACGTTGAAGTTATACAAAGCGAAATCCAAAGAGGAGCTGCTGGCGGGCCTGAGTGTGTTGTTCACCGAAGAATCATACAGCGTGTTCAGAGAAGAACTGATTGCTATGGCTGAAGGTAAAACCAGATTTGAAGCCGAAACTGTCAATCGGACGTTGACCGGCGATAGCATTCATGTTGTCCTCACCTGGTTCGTAGTTCCCGGCTACGAGAAAACCTTGATGAAAGTAGTGGTCTCGCTCGTTGACATCACCGATCGCAAGCAGGCGGAGGAGAGACTCCGGGAAGCCGAAGCCAAATACCGCACGCTGGTCGAGCAAATGCCGGCGGTTACCTATCTTGACGCCCTGGATGAGACCGCCTCCACTCTCTACATCAGCCCACAGGTCGAGGCGGTGCTGGGCTACTCGCCAGAGGAATGGATGGCCGACCCGGAGTTGTGGCCGAGACTGCTCCACCCCGACGACCGCGAACGCGCGTTGGCGGAAAACGCCCGCCACAATACGACCGGCGCGCCGTTCAATCTAGAGTACCGCCTGATCGCCCGCGATGGCCGCGTGGTGTGGATCCGTGATCAGGCCGTGATCGTGCGGGATGAGACCGGCCAACCCAGATATTCGCAAGGCCTCATGATGGACATCACCGAGCACACGCGAGCGGAGCAGGCGTTGCGGGAGGCCGAAACGAAATATCGCACGCTGGTGGAACAACTTCCCGCAATCACTTACATTGCCGCGCTCGATGAGGCCAAGACCCGGCTGTATGTCAGCCCACAAATTGAGACGCTGCTGGGCTTCACGCAAGCCGAGTATCTGGCCGATCCTAACCTGTGGCGCAAGCAACTTCACCCCGACGACCGCGAGCGGGTGCTGGCCGAAGCAACTCGCCTGTATGAGGGCAGCGAAACGTTTGTCTCGGAATATCGCACCTTAGCCCGCGACGGCCACGCCGTGTGGTTCCACGATGAAGCCGTGATCGTGAAGGCCGAGGCCCGGCAACCGCGATTCCTTCAGGGCGTCAAGATTGACATCACGGCTCGCAAACAGCGCGAGCGCGAGCTGGAAGCCATCGCGACAGTGAGCGCCGCGCTACGCGTGGCGCAGAGCCGGGCGGAGATGCTGCCGATCATCCTCGACCAACTGATTGAACTGCTGAAGGCCGACGGCGCCTCGCTCGCCTTCCGCGAACCGAATTCGGATGAGATCGCGATTGTACTGGGCCAGGGCAACGGCGCGCCCTTCACCGGCACGCGCCTGCGCGTCGGCCACGGCGTGACCGGCTACGTCGTCGAAACCGGTCAACCCTATCTCACCAACGACGCGCCGCACGACCCACGCTTTCTCTGGCCGCGCCTGCTCGGCGATTTGCGGGCGGTGGCCTGCATCCCGCTCTTGGCTCAGGGGCAGACGAGCGGCGCGCTGTGGGTAGGCCGCACCACCCCGTTCGCCGACGACGAAGTCCGCTTGCTGATCGCCATCGCGGATATTGCCGCCAATGCCCTCCGGCGCGTGAGCGTGATGGAGACGCTCGAACAGCGCGTGGCCGAGCGCACCCGCGAACTCGAGGCCGCTAATGAACAACTCAAGGAACTTGACCGTCTCAAAGACCAGTTCGTCGCGAGTGTTTCGCACGAACTCCGCACCCCCCTCACCAACATTACGTTGTATCTCGGCATGTTGGGCAAGACCGGCGCGGAAGGCCTCGGCCGCTATCTGTCCGTGCTCCAACGCGAAACCCGACGTCTCACCCACCTGATCGAAGATGTGCTCACCCTCTCGCGGATTGGGCAGGGTGGGGCGACCCTCGCGTTGGAACCGCGGGTGCTGGATGGCCTGATCGCCGAAGTGCTCGAGGCGCACGCCGCGAGCGCTGAGGCCAAAAGCTTGACGCTCACCCACAAACCCAACCCCGACGCACCCGTCGTCCCCATTGATTACGCGCAGATGATGCAAGTGTTCACCAATCTGATCGGAAACGCCGTCGCTTATACTCCGGCCGCCGGTCAGGTGACGGTGACCACTGGTCTCCGCCGCTCCGGGGCACGTGCGGGCGTCGTGGTCTGTGTTCACAACACCGGCCCAGTCATCCCAGCGGAAGATTTGCTGCACCTGTTCGAGCGCTTTTACCGCGGCCGCACGGGCTGGGAGTCAGGTGAACCGGGCACGGGGCTGGGGTTGACGATTTGCAAGGAGATCGTGGAACGACACCACGGGCAGATCAGCGCGAGGAGCGAAGAGGATTTCGGGACCGAGTTCGAGGTCTGGCTGCCCATGCGCACAGATGCGCGGCAAACGGAAACCTAACTCTCACCGCCTGCCGCCTGCCCAGCCCATTGCCCCGAACAGCAGTTGTGGTTATACTCTAGCTCAGACATAGCTGGAGCAGTCGCTGGCTTGTTTACGGGCCAGTCCGAGCGGTTTAGCGCAGCCTCGACCCGAAAGGCGGTCTTTCGCGTGACTACAGCGCCGATTTCAACCATAGACAAAATCAGCTTACTGGATCAAGCCTTCCCCGGCCTGGCCCCCGACGAACTGCAGGAAGTGGCGAAGTTGACGAGCATCAACGCCTACCCGCAGGATTTCCGTTTGTGCCACGAGGGCGCGTACGAGGACATCTTCTACATCATCGCGCAGGGCGAGGTGGCCGTCACCAAGAAAATCAGCGACACAGAGGGCGAGCGGGAACTGCGCAAGCTGGGCTGGGGGGATTTCATCGGCGAAATGGCCCTCATCCAGAACGCGCCGCGCTCGGCGACGGTGCGCACGCTCACCGAGTGCGCGGTGCTGGAGATGACCAAGCCCAACTTCGAGTCGCTGCTGAGCCGCAGCCCGCGCATGACGTTGAGCATCATGCGGAGCACGCTCGCCCGGATGCGCCAGAATGACCAGATGGCGATCAAGGACCTGCAGCGCACTAACCAGATCCTGGCTCAGCTCGACCGCAACAAACTGGAATTCATCGAGGTCGCCGCGCACGAGCTCCGCACGCCGCTCACGGTGATGAAGGGCTACATCAACGTGATGAAGATGGACACGGCGGTGAAAGCCAACGCGGTGCTGATGGAAGTGCTTGACGGCCTCGGCAAAGGCACCGACCGCCTGCACGAAATCGTCAACACGATGCTGGACGTGACCCGCGTGGACAGCGACAAACTGCGCATCGCCCCGGTGCCGGTGCCGCTCCGCAGCGTGGTGAACGACATCGTCCACCGCCTGCAGGCCGACGCCGAGAACCGCCAGCTGACCATCCGCATCGAGCACGCGCCCGACCTGCCGCCCATCAACGCCGACCCGACGCTGATTCAAAAGGCGCTGTATCACCTCGTCGTCAATGCGATCAAGTACACGCCGGATGGGGGGACCATCACCATCCGCACGCAGGCCGTGAGGCTGGAACGCGAGGTTCCCGGTGTGCAGATCAGCGTGCAGGACACGGGCGTCGGCATTGACCCCGAACATCAAGAATTGATCTTCGAGAAGTTCTACCAGGTGGGGTCGGTGGCGTTGCACTCGTCGGGCAAGACCGCCTTTAAGGGCGGCGGGCCGGGGTTGGGGCTGGCGATTGCAAAGGGCGTCGCCCGGGCGCACGGCGGCAAGATCTGGGTCGAAAGCCCGGGCTGCGACGAGAAGAAACTCCCCGGCAGTGTGTTCTATCTGCAATTGCCCGTCAACCCACCCATGCTGTCCAAGAAGGACGGGGAGAAGAAGTAAGCTGCGTTGCGCTGGCTGACATCAAAAGCGCCCGCCGGTTTTCGGCGGGCGCTCGTTTTCCAGAACTGCTCTCTCTAACTCAAATGCGGATTGAGCTTGGCGAGGATGCGTTCCCGCGGCATGAACCCCATGAGGCGCTCGACCGGCAGGCCGTTTTTGAACAGGATCAGCGTCGGGACGCCCATGACTTGGTATTCCATCGTCGTCTCGGCGTTCGCGTCAATATCCAGCTTGCCCACCTTCACCGCGCCGTTCCAGTCCTCGTTCAATTTATCCACCACCGGGGCCAGCATGTGGCACGGCCCGCACCACTCCGCTGTGAAATCCACCAGCACTGGCTGGGCGGTCTCTAAAACCTCCTGCTTGAAGCTGGCATCAGTGAAATGATGCATCGTCGCCATGCGTCAGTGTCCTTTCAACGGTTACAGTTGGGGAAATGGTAGCCTCAGCCGGGAGAGAAGTCAAGAAGCCCTGCCTGGTGATTTATTCACAAACGCTCCAGGCCCGCGTCCTCACGGACCATCTGCGGGGCCGTGGACGGCAAGCCATCAAGATGCGTGCAATCACCAGGCCCCTGCAAGATCATACCCCCCCTTTCTCCTACCTGACCATTCTTCCAGCCTAAAATTGCCTCAAACTTATTGACACCCCCTCCCGCAGGCGTTATAATCTTTTCCAGCGTGTTAGCACTCTCAAGCCGAGAGTGCTAAAAGATGTAGAAACTATGGACCCGCTAACTGAACGGCAACAGACTATTCTGGGCCTAGTCGTCCGCGAGTATATTGAAAGCGCCGACGCGGTCAGTTCCAAGACACTGGTGGAGAAGTATCAGTTGGGCGTGAGCTCGGCCACCGTGCGCAACGAAATGTCCGAACTGACCGACAAGGGCTACCTGCGCCAGCCGTACACCTCCGCCGGGCGCGAACCCACCGAAGCCGGCTACCGCTACTTTGTCCAAAAACTGCTCGGCGAAACCGAGTTGCCGCTGGCCGAACAGCGCACGATCAGCCACCAGTTCTATCAGGCCCGGCAGGACATTGACCAATGGATGCGCCTCGCGGCCTCGGTCCTGGCCCAGCACGCCCGGGGCGCCAGCCTGGTCACCGCCCCCCACCAGACCCAGGCCCGCTTCAAGCACATTGAACTGATCTCCACGCGTGGGCGGCAAGTCTTGCTCGTTCTCGTGCTCACCGGCGGCGAGGTGCGCCAGCAGATGCTTACGCTTGCCGAGCCGGTCACGCAGGAAGTCCTGACCGAATCGGCTAATCGCATCAACGCCGCGTGCAAAGGCCTCGACAGCGATGGCATCGCCGCGCAGGCCGCGTATATGCCCACGCTCGAACAGGAGGTCTGCCGCCTCATGGCGGATGTGACGAAAAAGGCCGAAGCGTTTTCCGCGACCGAGGTGTTCCGCGACGGCGTGACCAACGTGCTCGCCGAGCCTGAATTTGCCGCATCCGACTCCGCCCGCCAGGCCTTGCGCGTCCTCGAAGAGCGCACCTACCTCGAAGAGTTTCTCGCCAAAGTTCTCGCCCCCAACGTGGGCGGCGTGCAGGTGGTGATCGGCGGCGAGAACTCGTGGCAAGAACTGAAAGACTGCTCGATGGTGCTGGCCCGCTACGGCGTCGCCGGGCATGCGACCGGCGCCATGGGCGTGCTTGGCCCCCAGCGCATGGCCTATGGCCGCGTCATCTCCACCGTCCGCTTCGTCACTGGGATGATGAGCGACCTGATGTATGAGATTTACACCGAATAGCCGTTCGCCCATCCCGACTGGAAATCTGATTTCGCGTTACAGCCCACCCTTCAGACGCAAAGGCGTGACCGGCGTGTAATTCAGGGCGCAAGGATTGCATCCGTTTACTTTCATGGAATCTGAACCTACCCCCCCCGAACAACCCGAAACCCTGGCCGAAGCCTCGGCCCCCAGCGCCCCGCCGCCTGACGGCGAGGCGCAAGCCCAGGCGGCCACGCTCGACGAACTACAAAAAGACCTCGAGGCCGCCCAGACCAAAGCGGCCGAGAACCTGGATGGCTGGCAACGCGAGCGCGCGGCCTTCGCCAATTACAAAAAGCGCATCGAAAAGGAGCAGGCCGAGATTTACCAGACCACGGCCGGCAAAGTGATTGCGCGCTACCTCGACGTGCTCGACGACTTTGAGCGCGCCATGAAAGACCAGCCGCCGGAGGGGGACACGGCCAAATGGGCGGAGGGCATCGCCCTCATCTACCGCAAGTTCCAGAACCTCCTCGAGGCCGAAGGCGTCACGCGCATCGAGGCCGAGGGCAGGGAGTTCGATCCCAACCTGCACGAAGCCGTCACGCATGAGGAGAGTGAGAACCATTCCTCGGGGCATGTCATTGAAGTGTTCAGGCAAGGGTACAAGCTGGGCGACCGGGTGATCAGACCGGCGTTAGTGAGAGTGGCGAAGTAATTGGGAATTACGGATTGCCAATTACCAATCACAGGAGTCGCAACATGGGCAAAATCATCGGCATTGACCTGGGCACGACGAACTCGGTGGTGGCCGTCATGGAAGGCGGTGAACCGGTGGTGATCACCGCGTCCGAGGGGGCGCGGCTCATCCCCTCGGTGGTCGCCGTCAATCCTAAGACAGGCGAGCGCACGGTGGGCCAGGTCGCCCGCCGCCAGGCGGTGCTCAACCCGGAGAACACCATCTTCTCGATCAAGCGCTTCATGGGACGCAAATACAGCGATGCTGAAGTGCAGAAGGCTGTTAAAGTCGTCCCGTATAAGGTCGGGCAGGCCCCGAACGGCGACGTGCGCGTGTATATGGGCGGCAAGGAATACTCTCCACCCGAGATCAGCGCGATGATCCTCGCCAAGATCAAAGCCGACGCCGAGTCCTATCTCGGCGAGACGGTGACGCAGGCGGTCATTACCGTCCCGGCGTACTTCAATGACTCCCAGCGGCAGGCGACCAAAGACGCGGGGCGCATCGCCGGGCTGGATGTCCTGCGCATCATCAACGAGCCGACGGCCTCCTCGCTGGCCTACGGCCTGGACAAGAAGAAAGACGAGACGATCGCTGTCTACGACCTCGGCGGCGGCACGTTCGACATCTCGGTGCTCGACGTGGGTGACGGCGTGTTCGAGGTGCGCTCGACGAACGGCGACACCTTCCTCGGCGGCGACGACTTCGACCAGCGCGTCATCAACTGGGTGGCCGACGAGTTCCGCAAGGAGCAGGGCATTGACCTGCGCAACGACCGGCAGGCCCTGCAGCGTCTGAGGGAAGCGGCGGAGAAAGCCAAGATTGAGCTCTCGACCGTCATGCAGACGGAGATCAACCTGCCGTTCATCACCGCCGACGCCTCCGGCCCCAAGCACTTGAACATGCCGCTCACCCGGGCCAAGCTGGAGCAGTTGTGCGAAGACCTGATCCAGCGCTCGATCCGGCCGGTGACGCAGGCGCTCGAAGACGCGAAGCTCAAGCCAGGCGAGATTGACGAAGTGGTGCTTGTCGGCGGCATGACGCGCATGCCGGCGGTGCAGGAAGCCGTGCGCAAGATCTTCAACAAGGAGCCGCACAAAGGCGTGAACCCGGACGAGGTCGTCGCTGTGGGTGCGGCGATCCAGGCCGGCGTGCTGGGCGGCGAGGTTAAGGATATCCTCCTCTTGGACGTGACGCCCCTCACGCTTTCCATCGAGACCCTCGGCGGGGTGGCGACTCCGCTCATCGAGCGCAACACCACCATCCCCACCCGCAAGAGTCAGATCTTCTCGACCGCAGCGGACATGCAGACCTCAGTCGAGATCAAAGTGGTGCAGGGCGAGCGCCCGATGGCCGCCGACAATAAACTGCTCGGCAATTTCATCCTCGACGGCATCCCGCCTGCGCCGCGCGGCGTGCCGCAGATTGAAGTGACGTTTGACATTGACGCCGACGGCATCCTCAAAGTCTCGGCGCAAGACAAGGCGACCGGGCGCTCCCAACATATTACGATCACCGCTTCGTCGGGCCTGGGCAAGGACGAGGTAGACCGCATGGTGAAAGACGCCGAACGCTTCGCGGCGGAGGATAAGAAGCGCAAGGAAGAGGTGGAGACGCGCAACACCGCCGACGCCGCCGTCTTCACGGCCGAGAAGGCGCTGCGCGAGGGCGGCGATAAGATCCCCGGCGACGTGAAGAGCCGCGTCGAGGAGAAGATTGCCGCCGTCAGGCAGGCGCTGGAGGGCAAAGACCTGGAAGCGATCAAGCGCGCGACGAACGATCTGTATCAGGTCGTCCAGCAAATTGGCGCGGCGATGTACGGCCAGGCCGGCCCTGGCACGGACAGCCAACCCGGCGGCGCCGGCCCCGGCGATGGCAAGGGCGGCGACGATGTCGTCGAGGGTGAATTCAAAGAAGCGTAACAGCAGAGAGCGAATGGCCGATGGCAAATAGCGTACGGCCAAGTGCTGCAACGCGATCTGCGATTTACTATCGGCCATCTGCTATCAGCCATCAGCTAAATCATGGCGACCAAGCGCGACTACTACGAGGTCCTCGGCGTCGGGCGCAACGCGAGCGCCGACGAGATCAAGGGCGCTTTCCGCAAGCTCGCCCGGCAATACCACCCGGACGTGAACAAGGACTCCGGCGCCGAG
Source organism: Anaerolineales bacterium (assembly GCA_035291605.1). Lineage (GTDB taxonomy): Bacteria > Chloroflexota > Anaerolineae > Anaerolineales > UBA6663 > DATDRS01. Next base: position 3,984 of record DATDRS010000397.1, on the reverse strand, counting down.
GAAAAATTCAAAGAACTGAATGAGGCCTACGGCGTCCTCTCGGATGAGCAAAAGCGCGCCGCTTATGACCGCTACGGCCACGCGGGCGTCAGCGGCGCTGGTTTTGGCGCCGCGGATTTCTCCGGCTTCGGCATGGAGGACATCTTCGAGAGTATCTTCGGCAGCTTCGGCGGGGCGCGCTCCACCTCGCGCCGCTCTCCGCGCCGGGGCGGCGACTTGCGCTACGACCTCACCATTCCCTTTGAAGAAGCCATTTCCGGCGCACAGAAAGAGATTCAAGTCACCCGCCACGAGGTCTGCGAGACATGCCGGGGGAGCGGGGCCGAGCCAGGCACCTCTCCCACCCGCTGCGCCACATGCAAAGGCAGCGGCGAAGTGCGGCAGGTGCGCCAAACTTTCCTCGGCTCGATGGTCAACGTGACCACCTGTCCCACCTGCCGGGGGGCCGGGGAGGTCATCACTTCGCCCTGCCACACCTGCCGCGGCCGCGGACAAACTCGGCAAACGCGCCGTCTCTCGGTGAGCATCCCGCCGGGGGTGGATACCGGCACCCAGATCCGCCTTTCCGGCGAGGGCGAGCCGGGCGTCAACGGCGGGCCGCAGGGCAACCTGTACGTCGTCATCTCCGTCGCCGAGCACAAGTATTTCCGGCGGCGCGGCGACGATATCATCCTCGAAATCGCCGTCAACGTGGCGCAGGCCGCCCTGGGCGCGGATGTCAAAGTGCCGAGTGTGAACGGCGCAGAAAAAGTCGCCATCCCCCCTGGGACGCAATCCGGCACTGTCTTCACCCTGAAAGGCAAAGGTGTGCCGCACCTCCAGCGCCAGGGCCGGGGCGATATGCTCGTCGTCGTCGCCGTCACCACGCCAACCCACCTCACTGGCGAACAGAAGAAGCTCCTCAAAGACCTCAGTAAGACTCTTAAAGACGAGGCCGTCCCGCTTGAAACCGGATTGGTCGAGCGCCTGCGGAATGCGTGGGGCGAGTAGCAGATAGCCGAGAGCCGAAGGCGGATAGCAGATGGCTGATGGCGCGCTGAGGCGGCCATACCCTCTGCCATCGGCCATACGCCACGATGAACTGGCTCGAGGTCTCCCTCACCGTGAGCGGCGAGGCCGCCGAGGCGGTGGCCGACGTGTTCGCGCGGTTTGCCCCGGGCGGCGTCGTCCATGAAGCGACGCAGATCGAGGTCACGCCTGACGATAAAGGCCGCCCCGTCGGCCCGGTCATCGTCCGCGCCTATCTGCCCGCCGACGAGGGGCTCGCCGCCGCGCGCGCCCAACTGGAAGAGGCCCTCTGGCATCTCGGCCAGATCCTTCCCCTGCCCCAACCACAATACAGGCCCGTCGCCGAGGCCGATTGGTCCGAGGCATGGAAAGCCGACTTCAAACCGATCCGCATCGGCAAGCGTTTGATCATCGTCCCCGCCTGGCTCAACCCGCCGCTGGCGCCGGACGACGTGCCCATCCGCCTCGACCCCGGCATGGCTTTTGGAACCGGGACCCATCCTACCACCCAGTTGTGCCTGGCGGCGATTGAGCGGCATCTCCAGCCGGGGACGCCAGTCATTGACCTTGGCACGGGTTCGGGCATCCTTGCCATCGCCGCCGCCAAACTCGGCGCCGGCCCACTCCTCGCCGTGGACATTGACGACGAAGCCGTGCGCGTGGCTAAGGAAAACGCCGCCGCCAACGGCGTGGCCGATCATATTCACATTGAAAAAGGCTCGCTGGCTGAGGTGCTCGCCCATCAATTCGGGATGGCGAGCGCGCCCTTTGTCGTCGCCAACATCCTCGCCCGCGTCATCGTGGATCTGCTCGGGCAGGGCCTCGCGCAGGCCGTCACTCCCGGCGGGCTGCTCGTCGTGTCCGGCATCCTCGCCTCGCAGGCGTTCGAAGTCAATGCTGCGCTCAAGACCCGGGACCTGACGATCCTCGCGCACGAGCATATCGAGGACTGGACCGCGATTATCGCGCGGCGCTGACCTCACCCCCCAACCCCTTCCCCTCTCCTGAACAAAGTTCAAGAGAGGGGGAGGAGAGTGAAGGAAACCAAAACCGCCCCATTCTCACGGGGCGGCAGTGGTTGGGCTGGCCAACCAAAATGGGGTTACGTTGCTCCGGGAACCGCCTGACCGCCGCTGGCAGCGCTGAAGCGGTAAACGATGCGCCCGCGCGTGAGGTCATACGGCGACAGCTCGACCTTGACGCGGTCGCCGAGCAGAATGCGGATGTAATACTTGCGCAAACGGCCCGACAGATAGGCCAGCACCGTGTGGCCGTTATCCAGCTTCACCCGGAACTGCGTAGCCTTCATGGCCTCGATGACCTCGCCCTCGACGACGATCTTTTCTTCTGACTTTGCCATACGTTCTTATCTATGCCTCATCCTTGCTGTCTGTGTCACCCGTCTCAGCCGCCGGAGCCTCCTGGCTCTCGTCCGGCCGAGCCGCTTCTTTCGCTTCCAATCCCAGGCTGACGCGCTGGCGTTCCGGCTCGATTCGCAGCACTTTCACCTTGACCTGGTCGCCTTCGGCCAGGGTCTGCCGGCCCCAGCGGCTGGTATGCAACAGGCCTTCGATGCCGTAGCCCACATTCACAAACGCCCCAAAGTTGACGACGCGCGTCACCCTCCCCTCCAGCACCTGCCCCACGGCAAACAATTCGGTCACCCTCGACCACGGATCTACCTGGCGGCGCTTCAGGCTCAACGCAATCCGCTTGGCCTCCCGGTCTATCTTCAAGACCTCCACTTCCACTTCCTGGCCCACTTTCAAAACCTCGCTGGGATGCTTCACCCGTTCCCAGGACAATTCTGAAATGTGAACCAGCCCATCCACGCCGCCCAAATCCACGAACGCGCCGAATTCGCGCAGGGCGGTGACCACCCCTCTGCGGACCTGCCCTTCAGCCAGTTCCGTGAGCAGGCTGGTCTGCTGCTTCTTGCGATACTCGCGCTGGGCTTTGCGCTGGGAGAGCACCAGCCGCTTGCGCCGCCGGTCAACTTCGATGACCTTGAAGCCCATCTGCTGACCCACCAGGGCGGCCAACCGCTGCGGCCGCTCGGCCTCTGGGAGGCCATGCGGGAGGTCGAAGAGCTGCGAGGCCGGGACGAAGGCCTGGATCTCGCCAAACTGGACCAGCAATCCCCCCCGGTTATAGCTGGTGACTTTGCCCTCCCAGACCTCCCCGCTCGCCATCAGTTTTTCGGCGTTGATCCAGTCCTGCTGCTGGCGGCTGTGGTCAACCGAGACGAGGACGTTGCCGTCCCGGTCCTCGGGATTGACGATGGAGACCCAGACTTCCTGGTCCTTCTGGAACTCCACGCCGCGTTGAGCCAGCTTGTCCAATTCGGCCCGGGGCACGATGGCGTCCCGCTTCAAGCCGAGGTCCACCATCATCCCCTGCGTGTCCAACGCCACCACGCGGCCTGAAAGAATCGTCCCACGCTCTAACGGCGGCGCGCTTTCCTCGCTGTCCAAAAGGGATTTGAAATCAGCCCCCGCGTCAGTCGTCATCCTCTTGTCCCGAACAAAAAAACTCGGCGCTGGGGCCAAAAAACCTCGCCGCGCGCCGAGTGCGTTGGGCCAAACTTATCCCTGAAATAAAGCCTCGTTATCAGCTCCAGCTTATCTCCGATGATAATGATGTCCCACGATCGGCGCGGCCAAACGAGCAGGACCAGCTACTGTGCGGATTATACAGCCGCTATCACCCCATGTCAATTTTTGCATGAAGATGGTTCCATCCTTTCGGGTTGAGGAGCGCGCTTCAAGTATACTCTCGCCTCACCCTCTCCGCTTCGCGGTCTCCCCCTCCTCCACTCCGCTTCGTTTCGGGGGCTATAACGCTTGGTGCGAGATGAACCGATCACCAGTCAATCAGGTCGGCGAAGGCCAAGAGCGGTCGCCCCAGCTGAGCGTTAAGCCAGAGGCAGAAGTTATGCAAGGCGACACTGGCGGCCAAGCGCGCCCGAAAGCCTTG
>DATDRS010000396.1:0-5439 GCA_035291605.1 Anaerolineales bacterium | reverse complement strand
GAAGCAGCTCTTTGTTGTGGCTGACAGCGGGCGACAGCCTCGCGCAACCATCGCCCGGACAGTACGGGTAATCACCAGACACTCCTAATTGCTAATTGTTGAAAATAGGATAGACTTTATCTTGTTGGGATGATTCGCTCCTGCCGCTCCCCGTACAATTCGATCAAGAGATCATGGGCCTGCATATCCAGGCGGAAGCGCGCATATTGATTGCCGCGAGTAGGGAAGGAGTGTCACCGTGAAAGTGATGCACAGCAAAGCCATGCTTATCCTCGCCATGTTCCTGCTGGTCGGGGCCGTGACCCTGTTGTTCGTGGCCGAAGGACGCCCGCCGTCGCTCCTCACCCCCAGAGCGTACGAGCAATCCCTCTATTACGTCCACGTCCAGAATGGGATCGAGTCCTCGGCGGGTACCCAGCGGCTGTTCTGGCTGACGTTGGTCAGCCTGCTGGCGCTGAGCGTGGCTGTGCCGGTCATTGTTCATGGGATAGCACTCATCTTGCGATGGCGGCGATCCCGCGCCAGGACTGCCCTCCCGGCCTCAGCGCAGGGCGTGTTCGCGGCTGGCGCGTTGATCGGGATGGCGCTGGCGGCCTTCGCCTTTTCGTTGTTTCCCAGCGCGCCAGCGACTGCTTATGACAGCTTTCCAGGCTCTTTGCCTAACGGCAGCCATGTTTTCGCCACTGACACAAGTCCAGAGGGGTGTCAGATGTGCCATGTTTATGTTTCGGGTATCCGGCAAAGTTCGAGCTATACCAACTCGTTCTCGTCCGCCATCAAGCCATTTTTCGCGGGTCAAGCCTGGGGTGGTCACGGCGCTGGTTCATTTAGCCCAGCCCATAATGTAGACACTGATGGCGATGGCTTCACCAACGGCGAAGAGCTCCAGGACCCAGATGGCACCTGGGTCTACAACGCGGCGACCTCGAACTACCGGGACACCGCCTACGCCTCCAACGCTAACGACGCGGCGCGCTATCCTCCCGCACCGTCCATCACGACCACTGTCGGGCTGACCAACGGCCAGACGATTTCTACCAGCACCGCCGTATACGTGACGATGCGCTATGCGGCTCTAAATCGCGTTGTGTACAGCTTCCGCAACCCCGCCGGGGTGGAGGTCTACAGCTACACCGTCAACTCCCCCTCGCTGACCAACTACGCCAATTATTATTGCCTGGGGACCAGCCCGGCCACTACCAGTTCCTGCGCGCCGTGGGATCCCGGCCTCGCGCCGAATGGCCTGTATACCGTGACGGTCACGGCCTACGACCGCCGCAGAGTGGGTGGCGTGTCCAATCCGCAGACGGGCGCGCTCGTCGTCGCCAACGTCACCATCACCAGCACCACGCGCTACGTGGCCCCCAACGGCTCGGACACGAACAACAACTGCACCAGTGTCGCCGCGCCGTGCGCGAGCGTGCAGCGCGCGGTGGATCAGGCCACCTCGGGCGGGGAAGTACACGTCGCCGCCGGGACTTACACGGGCGTCGCCAGCCGCGCGGGCAGCAACCAGATGGTGTACATTGACAAGTCCGTCATCATCCGTGGCGGCTACACCACGGCCAACTGGGCGGTCTCCGACCCGGGGGCCAACCCGACGATCTTGAATGCGCAGGGGCAGGGCCGGGTGTTCTTCGTTACTGGCAGTATCAACGTCACGCTGGAGGGGCTGCGCATTACGGGCGGCAACGCTTCCACTGGCGGCGGCGCTGACTTCAACGGCGGCGGCATTCGCATCGCCACGGCGCAAGTTAACCTCATCCAGAGCATGATTTACAACAACACGGCCGGGGGCGGAGTCGGCGGTGGGGTTTTAGCGAGTTCCAGCCCGACCACACTGAACAACAACACGATCATGAGCAACACGGCTGGCTACGGGGCCGGGGTAGGCCTGGAACAGTCCAACCAGGCGGTGTTGGAGAGCAACATCTTCATTAGCAATACGGCAGGCGTCTATGGCGGAGGCATTCGCCTGAATCAAAGCAATGCTCGCTTGACCAACAACGTTTTCATTGATAATTACGCCGGTTACAACGGCGGCGGCGGCGTGGGGGTGTGGCAGAGCCAGCCGGCGCTGGTGCATAACACCTTTATCCGCAATGCGAGCGTGGACGGAGCTGCGGTCAATGTCTTTCCTGGCACTCCTACCGCAATAGCCGTCTTGACCAACACGATCGTCGTAAGCCATACCGGAACGGCTATTGTCGCCGATGGCGGTACGACGGCTGACTTGAATGGCGTGTTGTGGTTTGGCAACCAGACCGACACTGGCGGCTCTGTCACTTACGGCACCACGGGAACGATCACGATTGCCAACGCCTACACCGGCGACCCGGCCTTTGCGGCGGATGGTTATCATATGACCGACGCTTCCGCGGCGCTGGATCGGGGTGTGAGCACCGACGTCAGTAACGACATTGACGGCGATCCCCGCCCGCTGATCACCGCGCCGGATTTGGGCGCGGACGAGTTCGTGCCCATCCCGTTGAGCAGCGTGACGGTCAGCGGGCCGACGCTGGGTTTCACCAATATCGGCTATGGATTCACCGCTGCCGTCAGTCCGACTAACCCGACCATGCCAGTCACGTACACCTGGCAGGCCGCCGACCAGGCCCCCATCGTCAACGTGACCACGAGTCTGATGAACACCGTGGTTTATACCTGGACGACGGAGGGGAGCAAATCCATCACGGTCACGGCGACGAACCCGGCCGGCTCGGTCTTCGGCAGCTATCTCTGGACCAGCATCCCGGCCTCGGCGGGAGGCGGTTTCGGTTTCTCGTTCGCGGGTCTGGTCGGCGCCGGCGCGGATACGCGCAGCATGGCCGCGGGCGATTTCAACGACGACGGCGCGCTCGACGTGGTGATCGGTTATCCAGGCGCATCCGCCCAGGTCTACGTGAACGACGGTCAGGGAGGCTTCGCTTCCACTGCGACTCTGGGGACAGGCACAGCCTCCGGCGGCGTGGGGGTGGGCGACTTCAATGGCGACGGCAAGCTGGATGTGGCGCTCACCAACTCCGGCGCGGCGACGCAGGTCTTTTTGAATAACGGCAGCGGGGGATTCCCGACGGTCAAGATGGTGGGTGGGGCGGCCAGCGGGCGCAGCCTGGGCGTCGGCGATTTCAACGGCGACGGCAAGCTGGATATTGTGCTCGGATACGTGGGTCAGGCGGCCCAGGTGTTTTTGAACGACGGTTCCGGCAATTTTTCGGCGGGCGGCGCGCTGGGGAGCCTGTCGGCGTCGGCCAGCACCACGACCATCGCCGTGGGCGATGTGAACGGCGACGGCCCACCGGACATCGTGCTGGGCAATTTCAATCAGAGCAGCCAGGTCTTCCTGAATGCGAACGACGGCGCGGGCAGTTTCAACCCCGGCAGCCTGCTGGGCAGCGGCGTCAACTCCACCAATGTCGCTGTGGGCGACCTCACCGGCGACGGCGCGCTGGATATCGTGCTCGACACGCTGGTTTATCCGAACGACGGCGCGGGCAATTTCCCCTCCAGCGCCAGCATCGGAAATGGGGGGAGCCTGTTCAGCGCGACGGTCGGCGATGTCAACGGCGACGGCGCGCTGGACATCGTGGTCGGCAATGGGTTCACCCGCCCGACGCAAATCTATTTGAACAACGGCGGAGGCGGGTTCACGCTCGCCCTCACGTTGGGGAGCGGGGCCTTCACGCGCAGCCTGGTCGTGGCCGACTTCAACGGGGATGCCGCGTTGGATATCGTGCTCGGCAACAGCGGCCAGCCTAACCAGCTCTTCCTCAACAACGGCGTGATCGGATTCACTTCGGCGGGCGTGCTGGGGAGCGGGGCCAACACGTATGGCGCCGCGGTGGGTGACTTCAACGGCGACGCCGCGTTGGATATCTTGCTGGCCAACTCCGGCGCAACCCCTTCGGCCATCTACTGGAACGACCGGACCGGTCGGTTCCCCACGTCAAGCGCATTGACCGGGGCGCCGATCACTCCCACCACCAGTGCGGCGGTCGCCGATTTCGACGGGAATGGCGCGCTCGATGTGCTCCTCGGCAACGACGGCCAACCCAGCCAGGTTTACTTGAACAATGGGGCCGGAGTCTTCACGCCAGGCGGCACGCTGGGGAGCGGAGACGCGACGCAGAGCGTCGCCGTGGGCGATGTGGATGGCAATGGCGCGCTCGACGTGGCGCTGGGCAACGACGGCCAACCCAGCCGGGTGTATAAGAACAATGGCCTGGGCGTTTTCTCGTTGCTGGCCTCGCTCGGGGGCGGCGCGAGCACGCACAGCGTGGCGCTCGGCGACCTCAACGGAGACGGCGCGTTGGACGTGGTGTTGGGCAACTACCAGCAGGCCAGCCAGGTCTATCTGAACAACGGCGCCGGCCAGTTCACGCTGAAGGCCTCACTGGGGGGCGGCGCGAGCACCCATAGCGTGGCGCTAGGTGATCTCGACGGCGACGGCGCGCTGGACGCGGTGCTGGGCAACTTCCTGGAGCCGGTGCAGGTCTTCCTCAACGATGGCGCCGCCCAATTTACGCCGGGCGCTGCCCTGGGAAGCGGCTCGTACACACATGGCGCGGCCCTGGGCGACTTCAACGGCGACGGCGCGCTCGACGTGGTGTTGAGCAACGGTTTTGTTCAGCCCTCGCAGGTCTACCTGAACGACGGGAGCGGGGAGTTCCGGCTCGCCACGACGCTGGGGAACGGCGGCACCTCTTATGGCGCGGCCGTGGGCGACCTCAACGGCGACGGCGCGCTCGACGTGGCGCTCGGCAACTACCAGTGGCCTAGCCAGGTCTTCTTGAACCGCGTGGCGCAAAGCGCCCGGCTCGCGAATAACCCGGCGCGCATCGCGGTGGCGCGTCCGGGCGTGACGCGCAACGCCAATTTCTTCTCCACGCCGACGATCATTGGCAGTCCGGCTATCCCTGTTACCTATACCCTGTATGACCCTGAGGGCGACCCGGCTCGCTTCGTGCGCGCCTATTACTCGATGGACGGCGGCGACAACTGGCGGCCGGCTGTCGCAGCGGGTGGGACGGTCACCACTCCATTGAGCACGACTAACCTGACAACCCGGGGGTACGCCAACAACACCCCCTCTGCCGTCTTCTCGACTCTCATCACCTCGACGCTGGCCCTCACCCCGACCGAGCTCGTCGCGGACGTGGATGTGTGGCTGAATGTCACCCACACCTTTGACTGGGATGTGGTGGCCACGCTGGCTTCGCCTTCGGGCCAGTCGGTTCTTTTGATCAATCAGGTCGGTGGGGATGGCGATAACTTTACAAACACGATCCTGGACGATCAGGCCTCCACACCCATCAGCCTGGGGACGGCGCCGTTTACCGGTCGCTACCGCCCGGAGCAGCCGTTGAGCCGTTTCGTTGATTCCCGCGCCATTGGGGTCTGGACTTTGACGCTGCAGGATGTCTATCCGCCGGTTGACGA
>DATDRS010000395.1:0-4978 GCA_035291605.1 Anaerolineales bacterium | reverse complement strand
GAGTGAAAACAAGATTGCCAGGCCAAACAGCCAGCCGCTATCAGCCGCCCGCGTAAACGGCAGTCCGCACCTGCTTTCGGCGCTCTCGCCCGCCGAACAGGCTCGCTAACGCGGCGATGCTCTCGGCGAGCAGGAAGATCGGCAGGGTGCCGAATTCAACTCAGCGACCGCGCGCGATACTCGTGCCGCCCATCGCCACCAGCCCGGGCTACCGCCTCAATCAATGCCGGGGTAGTCGTCAGGTTGGGATTGAATACCACCTCGGCCATTCCAATCGTGTGATCCACTTCGGCGTCCACGACGCCCTTGAGTGACAGCGGGCTGTTGCGGACGCGGGCCGCGCAGTTGGGGCAGCCCATACCCCATACGGCGAGGAGCGCCGAGGTGGTCGTCTGCTGCTCTTCGGCGGTGGCCGTTTTTTGCAGCGGTTCGACGTGACAATTCTCATCCATGGCGTTTTTCCTTTCTGCGGGAGGAAGTTTAGTGACAGCCGCCGGAGTGACCGGTGTGCTCGTCCTTGTCGTATTGGGCTGCCTTGGCTGGGCTATCCATGTTGGTCGTCGAACCGGTACGCTGCCCGTGACCGGCATGACCACCATGCCCACCGTGCGCACCGTGCATGAAGAAGTGCCCGCCAAGGAACAAGGCAATCAGGGCATAGTAGCCGACGGTGCTCAACGGGACGTTGAAGACGAAGATCGCTGCCAGCGCGACAACCAGGCCGAAGCCCAGAATCCAGATCACGGGCGGAATGCGCACAGGACGATCAGTTGCAGGATGATTGTGTTCCACGTGAGTCTCCTTGGAATCGAAGTGTTGCTCCAAAGATGACTCTAAGCGGATTACGGTTGAGGGTGTGAGAGGCGTTTAGCCTGTTTGGGGATACGCCGTTTGGCGGGTGGCGCTTAGTGAGTCGCCCGGTTTGTCTCACCCGGGATTAATCTTTTGGAGGGGTATGCCCGTCAGTCTTCTTCGGTTGGGTGCTCAATCTCACCGGCCATGAAGCGGTCCGGGTCGGACTCACAGGCGCGCAGACAGGCGCGGGTGCAGAAGTAGACGCGCTGGCCGCGATAGAGGGCGCTGGGGTAGCGATCAGGGTCGCTGATTTTTCCGCCGCAAACGGTGCGGGTTTCTGGCTCATTTGATGGCGCGGGTTGATTCATGCGTTGATTTTCTCCAAGGCCGTTTGTTTACCAGCTTGTCCCATGATACCCCACTCTCCCCACTGCCACCATTTCTGTACTCGCAAACCAACGGCCTTCAACCCCGCGCGAAACTCGCGTCCGTAAAACTGTGTGGTTTGCGGATGATCGAAGAAATCACGCACCAGCCAGGCAGAGACGAGGTCCTTGAGCAGATCGGTGGGCATCAGGCGCGGGGCGGGTCATTCCGACTCGCCCGAATTAGCCGGGCGTAGCCCCGTCGCCTGCATGCCAAGGTTGGGCCGCTCGGTGTATTGAACGTGACTGACGTAAGCATAGGATTGCAGCCTGTCGCTTTTAGTTCCCGTTTATCAAGTACAAAAGGTTGTCCTCAACACGATACAAGAGAGGAGCCACTTGTATTTTGGGATAGCGCAAGCGAAGCCGCTTCGCCTCGCTCAATACAAAGTCCATCTCATTTCCGATTTCGAATATGGGCGCAAAATGGTAACTGCACAGGCTTGTGTGGCGTGAGAACGAGAGTATAGTAGCGCACCATGCCTTCTCGAGACGAAATACTAGCGGCGTATCAGGCGGGCCCCGAGGCGACCGTGGCGTTGGTCGAGGCCGTAGTCACTACGCTCCAATACGAAATCGCCGAGTTGACCGCGCAGATGGAGCAGTTGAAAGCACGGCTGGGGAAAGACAGTCATAACAGCCATCAGCCGCCGTCGAGCGATGGGCCAGCGAAGCGGCCGCGGCCGCGCAGTTTGCGCAAGCGGAGCGGCAAGAAGAGCGGCGGGCAAGCCAAGCATCCGGGCGTGACGCGCGCGCTGGTGGATGATCCCGATGTGGTCATCCCGTATATGCCGATGGTCTGTGCCGGGTGTGGGGCTGCCTTGGACCGGGCCCCGGAGGTCGGCCGGGAGCGGCGCCAAGTGATTGAGATCCCCAAGCCGCGCCCGGAAGTGACCGAGCATCAAGCCGCCCATAAAGCCTGCCCGGTATGCCAGGTGGTCACAGTGGCGGAATTTCCATCCGAGGTGACGCAGCCAGTTCAATATGGGCCGCGGACCAAGGCTATCGCAGTGTATTTGCAGACCTACCAGTTGTTGCCCTATGAACGGACTGTCGAAGCGCTTGGTGACCTGTTTGGCATCTATCCGTCGGAAGGCACGCTGACCAGCGCGCAGCGTCTGGCGTACACGCGCTTGGCACCGGTGGAACAGGCCCTCCGCGACGCTTTGCACCAAGCCCCTGTCGCGCATGTGGACGAAACGGGCATCCGGGTTGCGGGCCGCACCGCCTGGGTGCATGTGATGAGCACGGCCCTCTTGACTTTCTACGCCCATCACGCTAAGCGTGGCCGTCAAGCCTTCGAGACCATCGGCTTGTTGCTCGGCTTCGCTGGCCGACGTGTGCATGATGCCTGGGCCCCGTACCTGAATCTGGCCGGCTTGTATGCCTTGTGCAATGCCCATCTGCTGCGCGAGTTGATTGGCCTGCACGAAGAGACCGCGCAACCCTGGATGCAGGCGTTGATCAAATTGCTGTTGCGCATGAAAGCCGCCGTCGAGGCGGCCCGGACCGCCGGACTGACCGCCTTGACCCCCCAACAGTGTGCAGGCTACGAAGCGGCCTACACTCGCTTTCTGAACGAAGGTCTGTTGGCCAACCCGCCTTCGCCCCCGACCGGGAAGCGCGGGCGCCCCAAACAAACGCCCGCCCGAAATCTGCTCGAGCGGCTGGAAACGCATCGGGTTGCGATCCTCGCCTTCCTGCATGATTTCACCGTGCCCTTTGACAATAATCAGGCCGAGCGCGACCTGCGCATGCTCAAGGTCAAGCAGAAAGTCTCCGGGTGTTTTCGCAGCCCGGAAGGCGCCGACTACTTCTGCCGCATTCGCGGGTACATCTCGACGTTGCGCAAGCAAGAGTATTCGATCCTCGATGGGCTCACCAGCGTTTTCACTGGCCAGCCGTACATGCCGCTGTTAGACGGCTAAGCAGTTACAAAGGATTATCCAATGTCACAAACCAAATTCAGATCGGCTTATATTCTCTCGGCCAGCATTGCCATCCTGGCGCTCGTGCAATCCGCAGGCGGGCTTTTCATCAGCGGCCTGTACCGCGACAATCTCTTCGTCACTTCGGCGTGGAAGGGCAATGACCTGGTGACGCTGGCCGTCGCTGTCCCGATATTGGTCGCGGCGTTGATCCTTGCGATGCGCGGCTCGCTCAAAGCCCAGTTGATCTGGGTGGGCGTGTTGGATTACATGCTCTATAACTACGCGTTTTACCTCTTTGGCGCGGCGTTCAACTGGTTCTTCCTGATCTACGTTGCGTTGCTTGCCTTGTCCATCTTCGCATTGATCTTCGGGCTGTTAACGCTCGACGTAAACGGGATCGGCCAACAGTTCCGCGAAAGAACACCCGTCAAATGGATCAGCGGTTACATGATGTTCGTGGCGTTTGGCCTGAGTGTCATTTATTTTGCTCAATCGCTGGGGTTCATCTTCACAGGACAAGTCCCATCCATTGTTACAAGTACAGGTCATCCCACCAGTGTCGTGTTTGCCCTTGACCTGACTTTGCTGGTGCCCCTTCTCGTTCTGGGCGCAGTCTGGCTGTGGAAGCGCAAGTCGTGGGGCTACGTGCTGGCGGGAATATCCACGGTCAAAGGCCCTTTGTACACTCTGGTACTGACCGTCGGTTCGCTCTGGGCGGCAAATGCTGGCGTGGAAGGCGCGGGAGGCGAGATACCGTTGTGGGTCTTTTTGACCGTACTCGGTCTAATCGCGAGCGGGTTGTTGTTTGGGAATATGAAAGCCGCGGAGAAATAGTCGGGCGGCTTGTGAAGGAGAAACCACAATGTCAAACAAAATCCTTGTGACTTATGCCAGCCGGATCGGTTCCACAGCGGGCGTGGCTGAAGCGATCGGCAAAACCCTGGCCGAAAGCGGTGCGCAGGTGGATGTGCTCCCCATGCAAGATGTAAAAGACCTGGCCCCCTACCAAGCTGTGGTGGCCGGCAGCGCCATTCGCGGTGGGGAATGGCTGCCGGAAGCCATGCAATTTGTACAGACTCATCAGGCGGCATTGGCCCAAAAACCCTTCGCCGCGTTCCTGGTGTGTATGACGCTGACCATGCGGAGCGCCGACAAATACCGCGAGCACGTAGCAACCTGGCTGGAGCCAGTGCGCGCGCTAGTGAAGCCGGTGAGCGAGGGCCTCTTTGCCGGGGCGCTGGACATCAGCAAAATCCCGTCGTTTAGCGACAGGCTGAAGTTTCGCTTGAGTGTTGTCTTCGGCGTTTGGTCGGAGGGCGATCACCGTGATTGGAATGCCATTCGCGCCTGGGCGGAGAGCCTCCGCCCATTGCTGCTTCAGAAGATTAAACCGGTCTGAACTTGTCGGGCGGCCGTAACATCAGTAGTTCACTTCATAAAGAGATTGTCAAATGAAAATGGTTCAACTGTACCCGGATAATCCGCCTCGATGGCTAAGGCGATGCGCCGATGCAGTTTGAGCTTCTACTCCGGGGGCAAACAATCGAGCAGCGCTTCGACGAGGCTTCCCGACAGGAGGCGCTCACCGCTGCCCTGGCCTGGCTGCCAAAGGACGAGCGCTTCTCGTCTGAGAGCGCTTAACAAAAATAGCCTGCGCTTGGCCATGCGCCACGCAGCGGATACGCTTTTCTCTAATCCAGCGGCCGTTTCTCGATCTGGAACGTGCAAGTCGGGTCGCCTTTGGCGACGCAGGTAGTTTCCTCGACTTTGAACCGGCGGCCCCCCGTGCCCCAGAAGAGCGCCTCCTCCAGCAAGCCGCCCGCCAGA
>DATDRS010000394.1:0-3754 GCA_035291605.1 Anaerolineales bacterium | reverse complement strand
CACCTGGTCGTGGTCGCCGAGGCCGGTGGTTTCAGTGTCGAGGAAGAGCGGTTCGTGGCTGAGCCATTCGCGGGCGTCGGCGATGGCGCGAGCGCGTCGTGTAAAGATGAAAGTCTGAGTGTTCATGAGCGTTTCCTTTCTGGCGCGCGTTGGAGCGCGCGCATGAGCGCGCCGATGCGTTTGGCGCGGGCGATGCCGCCGCGCAGGATGCTGGCGTCGAGGCGGTTCATGGCTTGGCAGTAGCGAAGCTCTTTGCGGAGTTCGCGCAAGCGGGCGCGGTGCTGGGCGCGGGTCATGGGGTCATCTTCTTCCGTGCCTGTTGCACCGCACGCGCCACCGCGCGGCCCATGAGGAGCGGCACGCCGTTGCCGATGACCTTTCGCTTGCCGGTTGACGTGAAAGGCGCGTGATCCAGGAAGCCTTTCGGCAACCCCTGAAGCTCGATCATCTTTTCGACGGTGTGCCATAGCTTCGCGTTGTTCCGGTCCCTGAAACCCGGCGTTGGTCCGTGACCGGCGAGAACCGCGTATTCAAACTCGATCGGTTCCAGCGCACAGGTCTCGACGAAGGCCAGTAAGTTGATGGGCTGCTCACCGCGCACGCCGAATGAGAAGCGTCGGACGCGGTTCTGCTTGCTGCCGCATGAGCGTGCGTTGAGAAGTGTGGCTTTGACGGCGTAGTCCGGTACAACAGGCAACGGCGCAAAGCGCACATTCTCCATGAGAAACCAGTCAGGTCGGGCTTCACCTATGCAGCGCTCGAATTCCGGGATCAGGTTGGGGGCGGTTCTATGGCCTTTGGCGGCGACTAGTTTCCTCAGGGAGCTGAAACTCTGGCACGGTGGGCCGCCGATGACGCCGTCGAACTTGTTGGGCGGCGGGTGGAAGGCGTGGATGTCGCCGCCCCACAGCTCATCCGGGCCGCGCACGACGCAGAAGCCTTCCTGCTCGAAGGCCATGTCGAGCAAGCCGATGCCAGGGAAGAGGGACAATACGAGTTTGCTCACGTCTTCTCTCCGTCGTCGGCGAAGATTTCGCCGGGGTCATCATCGTCATCGGGCCGTGATAGATAGGGCCGGTAGCCGTCATAGCGTTCCTCGTCGGACATAGGCGACGGGGGAACGTCAGGGATGCCGCGTCCGTCGGCGATGGCGGCGACGAGCCAGTACGGGCTGCGGATGGTGCGTCCAGCGGGGCTGGCGCGATAGCGTTTGCCGTTGACGATGCGCTGGGCGATGGTCTCTAGAGCCTCGCCGCGGGCCAGCGCCTGGCTGATGGCCTCGGCCGACCGGGGGCGATCAGCACCGGTGGCGGTCAGGGCGTTGATGAGCACCTCGACAGCCGGCGACTCTGAATCTTTCAGAGTCGGGCTGGTAGTAGTAGTAGTTATAGTTAACTGAGGACCCTCTTTTAAACTACTACTACTACCCGGCGACTCTGAATCTTTCAGAGTCAGCGTGGGGCCTGTGGATAACCCTGTGGATAACTCGGCCAGGGGTAGGGAAAGTTGCCGGGCGTGGGCGGTCAGCCGCCAGGCGTAGCGGGTGACGGCTTCGGCCAGTCCCCAGGCGTTGAGCTTGTGCAGGCTGTCGGCAATCATGTTCTGCCGGTAGGTGGTCCGGGCGCGGATCCACTCCGGGCTGACAGTGTCGGCGCCGGTCTGGTGCGCGATAGCCAGCACGATGAACACGTACAAGTCGGCGCCGCGCATGCGGGCGATGAGGTCGAGGAGTTGTTGCATGGCTACTCCCGTGGCTTACTCCTGGGTGGGGGTCATGGGGGGCACCGCCCGAGGTAGCGGCCGCGCTTGCGCCCACCCTCGCGCCAGCGCAGGCGGGCGTAGCGGCGGCGGTGGCCCCGGTAGAAGATTTCTATCCACCCCGCTTGCCTTTTGGGGTGACGATGACTGCCTCGTGTCGCTGGCCGTTGTCACTCGGCTCAGGCTGAGCGATAGGCGCAGCCTGGGCGATGGGCGGCGTGATCGGCGCGGGGTGCAGGTGGATCGGTGCCGGCGTAGGGATCACGGCAGGCGCGGATGTTTGTTCGCGCATGATCTTCATGATCCACAGCGCCGCGCCGGTGAGGGTGACGGTGGCGGGGGCGGCATAGCGCACAGCGAGGGAGAGCCAGGCGGGGAGAGGCTGGCCGCTGCTGAGCGCGGCTTCGCCGATCTGAGCCAGGATCGACAGCAGCGTCGAGGCGACGAAGACGATCAGCGCGGCCGCGCTGGTGTAGCCGGGGCGCTCGGTCATCAGCACCAGGCCGGTGACGATGATAGCGCCTTCGATGGCGGTGGCCGCCAGGTACGGCCACCACGGCGCGGTGGGATCGCCGAAGGCTACGAGTAAGCGGGCGGTCTGATACCAGGCGGCGCCGATGCTGGCGAAGGCCAGCGCCCAGGTGAGCAGGTCGGCGATGTAGTGCACGAGGTGTTTGGTGTTCATGGTGTCCTCCAGTGGCGCACTTGCGTGCGCCACTACAAATGTTAGATGCGGAAGGGGAGCTCGCCGTCGGCGATCGCGTGAACGCGCTTCCAGGCGGTGGTAGTGAGCTCCCATTCGCAGATGACGCAGTGTTCTTTGTCAGGCGCCCGCGGCGCGATCAGGCAGCAGCGGGGACATGGTCGGGGTGCTTGGCCTTGATGTGCCGCGCTATGTTGCCGATCTTTGTGAACTTCATCGGACAGTACAGGCACTGATGCGTGCCGCTGCCGACCTTCTTGTGTAGCTGGCCGCTTCTGCGTGCTTTTGGGCTGTGACCATTGCTCCGGTGGGCAGGCGCAAGGCGTGCCCCTACGTCGAGGCTGACGGTCTGGCCCAGTTCGTGTGCCAGGAGCACGCTGAGCGCGGCGGAGGCGGCAAGTTCGTAGGCGCGGCTGGTGGGCTGCAGGTCCACCTGGTCGAGGTCCACGTGGCGCAGGGCCTCGGCGATCTCGCTGACGGCGGCGAGCTGCTTGTGTTGGTCTTCGGTTAGAGTAATCATTGGTGCGTCCTTTCGTTCGTGATCGTGGTAGGATGTTTGTGTCCTCGCTGAGGGTCCTCCACAGCGAACGGCGCGCCCCGCGTGGTGTGGTAGCCACGCGGGGCGGTTCGTTAAGTCAGCCACTTGTGCGGGTTGTAGATCGTGGTAGTGCACTCCTCCGCCAGGATCGGCATGCCGTGCTGGTTCAGTTCGGCGGCGACTTCGGCGAAGTCGAGACCAAACTTGTTGGCGATGTGCTCGATCATCTTGCGCAGTTGCTCAGCGGTGAGAGTTTCTATGTCGAGCAGGTAGACCAGGCTGCGACCGAGGCCGGGCAGGTTGCCCCATTCGGGGAAGGGTGACTTGACGCAGACGGTGGTTGTGCCGAAGACTTTTTGGAAGTCGTCGGCGCGGGGGGATTGGGGGCTGATAGTGATGGTGAAGTCCTTGGCCATGG
Source organism: Anaerolineales bacterium (assembly GCA_035291605.1). Lineage (GTDB taxonomy): Bacteria > Chloroflexota > Anaerolineae > Anaerolineales > UBA6663 > DATDRS01. Next base: position 337 of record DATDRS010000394.1, on the reverse strand, counting down.
TTGCTCCTTTCAGTTCAGGCGGAATGCGCCCGGCGCGGTCGTGAGCGCCACGTGGCCGGGCATGAGGATCGGGCCAGTGAGTACGAGCACTGGCGTCCGGTGCAGCTCGGCGGGCGGTTTCCCGTAGCGGCGCAGGTGGGCGGCGCGGGCCTGCTCATCAGTGGTGTCGGGCGTGTAGCCCTGATAGATCAGGCCCAGGGGAATGACGACGGGGGGCTTTGGCATATGTGTGTCCTCCAGTACGAAAATGGTTATAGGCTGGCCAGGCCTGTTGACTTAGCCGGTGTGTCCTCCTAATCTGTAGGCGTGAGGCGCCTCACCTGCCAGTTGCGTGGCG
>DATDRS010000393.1:0-4542 GCA_035291605.1 Anaerolineales bacterium | reverse complement strand
GCGGGACAAGGCGCTGCGGCCGGCATCGTTCTCGTCGCCCTGGGAATCATCGGCGGCCTGATCGGCTTTGGACTTTACTCGGCCGTGGCCGCTTTCATCGCTAAGACATTCTTCCAGGGCAAGACTGAGTTCCAAGAAATGGCGCGCACACTGGGGTTTGCCTATGCGTGGCAGGCGGTCGGTATCTTGGGATTTATACCCATTCTGGGCGGCCTGATTGCCTTCGTAGGCTGGATTGGCGCGGTTGTGTCCGGTTTGATTGCGCTGCGCGAGTCGGCCGAGTTCGACACTGTCAAAGCGCTCATCACGGTGGTCATTGCCGCAATCGTCGCGGGCTTCGCCACCTTCTGCGCCACCGGCATCATTGGTACGCCGATCATTTTGGCTCTCGGCCTGGCCTCCGGCGGCTGACCGCCCGCCTGTGCTCTGCTCCAACCGGCAAACCGCGCGGCCTGCAAGCCGCGCGGTTTTTGTTTTGCGCCCGGCTCAGGTAAAATCACCACGGGTGCGACGCACTTCTGCGAAGCGAGTGCTTCGCACCTCGTGAGGAGTAACTACTGCTATGCCGGACGAAATCACCCCCGAACTGTTTGCCCATCTCGTCGAACTGGCGGCTCTCGAATTGACGCCCGAGGAAAGCGAGTACCTGCGGAAGCAACTGAACGGCCAGCTGAAGGCGATCCACGAGTTGGAGCGCATTCCCGTCCCGGACGATGTCCCCCCCGCCGCCCACGGGGTCACATACCCCTCGCCTATCCGCCCGGCCCTCCGCGCCGACGAAACCCGCCCCTGCCACGACGCCGAAAAGATCCTCAAACAAGCGCCGGAAGTCGAGGAGGGCTATTTCGTCGTTCCGGAGATACCGCACGAAGAACTTTAGCAGCGGCTAAAAGCGGATATAACGGATTCCCGTTCCCCATCCGCTATATCCGCTATCCATCCGATGCCAGAACTCTGCGACCTGACTGCTCACGAACTCGTGGCCAAACTCAAGGCCCGTGACATCACTGCCGTCGAGATCCTCGAATCCACTTTCCGCCGCATTGACGCCGTGGAGGGCCGGGCGGCCTCGACCTCTCCGTATTCCCCCCATCCTACTGACGCCACAACCGTCCACGCCTACATCTCGCTTCAACGCGAGCGGGCGCTGGAGCGCGCCCAAACCGTTGACGCGCGGCTCGCACGCGGCGAAGACCCCGGCCCGCTCGCCGGCGCGCCGTTGAGCGTCAAAGACATCTTCTGCGTCGAGGGCACTCCCTCCACCGCCGGGAGCAAGATGCTTGAGAGCTTCATCGCGCCCTATACCGCGACCCCGGTCGAGCGCCTCGAAAGAGCCGGCGCCGTGCTCGTCGGCAAGGCCAACCTGGACGAATATGCCTACGGCTCATCCAACGAGTCCTCCGCGTTCCAACCCGCGCCGCGCAACCCCTGGGACCTCACCCGCGTGCCGGGCGGCTCCTCGGGGGGGAGCGCGGTGAGCGTGGCCGCCGGGGAAGCCGTCGTGTCCATCGGCACCGACACCGCCGGATCCATCCGCCAACCGGCGGCCTTTTGCGGCGTCGTCGGCGTCAAGCCTACCTATGGCCGCGTCAGCCGTTACGGGTTGATCGCGTTCGGCTCGTCGCTCGACTGCCCTGGCCCGATCACGCGTGACGTGCGCGATGCGGCGTTGATGCTCAACGTCATGAGCGGCGCAGATACCTACGGCGACTCGACCGCTGCGCATATCCCCGTGCCCGACTTCACCACGCAACTGGACGAGGGTGTGAAGGGCTTGCGTATTGGCCTCAGCCCGGACTACTTCCGCATCCGCTACCCCGACGCGCAGACCGGCGAACTGCGCGACACCGAGATCACCCCGGAGATTAAGCAAGCGGTGCTGGCCGCAGCGCAGAAACTCGCGCAGGCGGGTGCGGAGATCATCGAAAACGTGCCGATGCCCAACACTCACCTGGCGATCCCGGCCTACTTCGTCGTCTCGCGCGTCGAGGCCGCCTCCAACCTGCACCGCTTCGACGGCGTGAAATATGGCTACCGCACCCGGGCGCCTGTGAACGATCTGCGCGAGATGTACCGAAAGACCCGCGCCGAGGCCTTTGGCCTCCAGCCCAAACTGCGCATCCTGATGGGCCTGTACGTCTCCGGCGCGCAGTATGCCAAGCAATACTACCAGCGGGCGCTACGCGTGCGCACGCTCATTCGCCGGGACTTCGAAGCCGCGTTCGACCCGCACGGCCCATATCGCTGCGACGTCCTGCTCACGCCGACCACGCCCACCACCGCCTTTGAGATCGGCGCGGTGTACGGCGACTCGGTCTTGATGCAATACGCCGACCTGCTCACCGTCCCGGCCAACCACGCCGGCACGCCGGGTATCTCCGTCCCCTGCGGCCTCGACTCAAACGGTCTGCCCATCGGCCTGCAAATCTTGGCGAATGACTGGGACGAAGCGACCATGTTGAGGGTAGCGGCGGCGTACGAGCAATGGACGGCGAGCGAGAGATGGCGGCAGGCGAGGCCGAGGTTGCTAGAACACTGAAACGCCGACGCGCTGTGCGCTGAATCAGCGCCTCCGGTAATGCGCCATAAGCCTATGATCACCGTCTTCAAAAGCGCCGAGCACGGCCTGGAAACCGTTGAACACGTTACGGAGGGCTGTTGGATCCACGTCGTCGCCCCGGACGCCGAGGAAATCGCCCGGCTGGAGGGTTTGGGGCTGCCGCCCGATTTTCTCACTCACGCCCCCGACCTGGACGAGCGCCCTCGCACCGAGCGCGACAACGCGGGACTGTTGATCATCCTGCACTTTCCCTTCGCACAGGGAGCGTCCGCCGATATCCCGTTCATCACGATCCCCCTCAGCATCATCCTTACCGAAAAGTTCATCGTGACCATCACCCCTCTGGGGACCGGCGTCATGCAAAAATTTGCGTCTGGGCGTGTGCGCGGCCTCTCAACTGCCAAGAAGACACGGTTCGTGTTGCACCTGCTCTGGCATATCGCCGATCAATATCTCATCCAACTCCGCGAAATCAACGCCGCCGTGGAGGCGCTGGAAGACAAGCTCCAGCGCTCTCTGCGCAACCGGGAGGTTCTTGAGATTCTCAAGTACCAAAAGTGCCTGGTCTATTTCACCACCGCCTTGAAATCCAATGAACTCGTGCTGGACCGCCTGCAAAAAGGCCGATTGCTCCAGCACCTCCCGGAGGACGACGAACTACTGGAGGACGTGCTGATTGAAGTGCGCCAGGCCATCGAAATGACCAGCATCTCGGAGAATATCCTCAGTCAAATGATGGATGCGTTTGCCTCAATCATCTCCAACAACCTGAACGTGGTGATGAAGTTTTTGGCTTCCGTGACGATCATCGTCAGCCTGCCCGCCTTGATTGCCAGCTTCTATGGCATGAACGTCCAGTTGCCAGGGCAGAGTCACCCGTTGGCTTTCACGTGGACCTTGCTGGTCTCGCTGCTGGTGACGATGGCCGTCGTGATCGTTTTTTGGAAGAAGGATTGGCTGTGAGATAAAACTCTTCGCGCAGCGCGGATGACCGAGCGATGCGGCGGTAGCTACAGAGGTTTCAGGGCTAATGACTATGTCAAAGCCATCCGGCTTCGCCGAAGTGAACGGGGCGCGGCTTTACTACGAAACCACGGGGACGGGTGAGCCTGTGATCTTCCTCCATGGCAACACACTCGACGCCCGTATGTGGGATGATCAGTTCCTTGTTTTTGCGCAACAGTATCAGGCCATTCGCTACGATCTGCGCGGTTTTGGAAAGTCGTCGCCCCCGAATGCCGAGCCATTCGCGCACGCCGACGACCTGAACGGCCTGCTCATGCATCTGGGCCTGGCCGCAGCGCACCTCGTCGGCCTCTCGCGCGGCGGCGGCATCGCGCTGGACTTCGCGGTGGAGTATCCGGCGAGGGTGCGTTCTTTGACCCTCGTGGATACCACGCTGTGGGGTTATAAGGGGACGGCCAGTTGGCGGCCTGTGGCCGAAAAAGCGCGTGAAGCGGGATGGTCCGCCGCCAAAGACCTCTGGTTGGCCGATCCCCTGTTCGCCCCGGCGATGGAGCAGCCTGCCGTCGCCGCCCGCTTGAAGCAGATGGTGGACGACTATTCCGGCTGGCACTGGATCCACCGCGGACAGGAACGCCTGCCCGACCCGCCGACGAGCGAGCGCCTCGACCAGATTCAGGTCCCTGTGCTCGCCGTCGTCGGCGAGCGCGACTTGCCGGACTTTCACGCCATCGCCAACCTGCTGGCCGGACAGATCCCGAACGCGCGCAAAGTCGTCATCGCGGGCGCGGGCCACATGGTGAACATGGAAGCGCCGAAGCAGTTCAATGAGAGGGTCTTGAGTTTTCTGAGATGAAACAAACTCCGAATTTGGGGATTCGCGCTGCAGGTCGCACAGGCGTCTGGCTGCTGATGGCGAGTCTGCTTATCTTCTTCGGCCTCTGGGTGCGCCATCTGGGCTGGGTGGCTCTCGACAGCGACGAGGCTGCCACGGTGCTTATGGCCAATATGCGGCTGGG
>DATDRS010000392.1:0-27312 GCA_035291605.1 Anaerolineales bacterium | reverse complement strand
TTAGACAGCAAACCTTACCAGTCGTTAGACGATGCGCTCTACCTGTGCCGGGAACTGCTGGAGGACGGCGATTTCCCGACCGTGAAGCGGTGGCGCGAGGCCGGGGGCAAGGTGCTCGGCCACTTCCAGGTGTATTTCCCCGAGGAAATCGCCCACGCGGCGGGGCTGCTGCCTCTTAAAATGCGCGGCGCGCAGATCGAGGCGCGCCAGGCCGAAGCGCGGTTCGGGTCGTACCTGTGCTCGATTTTGAAGACCTCGCTCGAGCTGGCGCTGAGCGACCGGGTGCGGCTCGATATGTTCGTCTCCCACCCCATCTGCGACGCCGCCCGGAATCTCGCCGCCGTCTGGGGCCGCAACTTCAAGTATCCCTGCCAGATCCTTTATCTGCCTCAGAACGCCAATTCGCGGCACTCGGCCCAGTACCTGCGCGGCGAGTACGACCGGATCAAGCGGGAGATCGAGGCCGTCGCCGGCCGGGCCGTCACCGACGACGACCTGCGGAATTCCATCGCGGTGTTCAACGAGAACCGCCGCTTGCTGCACAGGCTGTATGCCATCAAACGGGAAACGCCCTGGCTGCTCTCGGCGGACGAGGCTTACGTGCTCATGGCGGTCGGCGGGATGATCCCGCGCGAAGAGCACAACGAACTGCTCAGAGCCGTCCTCCCCCAGATCGAGGCGCGCCCGGCCAGGCCGCAAGACCGCATCCGCGTGGTGTTTGAGGGCGGCTTCTGCGAGCAGCCTCCCCTCGACCTCCTGCGCACGATCGCGCAGTTCTGCTACGTGGTGGACGACGACCTGCTCATCGGCTTGCGGTGGATCCTGGAAGACGTGCCCCTCGACGGCGACCCGCTGTACAACCTCGCGGAGGCTTATCTGGAGAAATCCTCGTACAGCCCGGTGCAGCACGACCTGCGCAAGCCGAAAGAGAAGATGCTGCTCAAGCGCATGGAGGCGGCGCGCGCAAACGCGGCCATCATCACCGCGGCCAAGATGTGCGAGCCGGGCCTCGACGAGCAGGTCGCCTACGCCAAGGCCCTGGACGAGCGCGGCCTCCCATACTTCATCAGCGAGTTTGAAGAGAGCATGACGAGCTTCGACCACCTTCAGATTCAGTTGGAGACGTTTGTCGAGAGTTTGATGTTTGCCTGAACGTATGGCGCAGCGCGTATTCCGAATGCCGCTTTACGCGCTGCGCAGGACGAGGAGAAATTGCAATGAGTGACGGCGCAAGCGCAGACACCATCGTGGGCCGGGGGGCCAAAGAAGGCGCGGATTTGTTCCGGGACTGGTTTCAACAACTCACCCTCGCTCCACAGCGCGGCGAGAAGTCGGCTTACGTGTTCGTGATGGGGAGCATGGCCGAGATTCTAAGGGTCTTCGACCTGCACACCATCTTCCCCGAGATCAACTCCCTGCAAACCGCAGTGCGCCGCGTGGCCCACGAATTCCTGAATGCCGCCGAGGATTACGGCTATTCCCCCGACATCTGCGGCTACGTCAAAGCCGACGTGGCGATGCAGTTGCAGGGTGGGCGGCATCCCATGGGCACGATCCCCAAGCCGGACCTCGCGGTGTACACCAACGCCTGCAACACCTACATCAAGTGGGCCGAGATCTGGGAGCGGTTCTATCAGGTCCCCATCTTCACCTTCGACGTGCCGGGCACCCGCGCCGCCGGGACGCAGACCTGGCCCGGCCATCCGGACTTCGAGAACGACAAACAATACGTCGCCGCGCAGATCAAGGAGCTGATCGAGACGTGCGAGCAAGTATCGGGCAAGAAGTTCGACATTGACCGGCTGCGGGAGATCATGGGCTACGCCAACGACATGAGCCGGGCGTGGAAGCGGGTGCTCGAATTGAACCAGAGCGTCCCCGCGCCCTTCAACGCCCTCACCGACGGCACGGTTTACCTCGGCGTGGCGAACGGCTTCCGGGGCACCCAGGCGGGCGCCGAGTATTTCCAGCGCCTGGTCGAGGAGATGGAGTACAAGGCCGCCCACGGCCTCGGAACGGTGAAGGAGGAGAAATACCGGCTGATCTTCGTGGGCGTGCCGTGCTACCCCATCTTCCGCCGCTTCAACGAAATGTTCTCGGAGCACGGCGGCGCGTTCATCAGCTCCACCTACCTGTGGTTCGCCTCCGGGGGCACGAACCTCGGCTTCGAGTACGACCTGAGCCGCCCGCTGGACAGCCTGGCCGAGGGCGTGCTGATCAGCGTGCGCGAGGCGATGGACGCGATGTTCTTCCAGGAGCGGCGCATCATTGACATGGTGGCGCCGTACCGGGTGGACGGCGTGGTGTATCACCCGATCAAGTCCTGCCGGACGACCTCCACTGGCATGGCCGACAACCGGCGCGCCGTGCTGGCGGCCTGCGACGTCGGCAGTCTGTTCATCGAATCGGACATGATGGACAAGCGCGTGGTCTCCGAAGCTCAGCTCAAGAACCGCATCGACGCGTTTTTCGAGGGACTGGCCACGCGCAAGGCGATGAAGGCGATTAGTAGTTGGTAGTGCGCTACGCCAGTAGCGCTCTGAAGCACTGGCGTGCTTCACTACGAGCCTGGGTAAAAGGAGTGCAATATGGCCTACGCGGCTGGAGTAGATGTGGGTTCGACGCAAACGAAGGCGATCATCCTCGACGAGCAGCGGGAGATCGTCGCCCGTTCGTTGATTGACACGGGCGCGAACGTGGTGCTCGCCGCCGAGAACGCTTATGCCGAGGCGCTCAAGAACGCGAACCTCGACGAGCGCGAGGTGGAGTACGTCGTCGGCACGGGCTACGGGCGCTATAAGGTGACCTTCGGCGACACGCAAATCACGGAGATTTCGTGCCACGGGCGCGGCGGGGTGCACATGTTCCCCGGCACACGCACGGTGGTGGACATGGGCGGGCAGGATACCAAGGCCATCCGCGTCAGCCCGACCGGCGAAATCCTCGACTTCTGCATGAACGACAAGTGCGCGGCCGGCACGGGCCGGTTCCTCGGCGCGGCGGCGGCGGCGCTCGAAATCCCGTTGGGCGAGCTGGGGCCGACGGCGCTCAAGGCGGAGAAGGCCGTCAAGATCAGCACCACCTGCACGGTCTTCGCAGAGTCCGAGGTCGTCTCGTGGCTGGGCAAGGGGAAGAAGATCGAGGACATCCTGCTCGGCGTGCACCAGTCCATCGCCTCGCGCTCGCTGGGCCTCATGCGCCGCGTGGGCGTCGAGCGCGAAGTGACGTTCACGGGCGGCGTCACGAATAACATCGGCATGATTGCGGCGTTGAACGAGCTGCTCGGTTTCCAGGTGAACGTCAGCCCCGAGTCGCACTACATGGGCGCGCTGGGCGCGGCGCTGTTCGCGATGGATCGTATTTTGGCGGGCCGCGTGCCGGCCAGGGAGAGTGCAGCATGAGTTACACGGCTGGCATTGACGTCGGCTCCACGTACACCAAGGCCGTCCTCCTGAGCGAGGGAGACCAGATCGCCGGGCGCGCGCTGCTGCGGACCGGCTTCAAGCTGACCGAGGCCGCCGAGCGCGCGCTGGACCAGGCGCTGGAGCAGGCAGGCCTCGCGCAAGACGACGTCGCCTACATCGCCACGACCGGCTACGGCCGCTTTCAGGTCCCGTTCCGCGACGTGAACGTCACCGACCTGACGGCCTCGGCGCGCGGCGCGCGCTTCCTGTTCCCCGGGACGCAGACGATCCTCGACGTAGGCGGGCAGACGATGAAAGCCAGCCGCCTCGACGAGCGCGGCAAGGTGCGGTCGTTCCGGCTGAACGACAAATGCGCCGCCGGGACAGGCGCGTTCCTCGAGAAGACGGCGCGTTACATGGGCTACGCCACCGAGGAAATCGGCCCGCTGGCCGCCACTTCGAAAGAGACGGTGCCCATCTCCGGCGTGTGCGCGGTCTTCGCCGAGTCCGAAGTCATCAACCACCTGTCGCAGGGCGCTTCTCCCGCCGACATCATGCACGGCGCGATTGTCTCGCTGGTGGATCGCTCGGTGCAGTTGATGAAGCGCGTGCAGATGGAGCCGGAGTTCACGATGGTGGGCGGCATCCTGCGCTTCGAATCCATAGGGCGTGTGCTCCGCGAGAAACTTGGCGCGAGCATCAACGTGCCGGAGGGCGACCTGGTTCAGTTTACGGCAGCCCTCGGCGCGGCGCTGCTGGCCCGGTATCGCTTGCGGAAGCTGGTCGAGCAGGGCGAGAAGCAGTTAGCCTGAGACACGTCAGGCCATGGCCGAATATACGTTCCTGAGCTGGCAGGCCGAAGAAGGGGTGGGGACCCTGACGTTGAAGCGCCCGCCGCTCAACATCATCCATATCGCGATGCTGCACGAGATGTGCGCCGTGCTGGAGTCCGCCGCGCAGGATAAGGCGCTCCGCGCGCTGGTCGTGCGCGCCGAGGGAAAGATGTTCTCGGCCGGCGTGGATGTGGCCGACCACACCGCCGAGAAGGTCGGCGAGATGATCCCCTTGGTCGACCGCGTGTGCCTGGCGCTGGCGAACTTCCCCACGCCCACGCTCGCCGTCCTTCACGGCCATGCGCTCGGCGGCGGCTGCGAGGTGGCGTTGTGCTGCGACCTGGTCGTCGCCGCCGAGGCCGCCAACCTTGGCCAACCCGAAATCAAGCTGGCGGCCGTCGCCCCCATTGCCGCTCTGCGCCTGCCGGGCCTCGTCGGTTATCGCCGCGCGGCGGAGATGTTGTTCACGGGCGATGTGGTTAACGCCCCGGAAGCCGCCCGCATCGGCCTCATCAACCGCGCTGTGCCGGCCGGCGAGCTTGAGCCGACGGTTGCGCATTACATCAGTCGGCTGCGCGGCCTGAGCGCAGCGGCCCTGCGCGTGTGCAAGCAGGCGGCGCGGCTCGGCGCAGACGGCTGGGGCAACCTGCCCGCGATGGAGAAATTGTATCTCGACGAGCTGATGTCTACCGAGGACGCGCACGAGGGCGTGGCGTCGTTCGTCGAGAAGCGCGCGCCGGTTTGGAAGCACAAGTAATCGGTCATTGGAGATCAGAGATTATGAAGGCGGCTATTTTTCACGGAGCGCATCAGCCGCTCGTCATTGAGGAGATTCCCACGCCCGAACCAAAGGCCGGGGAGCTTCTGGTGAAGGTGGCCGGGTGCGGGGTGTGCCATACCGACCTGCACTTCATTGACCACGGCGTGCCGACGTTCAAAAAACCGCCGCTGGTGTTGGGGCACGAGGCCTCCGGGACGGCGGCGGCCGTGGGAGCGGGCGTGACGAACTGGAAGGAAGGCGACCGCTTGTTGTTGCCGGCGGTTTACGGCTGTGGTCAGTGCCGTCTGTGCCGCCTGGGGCGCGAGAATGTGTGCGAGAACATGGTTTTCTTCGGCAGCAGCGTGGACGGGGCTTACGCCGAGTACCTCGTCGCGCCCGCGTCGGCGGCGATCCCGCTGCCGGCAGAAATTCCGCTGGTCGAAGGCGCCATCATCGCCGACGCGACGACGACGCCCTTCCACGCCGTCGTGAATCGCGGGCGGGTTCAGCCGGGCGACACCGTCGTGGTCTTCGGCTGCGGCGGCATCGGGCTGAATTGCGTGCAGATCGCGGCGGCGGTCGGCGCGCAGGTGATCGCAGTGGACATCGCCGATCACAAGCTCGAATGGGCGCGCCGGCTCGGCGCAAAGGCGACGGTCAACCCCAAGGCGGTTGAACGGCTGGACAAGGAGCTGCGCAAGTTGACCGGCGGCGGCGCGGACATCGCGTTTGAGTGCATCGGCAATCCGGCGACGCAGGAGCAGGCCTTCAACGCCGTGCGGACGGGCGGGCGCTTCGTCGTCGTCGGCTCGTCGGATAAGCCGATGACGCTCAACACGGGCAAAGTGATGTTCCGCGAGATCGAGATTATCGGCTCGCTGGGATGCCGGGTGGTGGATTACCCGCGCGTGCTGGAGTTGGCGCGGCAGGGCCGGATCAAGGTCGCCGAGCTGGTCACGGCCAAATTCCCGCTCGACCGCATCAACGAGGCGTTTGACGTGCTCCGGCGGGGCGAGGGGGTACGGTCGGTGATTGTGCCGTAATCTCCAATCTCTCACCTCGAATCACTGGGGATCAGAGACTGGAGGCTAGGGATTAGAGATTGGCTGCCCATGCTCATTGACTTCCACGTCCACGTCTCCCGCAGCGAGCACGAGCGCCCGTGGGTGCTGGAATTCATCGAGAGCCAGTATGAGGGCGGCGACCTGTGGGCGGAGGTGGATCGGGTGCTGACGCCGGCGACGATCCGGCCATTCTTGCAGGAGCATGGGATTGATTGGGCAGTCGCACTTGCCGAAGACTCACCGGCTACTGTCGGGGCAACGCCGCATGAATACGTGGCCGACCTGTGCGCCAGGGCGAATGCGCTCCCTGACCCGGCGCACGGCCCGCGCGGGCGGCTCATCCCGTTCGCCAGCCTCAATCCGTTCACCGTCAACGATCTGGCGCTCGAGCTGGAACGGCTGGTCAAGGAGCACGGCTTTCGCGGGTTCAAGGTGTATCCGGTCTATCAGCATCACTATGTCAACGACATTCGCATGTACCCGCTGTATGCCAAAGCCCAGACATCAGGCGTGCCGATGCTGGTGCATACGGGATCGTCGGTCTTCAAAGGCGCGCGCATCAAGTACGGCGATCCACTGCACCTGGACGACGTGGCAACTGATTTTCCGGACTTGACGATTCTGATGGCGCATTCCGGCCGGCCGTTCTGGTATCCCCAGGCGTTCTGGATGGCGCGGCAGCACCGGAACGTTTACCTGGAGGTCTCCGGCCTGCCGGGGAAGAAATTGCTGGAGTACTTCCCGGAATTGGAGCGGCTCGCAGACAAGGTAGTGTATGGCTCCGACTGGCCGGGCAATCCGTACCTGCGGCGCAACGTGGACGCCATCCTGGCCCTGCCGTTGAGGGACGCGACGAAGGAAAAAATTCTGTGGAAGAACGCGGCGAAAATCTTAGACGTTGAGGTGCGAGGCTGACGAGCGTATTTCGTATTGCGTGTTGCGTGAGACTCTACGCCACGCAGGCGTCGGCAAGAAAGGTGAGAGCATGAAAGAGCTACTTCTCGGCAACGAAGCCATTGCGCGCGGGGCGTGGGAAGCCGGGGTGAAGTTCGCCGCCGGGTATCCGGGCACGCCCAGCACGGAGATTCTGGAAACCCTCGCCAAAAAATATCCAGAGATTGACGCGCAGTGGTCGGCCAACGAGAAGGTGGCGTTCGAGGAAGGGATGGGCGCGGCCATCGGCGGCCTGCGCGTCCTGGTGACGATGAAGATGGTTGGCCTCAACGTCGCCGCCGACGCGTTCATGGTCTTCCCCTATTCCGGCACCAACGGCGGTTTCGTGGTGATCTCCGCCGACGATCCCGGCATGCACTCCTCGCAGAACGAGCAGGACAACCGCTACCTGGCGCTGATGGCGAAGGTGCCGGTGCTCGAACCCTCGGATGCCCAGGAGTGCAAAGACTTCATCAAGCTCGGGATGGAAATCTCAGAGCAGTTCAGCGTGCCGGTGATGGTGCGCACCACGACGCGCCTGGCGCATCACAAGGGCCTGGTGGAGATGGGCGAGCGCGTCGAAGCGCCGCAGCGCGAGTTTGTGCCGGACCCCAGGCGCTTCTCGGTGCCTATTTATCGCACCCTCCTCCGCCCTGGCGTCGAAAAGCGGCTGGAGGCCCTGCGCGCGTACGCCGAGATCACTCCGATCAACCGGATCGAGTGGGGAGTGACGAGTCAGGGGGCGGGCGATCCGTCGTCCACCGCGCGCCGTCCGGTTGGCTTTGTCACCTGCAGCATCGCCTATCAGTACGTGCGCGAGGTCATGCCGGAGGCGTCGGTCTTCCGTCTGGGCCTGACGCACCCGCTGCCCCAGAGGGCCTTGCAGGCGTTCTGCGCGGCGCACGAGACCGTGTACGTCGTCGAAGAGGGCGAGCCGTTCATCGAAGAGGCGATGAAGGCGATGGGCATCACGAATCTCGTCGGCAAACGCCTCTTCGGCGTCATCGGCGAGTATTCGCCGGAGCGCATCGCCCGGGCCATCGGAGTGAGCGTCCCGGAAAAGCCCGACTACAGCCAGGAGATTACGCTCCTCCCCCGCCCGCCCATGTTCTGCGTGGGCTGCGGCCACCGCACGGTGTTCGACACGCTGCGGCAGCTCAAGGTCACAGTCGCGGGCGATATTGGTTGCTACACGATGGGGGCGCTGCCTCCCTATGAGGCCTCGCATACGACCTTCTGCATGGGCGCGAGCATTGGCACGGCCTTTGGGTTGGAGCGCGCGGGGCACAGGCGCACGGTGGCCATCATTGGCGATTCGACGTTTGTGCACGCCGGCATCCCCTCGCTGATTGACGCCGTCTATAACGGCAGTTCCCTTACGCTCATCATCCTCGACAACGCGACGACCGGAATGACCGGCCAGCAGCCGCACCCCGCGGCGGGCACAACCCTGCGGGGCAAACCCGCGCCCAAACTGGATTTGGAAGGTTTGGTGCGGGCCGCAGGCGTGAAACAGGTGCAAGTGGTGGATACCTGGCAGCGCCGGGACGTGGTGCGGGCGATCCGCGAGGCCGTCTCGTATGAAGGCCCGGCGGTCGTCATCGCCCAGGGGCCGTGCATGCGCCTGCCGGAGATGAAACTCTCCGAGCGCGGCGAGAAGCCGTACTTTGTGGACGAGGCGGTGTGCACGAAGTGCGACGCCTGCTTCAAAGTGTGGTGCCCGGCGATCACCCGCACCGCGCAGGGCTTCCCGGTGATTGACGCGCTGGAATGCACGGCCTGCACGGTGTGCGCGCAGGTGTGCCCGGCGGATGCGATTGGGCCGATGGGGGGAGGGTGTCCATAAGAGAAAGTGATGAGTCACCAGTGAACAGTGATCAGTGGTTACTGATGACGGATGACTGGTGACTGACAAAGGCGCATATGACTGTTACCAACTTGATCTTCGCAGGCGTAGGCGGGCAGGGCGTGTTGCTCATTGCTGAGCTGACCGCGCGGGCGGCGGTGGCCGCCAGGTTTGACGTGAAGCAGACGGAGGTCCACGGCGTCTCGCAGCGGGGGGGGAGCGTGGAGAGCCACGTGCGCTTCGGTCCGACGGTGTACTCACCGCTGGTTATCCCTGGCCAGGGGGATGTGGTCGTCGGGCTGGAGAAGCTGGAAGGCCTGCGCTACGCCCATTTTGTCAATCTGGAGCGCGGCGTGCTCCTCGTCAACGACCACGAGATCATCCCCGGCTCAGTGGCTAAAGCGGCGGAGCGCTACCCGCACAACACGATTGAATTTCTGCGCCAGAAAGGGCTGAACGTGATCGCCCTGCCGGCTTCGACGTGCGCCCGGGACCTCGGCGATGGCCGGATCGCAAACATGATCATGCTGGGGGCGATGTCCGTGCTCGCGCCCCAGGTGCCAAAGGAGGCGTGGTTGGCGACGTTGAATGAGCGCGTCCCGCCCAAATACCGCGAACTGAATCTCCGAGCATTTGAGATCGGAAGGCGTCTCGTGAAGGATGAAGGCGGACAGACGAGGGCTGAGGTCGCCGCCGCTGCCTCCCACTTCTGACTCCACCCCGGCGAGGCGCACAGGAGGCCACCATGACTGAGTTATCTGGCGTTGATCTGATTTACGACTGGAACGTGAAGGGCGAGAGGCCCAAATATCCCAGGCGGGTGATGGTCGTGGACGAAACCCTGCGCGACGGGTTGCAGTCGCCGTCCGTCACGCACCCCTCGATCCAGGACAAAGTGTATCTGCTGTATCTGATGCGCTGCCTGGAAATTGACGCGGCCGACCTGGGGCTGTGCGGCGCGGGCGAGCGGTTCAAGAAGGACGTGACGGTGCTGGCGAAGGAAATCGTCAACCAGAAGATGGGCATCGTGCCGCAAAGCGCCGCCCGCACGCTGGAGGCGGACATTGCCCCCATCGTGGACGCCTCGCAGGAGGCCGGGATTGCCATCGAGGCGTGCGTGTTCCTCGGCTCCAGCCCCATCCGCCAGTATGCCGAGGGCTGGGACTTGAGCACCCTGCTGCGCCTGACCGAGGCGTCGGTGACGTTCGCCGTCAAGCACGGGCTGCCGGTGATGTTCGTCACCGAGGACACTACGCGCGCGCAACCCGAAGCGCTCAAGCAGATTTACACTTGCGCGATCCGCTCTGGGGCGCACCGCATTTGCGCGGCCGACACCGTCGGGCACGCGACTCCCGAAGGCGTGGGCAATCTCATCCGTTTCCTGCGGGCGGTGATGGACGAGGTGAACCCCGAGGTCGGCATTGACTGGCACGGCCACAAGGATCGCGGGCTGGACATCATCAATACGCTCGTCGCGATCGAGGCCGGCGCCGACCGGGTGCATGCCTGTGCGCTGGGCGTCGGCGAGCGTTCCGGCAACACGCCGATGGAGATCCTGCTCGTCAATCTCAACCTCCTCGGCCTGGCCAACCGCGACCTCACGGGTCTGCCCGAATACTGCCAGGTGGTGTCGCAGGCGTGCGGCGTGCCCATCCCGTTCAACTACCCGATCGTCGGCGCGGACTCGTTCCGCACGGCGACGGGCGTGCATGCGGCGGCTATCGCCAAGGCCATCACCCGCAACGACGCCTGGCTGGCCGACCGCGTCTATTGCGGCGTCCCGGCCAGCATGGTCGGGCGGAAGCAGGGCATCGAGGTCGGGCCGATGTCCGGGGAGCACAACGTCCGCTTCTGGCTGCGCAACCATGAGATTGAAGAGCACCCGATGTACGTCGAGAAGATCCTGACCACCGCCAAGCGTTCGAGCAAGCTCCTGAGCGACGACGAAATCCGGCGCATGGTGACGGTGATGTATCAGCGCTTGAAGCAGGGCGAGTCCATCAGCGATGAGGAGCTATCCCTGGTCTTCTCTGATCCGGTCACGGTGGAAAGGAGGTGAGCTATCGGGCGAGCGAAATTACGCTGACACCTGGCCACTCGCGCACTGCGAGTATTTCATCATAAGTATGGAGGAGAGAAAAATGAAGCGTCAATTGAATATTTGGCTGGCTATCCTTGCCGTAGCCGCGCTGGTCCTCTCGGCCTGCGGCGGCGCGGCGACGACGGCCGCTCCGACTCAGCCTCCGCCCCAGCCGACTGAACCCCCGCCCACTGCTGCCCAACCCATCGAGGCGCCCACCGCCGCGCCGACGGAGGTCCCCGCTCCCGAAGCAGGTGAGCCGTACCGCATCGGGGCCTTCTTCTCGACCACCGGGCCGACCTCGTCGCTGGGGCAGCCGGAATGGGGCACGGTGGTCATGATCGCCGAAAACCTCAACGCGGCGGGCGGCGTCCTGGGGCCGGATGGCAAGATGCACAAACTCGACGTGCGCAAATACGACGATCAGTCCGACGCCACCAAGGCGGTCGAGGTCGTGAAGAAACTGGTCGAGGAAGACAAGGTGGCGGTCATCGTCGGCGGCAGCGGCAGCCCGGCCAGCATTGCAGTGATTGAGACGGTCACCAACGCCAAGATCCCGTTCATCTCGGTGGCTTCCTCATCCCGCATCGTCACCAAGGATGATGGATCACAGCAGGAGTGGGTCTTCAAGACGCCGCAGCAAAACTACCCGGTGGCCCTCGTTCAACTGGATTGGATGAAGGTGCATGGCATCACGAAGATCGCGTCGCTGGGCGTCAACAACGCCTTTGGCGCAGACTCGATCAGCGCCTTGAAGAAGGTGGCCGCGGAGAATGGATTGGAGATCGTCTGGGAAGGCACCTTCGAGCCGCGCGACACGGACTTCATCGCGCAACTGACGGCCATCCAGGGCACCGACGCCCAGGCGCTGGTCGTCCACGCCACCCCCGGCGAAGGCGCTCCGCTCACCGTGCAGTTCCGCGACATGGGCTTGGAAATCCCCATCCTCCATAATCACGGCATCGGCAACCAGGCGTTCATTGACACGGCCAAGGAGGCAGCCGAGGGCGTGCTGTTCCCCATCGGCAAACTGCTAGTCGTTGACCAGTTACCCGACGACGACCCGCAGAAGACCACGCTGCTGGAATACCAGGCCGACTTCATCGGCGCGTTCGGCAAGAAGCCCAGCACCTTTGGCGGACACGCCTGGGACGCGATGATGATGGTGAAAGGCGCGCTGGAAGCCGTCGGCCCTGACCCGGTCAAGATCCGCGATTATCTCGAGACCCAGATCACCAACTGGGTGGGCATCAGCGGCATCTTCACCGTCACACCGCAGGACCACACCGGCATCGGCAAAGAGTCTTTGGTGCTGGTGGAGATTACGGGCGGGATCTGGAAGTACGTCCCACCGGATGATTACGCCAACGTCCCATAAGCCCAAAAGTAGGCGTGTGTGGGCGCGTCAAGCGGTAGATGTGCGCGCCCACACTCGCGCTAGGCACCGACCATGGACTTTACCCAGCAACTCGCGCAGTATGTCATCTCAGGCGTCACACAGGGCAGCATCTATGCGCTGATCGCTCTGGGCTTTGTCACGATCTTCAACGTCACCGGCATCATCAATTTCAGCCAGGGCGAGTTCGCGGTGATCGGCGCATTTGTGGCGATCACGCTGGCGCAGGAGACTTCGCTGTTCCGCGGACAAATGACCGTGGGATTGGGTTGGCCGCTGCCGTTGGCGGCGCTGGTCGGCGTGCTGGCCGCGGTGCTGGTCGGGGTGCTGCTTTACCGGCTGGGCATTCAACCCGCGCGGAACGCCTCGCCTCTGAGCCAGATCGTGGTCACGATCGGGGCCTCGATTGCGCTGCGCGGCCTGGTCCTCCTGGCATGGGGCACCGATCCTTATCGCCTATCGCCGTTCACGGCAGGCAAACCGCTGAAGTTGCTCGGGGCCGTCGTCACGCGGCAGAGCGTGTGGGTCATGGGCCTGACCGTCCTGGCCGTGCTGGGCTTGTACGCCTTTTTCCAGTACACGCTGACGGGCAAGGCGCTGCGGGCGAGCTCCGCCAACGCGGGCGCGGCGCGGCTGATGGGCATCAATACCCGGCGTATGGGCCTGATCGCCTTTGCCTTGAGCGCGGGGATCAGCGCCCTGGGCGGAATCGTCATCACGCCCCTCACGTTTATGACCTACGAGCGAGGCTTGATGCTGGCGCTCAAGGGCTTCGTCGCGATGATTATGGGCGGCCTGACTAGCCCGTTTGGCGCCGTGCTGGGCGGGCTGGCGCTGGGCGTGATCGAGTCGCTCGCCGCCGGCCTGCTCTCCTCCGGCTATAAGGATGCGTTCAGCTTCGCGGTCCTGTTTGTCGTCCTGCTCGTCCGGCTGGGCGGGATGACCCGGCGTAGCGGCGGGCAGGCGTTAGATCGGGCGGGGTTGTAGGGGCGTTCCATTGAACGCCCGTACGGTGTGAAGCCGCATGAACATCAAGGTCTCGACGGCGCGGCTGGCGGTCCTGGGGTGGGTAGTCGTGATGGCCGCCTTCCCGCTCGTCGTCCGCAATAATTATCAAATCTTCATCCTGACGCTGATCGGCCTGTATACCATGCTGACCGTGGGGCTGTCGCTGGTGATGGGTTATGCCGGGCAGGTCTCGCTCGGCCACGCCACCTTCTACGGCGTCGGCGCGTACCTCACGGCCCTGTTGAGCGCCCGTGCGGGCTTGCCCTCGTGGGCGGCGCTGCTGGCCTCGGCGGCGCTTACCGGGTTGCTGGCGCTGCTCGTCGGCGTCCCAATCTTTCGTCTGCGCGGACACTATCTGGCGATGGCCACCTTGGGCCTCAATGTCATCTTCAATCTCATGATGAAGAACGAGACCGAGATCACCGGCGGCCCCTCCGGCTTTACGAACATCCCGCCGCTGAGCCTCGGCCGCTTCGTCTTCGACTCCGATGTCAAAATGTACTATCTCGTCTGGGTCGTCGCGGCGGTGGTGTTGTGGGTGTCCTTGAACATCGTGAACTCCCGCGTCGGACGGGCGCTCCGCGCTATCCACGCCAGCGAGGTGGCGGCGGAAAGCCTGGGCGTGGATGCCAACGCCTTTAAGCTCCGGGTCTTTGCGCTGGCGGCGGTTTATGCGGGCCTCGCAGGTGGATTATACGCCCAGGCCGTCCACTTCATCAGCCCGTCCAGTTTTGACTTCCTGTTTTCGGTGGAACTGATCACCATGAGCGCCGTCGGCGGGCTGGCCAGTGTGTGGGGTTCGATCTTCGGCGCGGCGGTCGTGGTGTTTCTCGGACAGTTCATCCGCGATAAGATGAACCTGATCCTGGAGGGCGCGTCCGGCGAGCAGGAGATCATCATTTTCGGCTTGTTGCTGGTGATCATCATGGTGTTCCTGCCTGAAGGCCTGACCAGCGGCGGCCTCAGAGTGGTTCGCGGATGGCAGGCGAGACGGAAAGCGGAGAGCGGATAGCGGCGAGCAAGATGGCGGACGGCGGACAGCAAACAGACCATCCGCTACGCGCCATACGCCGGGAGCCAATATGTATCAACCCAAACTCGAATCACTGCCCCGGCCTGAATTGGAGGCGCTGCAATTGGAGCGGTTACGAGCGACGGTCGGGCGCATCTGTGAGAACAATCCGGAATATGCCAAGCGGCTCAACCGCCTCGGCCCGGATGACATCCGGGACCTGGAGGATATCCGGCGTTTCCCCCTTCTCACGAAAGAAGACCTGCGCCAGGCTTATCCTTTCCATCTGGCCTGTGCGCCCCAGCGAGACTTTGTGCGGATGCACATGAGCTCCGGCACGACCGGCACGCCGATCATCTGCCCGCATACCGCCGCCGACGTGGCGCAGTGGAGCGAGATCATGGCCCGGTGTCTCACGGCGGCCGGGGTCACGCGCGACGACGTGATCCAGATCACGCCCTCCTTCGGGTTGTTCAACGGCGGGTTCGGCTTTCACTTTGGCGCCTCCGCCGTCGGCGCGATGATCATCCCCATCGGCGCGGGGCGCACGCCGCTGCAGCTGCAATTCATGCGCGACCTCGGCACGACGGCCCTGGCTGCGATTGCCTCGTATCCCTTGCGGCTGATGGAGGTGGCGGAGAAAGAGGGCTTCGACTTCCAGCGCGACGCCAAACTGCGCGTGGGCATCTTCGGCGCGGAAATCTGGAGCGACGAGATGCGCCGCCGTATCGAGGCGCGCATGGGCATTGAGACGTTCGATATCATCGGCATGACGGAGACGGCGGGCGTGGGCATGGGCATTGACTGCGCCGCGCACAATGGCAACCACGTCTGGGAAGACCACTATTTGATCGAGATCGTCAACTGGGAGACGGGCGAGCCGGTGGAGGACGGCGAATGGGGTGAGATGGTGGTGACCACGCTGACGCGCGAAGGGCTGCCGCTCATCCGTTTCCGCACGCACGACCTCACGCGCATCATCAGCCGTGCGCCGTGCCAGTGCGGCCGCACGAGCCTGCGCGTCGCCCGCATCGCCTGCCGCACCGACGATATGCTCAAAGTCAAGGGCATCAACTTCTATCCCAAGCAGGTGGAAAGCGTGCTGCTCAAGCACCCCGAGGTGGGCAGCGACTACCTCATCGTGATTGAGCGCGTGGACGGCGCCGACCGGATCACCGCGAATGTGGAGACGCGGGGTTTGCCGTGGCCGGAGGAATTGTCCCAGCGGCTCTCGGACGAGGTGTACAGCCTGCTCGGCCTGCGCGCCGAAGTGAACCTCCTCCATCCAGGTGAGCTGCCGCGCCCCGAGGGGAAAGCCGTGCGGGTGCTGGACAAGCGGAAATGAAGGAGGCAGCCTCAAACTCCGAAGCGTAACGTCTGGAGTCTGAGGTTCAGAATTTGGAGTTTTCGTGAGCGACGCGTTTCTTGAAGCCCAAGGTCTCCAAAAAGCTTTCGGCGGTGTGATGGCCGTGGCCGGAGTAGATTTGACGATTCGCCGGGGCGAGATTTTCGCGCTCATCGGCCCGAATGGCGCAGGGAAGACGACGACGTTCAACTTGCTCTCCGGCGCCTATCCACTCGACCGGGGGCAGATCATCTTTGACGGGGCGCCGATTCACGGCCTGCCGGCCCATCGCATCGCCGCGCGGGGGCTGGTGCGCACCTTTCAAAATCTACAAGTCTTCAATGCGATGACCGTCCTGGAAAACGTCATGGTGGGCCGCCACCTCCGCAGTCGGACGGGTTTTTTTGAGGCGGCGCTGCGCCTGCCGCGCGTGGCGACGGAGGAGCGCCTCACGCGCGCCCGCGCCGTGGAGTTCCTGGCGATGGTCGGGCTGGAAGCCAGAGCCGATTACCCGGCGGCCGGACTGCCCTTCGGCCAGCAGCGACTGTTGGAGGTCGCGCGGGCGCTCGCGGCCGAGCCGAAACTGCTCATGCTCGACGAACCGGCAGCCGGCCTCACCCGACCTGAGATCGAGGCGCTCGATGCGCTCATCGGCCGCATCCGCGCAGAAGGGGTTACAGTGCTGCTGGTCGAGCACGACATGAACCTCGTGATGGGTATTGCCGATCGCGTGGCGGTGCTGCACTACGGGCGTAAAATTGCAGATGGCACGCCGGCCGAAGTGCAGGCGGATGAGCAGGTCATTGGCGCGTACCTGGGCATGGACTGGCAAGAGGCTGCCTATGCTTGAGGTCCGTGAGGTCTGCACTTATTACGGGCGCATTCGCGCGCTCGACCATGTCTCGCTGAGTGTGGCCGAGGGCGAGATCGTCAGCCTCATTGGCGCGAACGGCGCCGGCAAGACGACGCTGCTCAATACCATCTCGGGCATCACGCCGGCGGCGCAGGGCGAAGTGTATTTTGGCGCGCGGCCCATCACCCGCATGCCCGCCGAGCAGCTTGTCCGGCTGGGCATCAGCCATGTCCCCGAGCGGCGGCAGGTCTTTAGCTCGCTCAACGTGCTGGAGAACCTGACACTGGGCGCGTACTGCCGCGCGGGAAAGGAGAGTCAGACGGCCATCCGGGTGGATATTAAACGGATGTTCTCCCTCTTCCCGGTGCTGAAGGACCGCCGGGCGCAACTGGCGGGCACGCTCTCGGGCGGGGAACAGCAAATGCTGGCCGTGGCGCGCGGCCTGATGGCGCGTCCTAAATTGATGCTGCTGGACGAGCCGTCGTTGGGCCTCGCCCCACTCATCGTGCAGGAGATTTTCCGCATCATCGGCGACCTGCGCCGGAATGGGACGACGATCCTGCTGGTGGAGCAGAATGCGCGCGCTGCGCTGCGCGTGGCTGACCGGGGTTACGTGCTCGAAAACGGGCGGGTGGTGATGAGCGGCGCAGCGGAGGCGCTGGCGCGCAACGAGCAACTGCAGCGCGCCTACCTGGGCAGGAAGAATCATCGGAGCAGGAGAGGTGGATGATGAAGAAACTACTATCTGGCAACGAAGCCCTCGCGCGGGGCGCGTGGGAAGCGGGCGTGGAAGTGGCCGCCGCTTATCCAGGCACGCCCAGCACCGAAATCCTGGAGAACGTCGCGCATTATCCTGAAATCTATGCCGAGTGGTCGGCCAACGAAAAAGTCGCGCTCGATATTGCGATTGGCGCGGCGTACGCGGGCAAGCGGGCGATGGCGACCATGAAGCATGTCGGCCTGAACGTCGCCTCGGAATCGCTGTTCTACGTCTCGTACACCGGCGTCAACGCCGGGCTGGTCATCGTCAACGCCGACGACCCCGGCCTGCACTCGTCGCAGAACGAGCAGGACAACCGCCATTACGCCAGATTTGCCAAGGTGCCGATGCTGGAGCCGAGCGACAGCCAGGAAGCCAAGGACATGGTGGGTGCGGCGCTGGATCTGAGCGAGCAGTTCGACACGCCGGTCATCTTGCGCACCACCACGCGCAGCTCTCACGCCAAATCCGTCGTCGCGCTGGGCGAGCGCAAGGTCTTCCCCAAGCGACCCTACGAGAAGAATCCGCAGAAGTACGTCATGATCCCCGGCCATGCCAAACGCCGCCATCCGGTGGTCGAGGCGCGCCTGGCGCAACTGGCGGAGTATGCGGAGACGTGCCCGTTCAACGCCATGGAGATGGGCGATCTGAGCCTGGGGATTGTCGCCGCCGGGCCGAGCTACCAGTACGCCCGCGAGGTGTTCCCGCACGCTTCTTTCCTGAAGCTGGGCATGGTCTGGCCCATGCCGAAGCGGCTCATCGCCGAATTCGCCTCCAGAGTCAAACGGTTGATCGTCGTCGAGGAGCTTGATCCTTTCTTCGAGGAGAATATCAAAATCATGGGGATCCCGGTTGAAGGCAAGACCATCTTCCCCGTGGTTGATGAGTTTTCGCCAGAGGTGGTGCGCCAGGCCGCCTACGCCGCCGGCCTGGTGGGTCAGCCGCCGGTCGAGCGCGCTTTCGACAAGGGCGCGCTGCCCATGCGCCCGCCCGTGCTGTGCGCCGGCTGCGGCCACCGCGACGTGTTCTGGATATTGCGGAAGATGAAGGTCACGGTGAATAGCGATATCGGCTGTTACGCGCTGGGCGTGATGCCGCCCCTCACCGCTACCGACACCATCGGGTGCATGGGCGCGAGCATCGGCGTGGCGACCGGGATGCGGCGCGGCGACCTGGAATTCCCCAACGTCGCCGTGATCGGGGACAGCACCTTCTTCCACGCCGGGATGCCTGCGCTGGCCAACGCCGTCTATAACCAGACGCCCATCACGACCATCGTCGTGGACAACCGCACCACCGGCATGACCGGCCACCAGGGTAACCCGGCCTCCGGTTTGAGCATCCACCGGGACATGCATACGCGCGTGGACATCGAAGCCGTCGTGCGCGGGATGGGCGTCGAGGAGGTGCACACCGTCGACTCGCGTGACCTGAAGGGCTTCGAAGAGTCGGTGAAGCAGGCGATCAAGAGCAATAAGCCGGCGGTGGTGATCGCCAAGACGCCCTGCGTGTTTGTCACCTCGCACCCGCGCGAGGCGTATCAGGTGATCACCGAAGACTGCAACGGCTGCTCGATGTGCTTCCGCATCGGCTGCCCGGCGATCTCGAAGAGCGACGTGCTGGACGAAAAATACAAGCGGCCCAAGGCCTACATTGACCCCCTGGCCTGCGTGGGGTGCGGGTTGTGCTTCGACGTGTGCGCCCCGCAGGCGATCCTGGAAGGCGCATTGAAGCAGGAAACGATGCTCGCGGCGCATGTGGCGTGAGGAGACAACGATGGTTACGGCAAACTTTCTTCTAGCCGGCGTGGGTGGGCAAGGCACGCTGCTGGCGAGCGATATCCTGGCTGACATCGGACTGCGGATTGGCGCGGACGTGAAGAAGTCCGAGGTGCACGGCATGTCCCAGCGGGGTGGGGCGGTCACCAGCCACGTGCGCTGGGGCGCGCGGATCGCCTCGCCGTTGTGCGAGAAGGGGGCGGTGGATTACTTCATCGCGCAGGAGATGCTCGAGGCCCTGCGCTGGATCGAGTTCGTGCGCCCCGGCGGGACAGTCCTGCTGAGCCGCCAGCAGATTGTGCCGACCTCCACGGTGTACGGCGCCGACCAATACCCGGCCGATGAGAGCATATTTTCAGTCGTCAGGCAGGCCGCCGGCAAGGTGCTGTTGATTGACGCGCGGCGGGTGGCCGAGGAGCTGGGCAACCCGCGAGTAGCGAACGGCGTGCTGCTGGGGGCGCTCTCAGCGCAAATGGAGATGCCGGCCGAAGACTGGCTGGAGGTGATTATCGCCCGCGTGCCGCAAAAGCACGCGGAGACAAACCGCAAAGCGTTCATTGTGGGACGCGAAAAAGACTGGGCGATCTGATTGCTGACGGCTGATTGGTGTTTGCTGATTGAATCAATCGGCCATGAGCCATCCACCCTCATAAATCAGAGGAGGTCATCATGCCGATCTGGAATCCCGAATACGAATCCATGCCCCGCGACCAACTGGAAAAACTTCAAGCCCAGCGGTTGCGGGAAACCATCGCTCGCGTGACGGCGACGGTGCCACACTACCGGAAGAAGTTCGCCGACGCCAAAGTGTCCGCCGACGGCATCAAAACGTTGGACGACCTGAAGCGCCTGCCGTTCACCGAAAAGGGCGATTTGCGCGAAAACTATCCCTTCGGCATGTTCACCGTCCCGCTGGAGCAGGTTGTCCGGGTTCACGCCTCGTCCGGCACCACGGGCAAACCCACCGTCGGCGGGTACACGCGCGCCGACGTTGAATTGTGGGCCGAGGTGATGGCGCGCACGGTGACGAGCGGCGGGATCACAAGCCAGGATGTCGTCCACAACGCCTATGGTTATGGCCTGTTCACCGGCGGCCTCGGCTTCCACCTTGGGGCGGAGAAGGTGGGGGCGACCGTGATTCCCATGTCGGGCGGGTTGACCCGGCGGCAGGTGATGCTCATGGAAGACTTCGGCGCGACGGCGCTGACTTGCACGCCCTCCTACGCGCTGGTCATCGGCGAGGAAGCCGCCGAGATGGGCGTAGATTTCAAGAAGCGGATGAAGGTTCGGGTGGGCATCTTTGGCGCCGAGCCGTGGAGCGAGAAGATGCGGCACGAGATCGAAGAGAAACTCGGCGTGAAGGCCTATGACATCTACGGCCTCACGGAACTCATCGGCCCCGGCGTGTCGGTCGAGTGCGAGCATCACACCGGCATGCACATTCAAGAAGACCACTTCCTGGCCGAGATCATTGACCCAGACACGGGCGAGCAGCTGCCCTGCGACGAAGAGGGCGAGTTGGTCTTCACCACGCTGACGAAAGAGGCGATGCCGGTGATCCGCTATCGCACGCGCGACCGCACACGCCTGCATGCCGAGAAGTGCGCCTGTGGGCGGACGACGGTGCGCATGGAGAAAGTGCTGGGCCGCACCGACGACATGCTCATCGTGCGCGGCGTCAACCTCTTCCCGCAGCTCATCGAGAAGACCCTGCTGTCCATCGAGGACATCGAGCCGCATTACCAGATCGTGATTGACCGCCCGAAGGATCAGCTCGACACCCTCGAAGTGTGGGTGGAGGCCTCGCCGCGCCTGTTCCAGCCGATTGACACCCGCCGGCTGGACGAGTTGCAGAGCCGCGTATCATCCGAGCTCATGCAAACGCTGGGCATCTCCGCCGTGGTCAAGCTGATGGGGCCCAAATCCATCCAGCGCTCGGAAGGCAAAGCGAAGCGCGTGGTGGACAAGCGTGAGCTGTGAGAGCATCGTGCGTGAGCCGTGATGCGTGATACACGTATCACGCATCACTCCTGATATGACAACGACAACCATTTCACTTACCCGCCGCCTGCATTATGCCTGGATCATCCTGATCATGGGTGTGTTCGTCGTGTTTGGGGCGCTGGGCCTCGCCCGCTTCGGTTACAGCGTCATCCTGCCCTCCATGCAGGCCGACCTTGGGATGAGCAACACCCAGGCCGGGGCGCTGGCGACGGCAAACCTCGTCGGTTACGTGTTGTTCTCGGCCACGGGTGGGGCGTTGGCGGCGCGTTACGGCCCGCGAGTCGTGATCACCGTCGGCCTGCTCCTGGCCGGGATCGGCATGTTGCTCACCGGCCTCTCCGATGGGTTCTTGACCGCGGCCATCTGGCGCGCCTTGACAGGCATTGGCAGTGGGGCCAGTAACGTGCCGGTGATGGGGCTGATGGCGGCATGGTTCGCCGCGCGCCGCCGCGGGTTGGCTTCGGGCATCGCCGTGGGCGGGTCGTCTGTTGGACTGATCCTGGCTGGCCCGCTCGTGCCGCGCCTCCTCTCGGCTTATGGGGAGGCCGGCTGGCGGGTGAGTTGGTATCTCTTTGGCGGGATCACGCTGACCCTCGCCCTGATTAGCTTTGTGTTTCTCCGCAATCGTCCGGCGGAGGTGGGGTTGCCGTCGTTGGGTGACAACCCCGTGAATGGAGACGCCGCGCCCGCCTCGAACCAAAAGCCTGCGCTTGAGTGGGGACGAGTGTACCGTTCGGCAGCGGTGTGGCATTTGGGGCTAGTGTACTTGACCTTTGGATTCACCTACATTATTTACCTGACGTTCTTCACTAAAAGCCTGATCGCCGAAGGCGGCTACAGCAAAGAGGCGGCTGGATCACTATTCATGACCATGGGCTGGTTCAGCCTGCTGAGCGGCGTGATCTGGGGCATGATCTCGGATCGCGTTGGGCGGAAGCGCGCCATGATCGTCGCCTATCTGATTCTGGCCGTGGCCTGCATCTTCTTCGGGTTGTCGCGGGCCTCGCCTGGTTTTGTGGTTTCGGCGATTGTGTTCGGTCTGGCGGCCTGGAGCCTCCCGGCCATCATGGCCGCCACGTGCGGCGACGTGCTTGGCCCTGCGCTTGCGCCGGCGGCGCTGGGATTCATCACGCTCTTCTTCGGCCTCGGGCAGGCGCTGGGGCCGAGCCTGGCCGGCGCGCTCGCGGATGCGACTGGGACGTTTGCCCAGGCTTATGTTTTAGCGGGCGTCGTAGCCGTGCTGGGCGCGGGCGGCGCCTCGCTGCTGCGCCCCGCCTCGACTGCCCGCAGGGAAGCATGAAAGTCACCGTTCATCTGGGCGAACCATTCTGGCGGCAGGTGGGCCGGCGCGCGGTCGAGTTAACCCTGGCCGAAGGCGCCACTCTCGCCGACGCTTGCGCTGCCCTGATGCAATTTCAGCCGGCGCTGGCCCCAGAGTTAGAGAATGGCGAGGCGAAGCCGGTCTGGTTCCTCAATGACGAGGAGGGCCAGCCGGAAAGCCTGCTGGCCGACGGCGCAACGATTCACGTCGTCTGGCCGGTCAGCGGTGGTTAGGTCGCTGCGCCAACGCTGAATGGTGAGAGCGAAGCCGAATGCCCAACACCGCGTTAATTGACCTCTCCTCCGGCCATATCGAAATCGCCTCAACGCCGGAAAAACTCACTTGCGCGCTCCTCGGCGGTCGCGGGATGAATATGTATTACCTCCGCAAGCACTTGCGGGCGGCAGGCGACCCGAGGGCGGTTGACCCGCTTGGCCCCGCGAACCCGCTCATTCTTGGCGCCGGCTTGCTCATCGGGACGATCGCGCCCAACGCCGCGCGTTTCAACGTCACGGCCAAATCGCCGGAGAGCCTCGGCCTCGGCGATGCGAACTGCGGCGGCTTCTTCGCGGCGGCGATGCGCAAGGCCGGTTTTGATCGGCTGATCATCGTCGGTAGAGCCGCGCGGCCCTCCTACCTCCTGCTCGAGGATGGCCAGATCACGCTTTGCGACGCGGATGGGTTGTGGGGGACGACGTCACCCAGGGCGCAAGAGATGTTGCGAGCCAGGCACGGCAGCGGGACGGTGAGCGCCGTCATCGGCCCGGCAGGCGAGAACCGGGTGCGGATGGCATCGGTGATGACGGGGATCAAGAACACGGCCGGGCGTGGGGGGATGGGGGCGGTGATGGGCAGCAAGCATCTCAAAGCCGTCGTCGCGCGCGGCGGCGAGCCCATCGCCGTCGCCGACAAGGCAGCCTTGAGCGCAGCGCGCAAAGCGCAGACGAAGTATTTGCAAGGCTCGAAGGTCGTGCAAGTCCTGGGGGAGCTTGGCACCCCCTTCCTGTACGAGGTGAGCAACCGCCTCGGCGCGATCCGCACGCGCAACAGCCAGGACAACTTCTTCGAGGAGACGCTCGTCGCCGCCGAGATCGAAAAATACTCGGACAAGAGGCTGGCCTGCACTTCGTGCGTCGTCCACTGCCGTCACCGCAACACGCTCGGCGGCGAGGGGCCGGAATTCTCGACCATCGGCTTGCTCGGCGCGAATATTGGCCTTGCCCCCGCCGATCAGGTCATCACCCTCAACAACCTCGTCAATGAACTGGGGATGGACGCCTCCTCGACGGGGACGATCATTGCCTGGGCGATGGAGCTGTACCAGCGCGGACTGATCCGCGACGACCTGACCGGCGGCCCGTTGGAGTGGGGGGATTACGAGCGGGTCCACGACCTGATCAACGACATGGCCCACCGGCGCGGGTTCGGCGACGTGCTGGCCGAGAGCACGCAGGCCAAGCGCTCGTTCCCGCCGGAGGCCGCCGACTATCTTATCGCCGTGAAGGACTTGCCGCAGTCCGACCCGCATGACGTACGCTACATCAAGTCATTCGCCCTCGGCATCGCGGTGGCCTCGCGCGGCGCAGATCACCTTCGCAACCGCCCGACGCTCGACATCCTCAAACTGCCGGACGAGGTGCGGATGAAGATCTTCGGCGTAGAGACGAGCGCCGACCCGACCACCTACGAAGGCAAAGCCGGGATGGTGGCCTGGCACGACGACATTTACGCCGTATCGGACTGCCTGGGCATTTGCCGGTTTGTGACGCACGGCTTCAACTCGCCGCACCTGCTGGGCTACGGCCACTTTTCCGAATTGGTCCAATCGGCCATCGGGCAGGCGTTCTCTAAGGCCGAATTGCGCGAGGTTGGTCGGCGGGTGATTGACCTCGAACGGCAGGTCAACCGGGAGCTTGGCCGGACTCGCGCGGACGACACGCTGCCCAAGCGATACTTCGACGACCCCATGCCGGCGCGCGCGACGAAGGGGCACCGCATTGATCGCGAGAAATTCCAGGAGATGCTGGACGAGTATTACGCAGCGCGCGGCTGGGATGGCGAAGGCCGCCTGCGGGCCGAGCGGCTCGCGGAATTGAATGCGCTATGAAAGAGTTCCGCGGTTCTATCTCTCTCGCTTTCGTGCTCGCCGCGGTCGTCGCGCTCGTCGGGGCGGGTGCCTCGGCGTTACTGCGCCCATCTTCAACGGTCGAGGTCATGTCATGAAACTGGAAACCGTGATCTTTGAAAAGTCGGGTAAGTTGGGGCGCGTGTGGTTCAATCGCCCCGACCTGCTCAACGCCGTCAACAATCAGGCTACGCTCGACTGGAACACCGTCGCCGAGGCCATTGCCGCCGACCCGGACCTGCGCGTCGTCGTCATCACTGGAACCGGGGACCGGTCGTTCAGCACCGGGATTGATTTGAAGCAGTTGTCGGCGGGGCAGATTGAGCAAATCTATCACCATCGCTGGGAGCGCGCGCTGCGGATCTTGGAGACGTGCGACAAGATCATCATCGCCGCTGTCAACGGCTGGTGCCTGGGCGGCGGCCTGCAGCTCGCCCTCGCGTGCGACATCCGTGTTGCACGGGCGGACGCGCAGTTGGGCTTGCCGGCGATCAAAGAATGTCTGATCCCCGGCATGTCCGTGTTCCGTCTGCCGCGCTATGTGGGATTGGGGCGTGCGAAGCGACTCATCCTCTCCGGCGACAACATCGGCGCGTCCGAAGCGCAGGCGATTGGGCTGGTGGATTACGTGTTCGAGAGAGACGAGTTTGCGACGAAGGTGGACGAACTCACCGCGCACTATCTCAAGGCGGCCTCGATGGGCGGGCGGCAGGCGAAGATTCTCACCACGCACGCCTTCGACTACGATCACGCGACGATGATCGAGAAATACTTCTCCGCGCAAATCATCGCCACCGACCATCCTGACCACGAGGAAGCGGCACGGGCATACCGCGAGGGGCGTGATCCGGTGTGGGGATAACGGCGATCGGGATCAGGTCTGCCTGGAGCCAGCCGCTACCTGCACGCGCAGATTGCGGATTCGGAGATTCACGAATTTCTCAGCGCGGGGCACGCGCCGTTCCTGACTGACACGGTAGAGTTCAACCGACAATTGCGGGCCTTTGTCGCAAGATGAAGATTCTGGCCCTGCCGGGCTTAACGAGAACGATGTAGATCACGCTTGCAGCGTGACGCCTTCTGTACTTGGATCAGCCAAGTACAGTCCGAGTCGTGTGCGCCCCCGCGATCTCCTGTAAGCTAGTCCGGGGCTATGTCCAACAAAACGAGAAGATATGGAACACAAGAAATTCACCCGAGCAGCTGAGGCGTTGCTTTTTTCGTCAGAATTTCTAAAGCTGAGAGTTGCTCTGGAATTCCGCAAGCCAAATCTCTGGCACATAAGGTTGATGACATTATCTATGCGTATATGTCTGGATGGGGTTACGTTGGGATCGGAACTGTAACGCAAGCGGCGATCCCATTTCGAGAAGCTAAACTCGACGATGGTCGATTCCTTTCAGATGTAGATCTTGTTGGGAAGTATAACGACAGTGAAGATGACGATACATGTGATTGGATCGCTTTTGTAAAGTGGGAACACAGCGTTGAGAAAAATCAGGCTGTCCGACAGCCGTTTATCACAAGGGCCACAACATCTCGCATCTATGATCATAGGAAAGATATCGTTGAGCAAGTCAAGTCAGAGCTGGCGAGGAAGAAGGCATGAAGCAAAATCGTGTCGAGGAAGTCCATCTACGGCAAGGGGCAGTTGGTAGAGGCCTGCCGCATCTACAGGCGCATGTGAGACACACGCGGTTGGAGGTTGACCTATGGGAATGACGTTAGCCGAAAAAATCCTGGCCGACCACTGCGGCGAGCAGGAGGTTCACCCGGGCCAGTTCATCAATGCCCGCGTGGACATCGTGATGGCCTCGGAACTGTCAGGAGTCGTCGCCATCGAAGAATTTGAGAAGATCAAGGGCGCGCGCGTCTGGGACCCGAAGAAGGTGGTGTTCGTGATGGATCACTTCACGCCCGCCAAGGACATCAAGAGCGCCGAGATCGTCAAACGTTGCCGCGCGTTCGCCCGCGAGCACGGCATCACCTTTTTCGAGGTCGGTCGCGCCGGAATCCAGCACGTCCTGCTTCCGGAGAAAGGCATGGTCTCGCCGGGCGACATCATCGCCGGTGCCGACTCGCACACCTGCACACACGGTTTCCTCGGCGCGTTCGGCACGGGCATCGGCTCCACGGACGCGGCGGCGGCCATGGCCCTCGGCGAAATCTGGCTCAAGGTGCCAGAGAGTATGAAATTCGTCTATCACGGCCGGCCGCCGAAATGGGTGCGGGGCAAGGACTTGATCTTATGGACGATTCGCGAGATCGGCGTAGACGGCGCGCGCTATCAGGCGATGGAGTTCACGGGCGACGCGCTCGCTTACCTCGACCTGTCTGACCGCTTTTCGATGGCAAACATGGCGATTGAGGCCGGGGCGAAGGCGGGCCTCTTCGCCGCCGACGAGCAGACGCGCGAGTTCTGCCGCCGGGCCGGCGCGCGCGAGGGCGTCTATCACCGCAGCGACCCGGAGGCAGACTATGCCGCCGTGTACGAGTTTGACGTGACGCAGTTCGAGCCGTTTGTCGCCGTGCCGTTCCTGCCGGAAAACGTCAAGCCCGTGTCGGAGCTGGCCGGGCTGGAGATTGATCAGGTCGTCATCGGCATGTGCACCAACGGCAACCTCGAAGACCTGCGTGCCGCCGCCGAAATCCTGCGCGGGCGGAAGACTCATCCGCGCGTGCGCACGGTGGTCATCCCCGGCAGTCAAAAGGTCTACCTCGACGCTCTGCATGAAGGTTTAATTGACATTTTCATCGAGGCCGATTGCTCGGTAAGCACACCAACCTGTG
>DATDRS010000391.1:0-9396 GCA_035291605.1 Anaerolineales bacterium | reverse complement strand
TGCTCGCCGGTATCTTCCTCGATGCGCTGCTGGCCCGTTTGCAGGCGGCATGGCAGCGCGCCCTTCTGTGGTTGCTGCCGCTCGCCATCGCCGGGGGGCAGGTCTGGCTCTTGCTGGCGCTGTTCCACTTTGTGGGCGCGCAGAACACCCCCGGAAGCTTCGGCACGCCGCTGGGGAGGCTGATCCAGGCGGCGGAGGCGGCGAAACGGTTGGGGGTAGATGATATCCTGGTCGTCAGCCCAGGCGCTGACCCCGGGGTGCATACAGTCCCGGCGGTGTTCGACGCGCTCTTGCGGGGCGCACCGCACCGCTTTGTGGACGGGCGCACGACGGCAGTGTTCCCCAGTCAGGCCGCGGCAGTCCTTCTCTGGCCGGGCGATTATCCGGGCGCAAAACTG
Organism: Anaerolineales bacterium; assembly: GCA_035291605.1. GTDB lineage: Bacteria > Chloroflexota > Anaerolineae > Anaerolineales > UBA6663 > DATDRS01. Next base: position 8,998 of record DATDRS010000391.1, on the reverse strand, counting down.
TACTGGCAGTGGGGCGGGGGAAAATGTGCGGTTGTGGTGTCCCTGCGGGCGGGCGAGGGCGAGGTATGTATCGCCGTTAGAGCAGGGAACATGCCGGACGTCCCGCAACCACGCGAAGCATCGGCTTTGTTGGGCAACGGCGCAGAACTCCTGGGGAGCGGGGGCGACGCCAGCCTGTGGCAGTTGTGGTGGCGTGCGCCAGGGCCGATGGAGGGCGAGAACTACCACGTCTTCGCGCATTTGCTCGACGCGAACGGCGAGCGCGTGGCGCAGATGGATATGGCGACGTACGCCGTGCGCGATTGGCGCGAGGGCGATTTGGTGGTGAACTATTTCGCGCTGGGCGATGCGGGTGTTTCGGTGCGCGCGGGAATGTACACCTATCCCTCGCTCACGCCCGCGCATGTGCTGGACGCCCCGGGCAACCCGGCGGGGGAGTGGATCGTGTTTCCGATAGCGCCGTAGTGTCGAAGACCATCGTCATCACTGGCTGCTCCAGCGGCTTTGGGCGTGTGACGGCGCTGCACCTGGCCCGAAACGGCTGGCGCGTTTTTGCCACGGTGCGCAGCGAGGCCGACCAGGCCAGCCTGCTGGTCGAGGCGATGGCGCAGGGTTTGCATGAACGCCTGACGCCTGTCCTGTGCGACATCACAGATGAAGCGCATGTGCAGGGCCTGGCGCGGACCGTTTCGGAAGCGACATCCCGGCTTGACGCCCTGCTCAACAACGCCGGCACGGCTTACCCCGCCCCGGTGGAACTGCTATCGCTCGACGATTTGCGCGCGCAGTTCGAGGTCAACGTCGTCGCGCAGGTTGCCGTGACGCAGGCCCTCCTGCCGCTGCTCAAAGCCGCGCGGGGCATGATCATCAACGTCTCCAGCCAGGGAGGGCGGGTGGCGTTTCCACTGCTCGGCCCCTATCACGCTTCCAAGTTCGCGCTCGAAGCGATGAGCGACTCGATGCGGGTTGAACTGGCGCCGTTCGGGGTGCGCGTGGTCGTCGTCGAGCCGGGTTCCAGCCCGACGGCCATCTGGGAGACGAGCCTCCAGCGAGCGCTGCGCGGGCTGGCCCGGCGCGGCGTAGATGCCAGCGCCTATCAACTGCTCATTGATTCAGTCCGGCGGGGATTTGTCAGCCTGGCAAAGAACGGCTTTCCGCCGCAGAAGTTTGCCGACCTCGTGCTGAAAATCCTCAACACGCCTCATCCGCGAGCGCGTTACGCTCTGCCGCTGCGGGCCAGGCTGACGATGGCCGCGCGCCGATTCATGCCGGATGAGATGTGGGATAGGATCGTGCGGCAGGTTTTGAAATGGTAAGTCTCCTTCAGAGAGAGTTCTTGTACGTTGACTGCGACCCGAAGGGTCTGCCCCTAAAAGCGATACAAAAAGCGATATAAACACGCCGAACCTATTGCCAGTGCCCGGCGAAAAGTGCTAGAGTGGAAATTGGAAGCTGGAGGCTAGAGGTTGGATGCGCCGCTCTAATTTCCAACATCCAACCTCCAGAACGGGAAGGGCAATATGGACGGCGAAGAATCCTTTGGCCGCATGGTGCGGGAGCGCCGCCGGGCGCTGGATTTGACGCAAGAGGAATTGGCGCGCAGAGTAGGGTGCGCGGCGATCACCATCCGCAAGATCGAGGCCGACGACCTGCGCCCCTCGGTGCAGATCGCCGAGCGGTTGGCGATGGCGCTCGCCGTCCCGCTGGACGATCGGGCCGAATTCGTGCGGCGAGCGCGGGCGGTACGCCCCGAGCCGGCCATCCCCCTCATCACGCCCACGCCCGCGCCCGAGGAGATCGGGCGCGAAGACTTGACGGGCCGCGCCATCCGGGGCTATGCGCTGGCCGAACGCATCGGGACGGGCGGCATGGGGGCGGTGTACCGCGCTGTCCAGCCGCTCGTCGAGCGCGAGGTCGCGATCAAGATCATCCTCCCCGCCTTCGCCAACCACCCCGACTTCATCCGCCGTTTCGAGGCCGAGGCCCAACTGGTCGCGCGGCTGGAACATCCCCACATCGTCCCGCTCTACGACTACTGGCGCGAGCCGGGCGTGGCCTATCTGATCATGCGCCTGCTGCGCGGCGGCAGCGTGCAAACGCTGTTGCAACACGGGCCGCTCGCATTAGAGACCGCGGCTCAACTACTGGAGCAGATTTGCTCCGCCCTGCACGCCGCCCACCGCATCGGCGTCATCCACCGCGATCTCAAGCCCGCGAACGTGCTGCTCGACGAGGACAGCAACGCCTACCTGGCGGACTTTGGCATCGCCAAGAACCTCGGCAACCCGAACCTCGAAGATCAGACGCAGGTGGACATGATGATTGGCTCGCCGCACTACATGTCCCCGGAGCAGATTCGGTCGCTCTCGGTCAGGCCGCAGTCGGATATTTACTGCCTGGGCGTGATGCTGTACGAAATGCTGACGGGCGCGCTGCCCTTCACCGGGCCGACGCCGTTTGACTTGGTCCAGCAGCACATCAGCGCGCCCCTGCCTCCGCTTTCTGCGCGCCAGTCCGGCCTGCCTGCCGCGCTCGACGCGGTGATTGGCCGCGCCGCCGCTAAAGACCCCGAAGAACGCTATCCCGATGTCTTGACCTTGCTGGACGATTTCCGCCGTGCGCTCGACGGCGGCGCGCTCATGCGCACGCGCATCCTCCCTGCTGTGGAAGAGGAGGAGGCGTCGGGTGAGATTGTCAATCCGTACAAAGGCCTGCGGGCTTTCGCCGAGGCCGACGCCGAGGATTTTTTTGGACGGGAGACGTTGATTCAACAATTGCTGGCGCGGTTGGGCGAGGGGGGCGACCTGACGCGTTTTCTGGCCGTCGTCGGGCCGAGCGGGAGCGGCAAGTCGTCGGTTGTCAAGGCGGGCCTCCTCCCGGCCCTGCGGCGCGGCGGCCTGCCCGGCTCCGAAAACTGGTTCATCGTGGACCTGCTCCCGGGCCAGCACCCGTTTGAAGAATTGGAGGCCGCGCTCTTGCGCGTCGCCGTCAATCCGCCCGAGAGCCTGCTCGGTCAACTGCGTGAAAATGAACGCGGCCTATTGCGCGCCGTGCGCCGCTGTTTGCCCGACGATCCGGGGGTCGAGTTGGTGCTGGTCATTGACCAGTTCGAGGAAGTCTTCACGCTGGTTCCTGCGGAGGGCGAAGACGAACGCGCGCTGCTGCTGAACAGCCTGGTGACGGCAGCGCTGGACGAGCGCAGCCGCGTGCGCGTAGTTATTACGTTGCGCGCCGACTTCACCGACCGCCCGTTGCGCTACGTGGATTTCGGCGAACTGGTGCAGCGGCGCTCGGAGTTCGTCCTGCCCCTCACGCCCGACGAACTGGAGCGCGCCATTCACGGCCCGGCGCGGCGCGTGGGGCTGCGGCTGGAGCCAGGCCTGACCTCGACCATGATCCGCGAGATCGGCGACCAGCCGGGCGCATTGCCGCTTTTGCAATACGCATTGACCGAACTGTTTGAGAAGCGCGAAGGGCGCACGCTGACGAAGAAAGCCTACGCCGAGATCGGCGGGGTGCTGGGCGCGCTGGGTCGCCGCGCGGAAGAAGTGTTCGCGAGTCTGGATGAAGCCGGTCAATCTGCGGCCAGGCAGTTGTTCTTGCGCCTGGTGACGCTGGGCGAGGGAACGGAGGACACGCGGCGGCGCGTTCTGCGCTCCGAACTTGAGTCGCTCAGTCATGTCATGCTGAGCGACCCTTCGACTTCGCTCAGGGCAGGCGCGAAGCAACTCGGTTCGGGCGTAGAGACTCTTCGCTTCGCTCAGAGTGACAGCCGCGCACACGCGATAAATGCCGTGGCTGAGGCCTTCGGCAAACACCGCCTGCTCTCCTTCGACCGCGACCCGCTGACGCGCGGGCCGACGGTGGAAGTGGCGCACGAGGCGCTGCTGCGCGAGTGGCCGCGCCTGCGCGAGTGGTTGGATGAAAGCCGCGCCGACGTGCGAATGCAGCGACAACTCGCTAGCGCCACCGCCGACTGGCAGAGCGCGAACCGTGATGAGAGTTTCTTGCTCACTGGCGCACGATTGGAGCAGTTTGAGGGCTGGGCGGCCAATACCAGTGTGGCGCTCACACAGGATGAGCGCGCATTTCTCGACGCGGGGCTGGCTGAACGTGACCGGCGCGCGCTCGAAGAACAGGTACGCCAACGCCGCGAACTGGAAGCCGCGCGCAAATTGGCAGAAACCGAGCGGGCGCGGGCCGAAAGTGAACGACAACGCGCCGAAGAGCAAGTTCAATATATGGCGCGCGTGCGGACGCGCAACCGGGTGATTGCGGGGGCCGGGGCCGTTGCACTGGTGCTGGCCGTGCTGGCTGGACTCTTCGGCCTTCAATCGAATCGGAATGCGATAGAGTCCCAGCAAAACGCCGCCACCGCGACGGCGGCGCTGGGCGAGTCGCAGTTGCGCGGCACACAAGCGGCGCAGCAGGCGCAGGCGGCGCAAAACGCCGAGGCCACCGCTCAGGCCGAAGCCGCCATCCGCGCTGAGGCAGAGGCGGAGGCAGAGCAAGCCGCCCTGCTCTCCTTCTCGCGTGAGTTGGCGGTTCAGGCCAAGCTCAATCTCACCGTGGACCCGGAGCGGAGCATCCTCCTGGCGCTGGCCGCGCTCGACCAGGCTTACTCTCAAGAGGCCGAAAACGTGCTGCACGAAGCGGTGTCGGCCTCGCGGGTGCGGCTGACGCTGAGGGGGCACGAAGGGCCAGTTGAAGAAGTGGCCTACAGCCCGGATGGAAAACTGATCGCCACGGCCAGCGGTGATAAGACGGCCAGAATTTGGGACGCTGCCACGGGCCAAGAGTTGCTCACACTGCAGCATGCGGCAGGGGTCGGTAAGGTTAAGTTCAGTCCCGACGGCGCGCGCCTGGCCACCGGCGCGGGCGACGGTCTTGTCAGACTCTGGGATGTGGCTTCGGGCAAAGAGCTGCTCACCATCATCGCAGCGCCGCAGGTGATAGATCCATCACCTTATACGGTATATATGGCTTTCAGCCCGGATGGTAAGCTGCTGGCGACCGTCGGCAATCGCGAAAGCCAAGCGAAGTTCTGGGACCCCGCATCAGGGGCTGAGTTGTTCACGCTTTCCCACCCGAGCTGGCTATCCGTCGCCCCCGGCGTTGATCTCGTCGCTAATGAAATCGTATTCAGCCCCGCGGAGCGTGGAACGCACTTTGCTATTAGCCTTAGCAGCCGTGGTGTAGGCCTGGGGAGAATTGAGGTGTGGGACCTAACAGCGCGCCAGAGGGTGCAGACGCTGGCCGGGCGTTTTCGTGAAGACCCCTTTCTACCCCTGGCCTTCAACCCGGAAGGGACACGCTTGGCCGCCCCGCGCGGGCCGGATGGCAGAGCCGCCATCTGGGACGTGGCCTCCGGTAACTTGCTGTTTAACCTGAAAGAAAGCGGGAACGACATAATCTACAGCGCGAACGGGAAGCGCCTGCTCAGCGGGAGCGGTGGAGGCCGGGCCAAAGTGTTCGACGCCGAGACCGGTGAAGAGGTGCTCGCGCTGGTCGGGCACACAGGCATCGTCATCAGTGTGGCCGAAAGCCCAGGATGTGTGGAGCCACCCGCCGCGCCCTTTGAATGGTGCGGCACCCACCTGGCCACGGCGAGCGACGATGGAACGGTGAGGGTCTGGGACATCTCCCCGGCCGGCAATCAAGAACTGCTGACCGTGCCCGGGACTAACTTTGCGCTCAATCAAGACGAGATGCGCTTGAGCACGGTCATCCTCCCGCCTTATGACCCTGACGGCGTTACCATTTCCATTCAGGCATGGGACTTGCCCGCCGGGTTCGGCGTGCCGCAGTTAGTTCAGGCATCTGGCTATACCTCGTCTTCCACCCGGCTTGACGCAGGTTTTCGATGGTACTGGTTCTTTCCCGCGCAGGGGATATTAGCCGCGACATTCGACAACGGCTTCAGATTCTGGGACGTGACCGAGGAGGGCAAAGAGTTATACCCCGTCTCTTGCTGCCCCCTTAGGAATGATACGGCAGTCAGTTTTTCAAGCAAACGTGAACCACGCGCGGCAATTGCTTATCGGAAGGAAGGCACGGTGATGGTATGGGATCTCGTCGCCGACGAGAATATCAGGACTCTGCAGGTGGCTGAACCAAATGACCTTGCGTGGCTTAGTCTCAGTCCGGATGGAGAGCGATTGGCCACCATGAATAACGATACGACTGTTGAGACGTGGAATGTGACGACCGGCCAGAAGCTGCTGACGTTACCCGGGCCTGCCTCCCTGGATAGCAACCTGCGGTTCAGCCCGGATGGGAAGTGGCTGGTAGTTTCAGATTGCACAGGGACAGTTGCTGTATGGGATGCTGCGACCGGCGAGAAGAAGCTCACGCTCTCCAGCAACCTGGCCTGCATCGAGGGAGTCGGGTTCAGCCCGGATGGGAAACTGATCGCGGCGAACAGCTTTCGGCGGGGGTTGAAAATCTTGGATTTTGAAACGGGGCAAGAATTGCTCACATTGCCATTCACAGGAGGCTTGGACGTTCAGTTCACCCCGGATGGGACGCGCCTGATCGTGGCCGTCGAGGAGGAGACGGCACTGGTTAGGGAAACCGTGCGCATGTACCTGCTACGGTTGGAGGACCTCGTGGCGCTGGCCAAGACGCGCGTCACGCGCACGCTGACCACAGAGGAGTGCCAGCAGTATTTGCACATGGCGCAATGCCCACAACCTTGAACCACTGAGGGGATGAGGCGCACTGAGGGCGCTGACGGAAGACTCAGCGCCCTCATTTTCTTTCAGTGCGTCAGTGGTTCAAATGGTCGCGCGCCAGGGGTGTCAACAGATGGGTCAACGGATCAACGGATGGCAGGCGTGCGGGCGAGGCCATCCGTTGATCCGCTGCAATATCCGCTGACGACTGAGGAATGCCGGAAGTAGTGGCATGCGGAGGCGCGCCCGGCCCGGAACCCTGACCTGCTCGCTTATTCATAGTGCCGAGGGCGCTGAGGATTACTCAGCGCCCTCGCTTTTTCTGTGGGCTTAGTGACCACAGGCACAACTCCGGGCCAGTATCGGCGATATAAAAAGCGATAGAAACGCCCTGTATCTCTTGAATCCGCCTCTTGCGAGTGCTAAAGTGATTCTCGCATTAGAAGAGAGTCGAGGCCTCGCTCCATTTCTGTTCACGATCCACCGAAAGGAGCAACGACATGAACACCAAACGCATATGCCTGGCCAGTCTGGTGCTGGTCCTGGCGCTCATGCCTGCCGCCGCCCAGGCGCAGGACGAACTGGCGGCGCTGCGCGCGGCGACCGCGCGCTTCCATCGCGTGGAAGTGGCTGAGGATGAAGGCTACGGCCAATTTCTCGGCTGCATCAGCGAGCCGGGAGAGGGTGCGATGGGCATCCACTTCGTCAACGGCGCCCTGGCGGGCGATGCCGCGCTGGATCCGCTTCGCCCGGAGGCGCTGGTGTATGAGCCAGACGAGACCGGGAAGCTCAAGTTGGTCGCGCTGGAATTTATCGTCTTTCAGGCGGCCTGGGATGCCGGGAACTCGGCCCCCCCGTCGCTCTTCGGGCAGCCGTTCCACCTCGTGCCCAGCCCGAACCGGTACGGCGTGCCGTCCTTCTACGAACTCCACGCCTGGGTGTGGCGGGATAACCCGGCTGGCATGTTTGAGGATTGGAATCCCGAAGTCACCTGCCCGGAGTAAACATGAAAATCCCACTCGCCGCACGCTTCGCCATTTTCGGGCTGACGGCCGGCTGGTTGGTCGTTGGGTTGGCCTGGGTCGGCCTGCTCATCGAGCTGGGACAGTCGGACGGCCTGGTGCGGTATCCGGGGGCGGTACGCCTCACCGAGCCAGAATTCCGATTGGACTTTTTGTCCAAAGGCTATTTCCGGCAATCCGGCGTCTATCACACCGCCGACGCCTGGCCTCAGGTATTGAACTGGTATGCGCGATACCTGAAGCTGGATTTGGACCGGAGACCGCAACTGACGGGCAACTGCTTTCACGTGGGCGACACTGACGCGATGATCATTCGGCAGAGCATGGGGGTCACACTGTGCTCACAGGCGGCGGGCACGACGATTTTTGTCAACCGCACCCTAACTTTGCCCCGGTGAGCGCGGGCGCTGAGTCTTTCAGCGATCCGGAGCCCCTGACCGGGCCATCCGGCTGACCGCCCATTCCGCGTCGGCGGGCGAGAGGGGAGGAGCAGGGGACCGGTGGTAGTCAATGCGCAGGTCGTAGCGAGCGCGCTCGTAGGCCGTGCGGAGCGCCTGACCCATGTCCAGCGGCACGGGTTTGTCGGGGGGAAGCAGAGGCACAGGCAAGATAGGGAGGACCTGGCGCACGCTGATAGGCCATGCGTCGCCTTCCAGCCGGTTGGCGGCGTCGCGGACGAGGGCCACGTAATCGCAGCGCGGCAGCGGGTCTTCCAGCAGCATGCGCGGCCACTGGCGGAGCAGGTCAATCTCGATCACGTGGAGCGCGCTTTTGAGGTGAGCCTGCCGTTTTTTGGAATATGCGCCGCGCCCTTTACCGGGGCGCTTGTTGACCGGCGACAACAGTTCGATCACGGCCACCAGTTTCTTCGACTCGCGTTCGCGCAGGTGCAAGGTGGTGAGGCGCACCGGGCGGGTGGTGGGCAGGCGCACCCGAACAGGCGCAGGGGCGACCGCCTCGGCCACGGCCATGCCGGAAGCGCCGGGCGTTGGCAGGTCAGAGCGCGTCACAGCCACATCCGGCAGGACAATCTGTGGATCGGCGCCCACCTCCTCCAACACGATCTGTGTGTCCAACTCCGCCACGTACTTGGGCGCGACGAGCGGCGCGAGTTGTTCGCGGAAGATGCCCATCAGGCTGGTGTGGACATCCGGCCATAGTTCGGGCGCTTCAAGGTAGGGATCCATCCCCGGAAATGGTGAAACGGGCATCGCCGATGATTATACAAGAGAACAAAGTTCTCAGGGTGGCCAGGCAGGTCGGTGTGCGCCCAAAAGTTGGCGGGTAATTCGCCAGACCCGA
>DATDRS010000390.1:0-6596 GCA_035291605.1 Anaerolineales bacterium | reverse complement strand
GGCGACGCCGCCCTGGGCGTGATCGGCCCCAGCCAGTGGGAGCCGCTGGCGAACTACTCGCCCGACTCGGCCAAAGCCGCCGGGTTGGAGTGGTACGGCCTCACAGTGAAAGAGTTTGTGGATGCCTACACAGCCGCCTATAATGCAGAACCGTCGTATCATGGCGCGGGCGGTTATGCGGCCGGCCTGATCCTGCAAAGGGCCATCGAGACCGCCGGATCGTATGAGACGGAGAAAGTGAAGGCCGCGCTCGACGGCATGGATCTGCTCACCTTCTTCGGCTATATCAAGTTCGACACGTCCGCCGAGAATCATGGCCTGCAGATCGGCCACGACATGGTGTACATCCAATGGCAAAAGGACGCCTCCGGCAAACTGGTCAAACAAGTCGTCTGGCCCGCCGAAGGCAAATCCGCCGACGCGCTCTATCCGGCGCGTTAATCGTCCTCTCCTTTTTGACCTCCCGAGGGCTGGCAGCCCTCGGGAGGCTCACGCGGAGCCTCGTTCCATGCTCAACCAACTGCTCGCCTCGCTCGTGGACGGCCTGCTGATCGGCTTTGTATACGGGGTGGCCGCCATGGGCCTGACGCTGATCTGGGGGGTGATGCGTGTGATTAACCTGGCCCACGGCCCGATCATCGCCCTGGCGATGTTCGGGATCTACTTTCTTTTCGCCGGCGCCAACCTCAACCCCTACCTGGCTCTGGCGCTGGTGGCGATGGCCGCTTTGCTGTTTGGCCTCGTCATGTACGGCATCGTCGTCCATCGCGTGATCAACGCTCCGCACCTCTCCACCCTGCTGGCGACCTTTGCCGTGAATATGATGATCATCGGAACCGGGACGGCGGTCTTCACCACCAGCCCTTTCAACGTGGATTTCGATCTGGGGCGGCTGACTCTCGGTCCCCTTACCCTGCCGGTCACCCGGCTGATCGCCGCCGGAGCGTCCGTGCTGGTGACGGCCGCGCTTTACTTCTTCCTCTATCGCACCCCGCCGGGCAAAGCCATCCGCGCCGTCGCCAATAACCGGGACGCCGCCGAGTTGATGGGCATCCCGTCGAGCCGGGTGCTGGCGCTCAGCTTCGGGCTGGGCACGATGCTGGCGGGGGTCGCCGGGGGCCTGATCGCCACGTTCTTCCCGTTCACGATCCTCTCCGGCGGAACATACGAGTTGAAGAGTTTTGTCATCAGCGTGCTGGGTGGGTTGGGCAACCCCCTCGGCGCGTTGGTCGGGGGGCTCGTGCTGGGCAGCCTGGAAGGTCTCATCCCGGTCTTCCTGCCGGTGAACTGGGTGCCGGTGATCGAGTTCGGCCTGTTCGTCGTCATCCTGCTGGTCCGTCCGAGCGGGCTGTTCGGAGCGCGCCAATGATATCGTCAAGCCTGCGCCAACCGGGATTGTGGCTCTCGCTGCTGCTGGTGGCGGTCATCGGAGCCATCCCGCCCCTCACCCAATCGGCCACGCTGCGCGAAAACATGTTCACGCTGTTGATGTTCGTCGCCTTTGCCTCCAGCCTGAACATCATGCTGGGCTACACCGGCTACGTGAGTTTCGGGCACATCGTCTTTTTTGAATTGGGCGGATACGTGGGCTTTTACCTGCTGAGTGCTCAAAAGTGGCCGCTGGCGGCGGCGGCGGCGGGCGGCGGGCTGGCGGCGGCGGCGCTGGCGCTGCTCCTCGGCCTCTCCATCCTGCGCCTGCGCGGCGCGTACTTCGCCCTCGCGACCATCGGCATTAACGAGGCCATGCGCGCGTTCATCAACAATTTCAAGCCGTTCGGCGGCCCCACGGGTATGTCGCTCAACTTCGCCGTTTACAAGCAGTACGGCGGCCCGACGCAGGCGCTGTGGATCACCTATTACTCCGTGTTGGCGCTGACGGCGCTGGTGGTGCTGGTCAGCTACCTCGTCAAATCCTCCAAGTTCGGGCTGGGACTGGTTTCTATCCGCGAAGACGAAGACGCGGCGATGGTGATGGGCGTGCGCGCGCCCCGCGCCAAAACGTGGGCGTTCGTCATTTCGGCCATCGTCCCCGGCATGATCGGCGCGCTATTCTTCTTCAAGAACGGCAACATCGAGCCGGGGATGCCTTCCGGCTGCATATGTCCATCGAGATGATCGTGATGGTGATGCTGGGGGGGCAGGGCACCCTCCTGGGGCCGGTGCTCGGCGCGGCCACCTACCAGCAGCTGCGCACCTACCTGCTCACCAGCCCCATCTTCAAAAACTTGCAGTTGACTTTCGCCGGATTGAGTCTGCTCGTCATCATTCTCTTCATCCCGGCCGGGGTGGTCGGCTGGTTGCGCGCCCGCCTGCCGAGACTGAGGCGCGTGCTGGAGTAGTCGCAACATGACTCTCATCCTTCAAGTCCAGAACGTCAGCAAACGCTTCGGCGGCTTGCAGGCCTTGACCGATATCAATTTCGAACTGCCCGAAGGGGAGATCCTTGGCCTGATCGGCCCCAATGGCGCGGGCAAGACGACGCTATTCAACGTGATTAACGGCGTGTACCGCCCCGAGGCCGGGCGCGTTATTTTCCGTGGCCAGGACATCACCGGCTTGCCGCCCTACGAAGTGGCCCGCCTCGGCCTGGCGCGCACCCATCAGATCGTCCGTCCGCTCAACGAGCTGAGCGTGCGCGAGAACGTCACCGTCGGCGCGTGCTTCGGGCGCAGGAATTATGGCCTGGCCGAGGCGCAGCGCATCGCCGACGAAGTCATGGGACTGGTCGGCCTGGCCCCACGCGCCGCTTTGATGGCCGGCAGCCTGAACGTCGCCCAGAAGAAACGGCTGGAGCTGGCCCGCGCCCTCGCGGCCCAGCCTTACCTGCTGCTGCTCGACGAGGTGCTGGCCGGCCTCAACCCGACCGAGATCGCCGAGATGATACAGACGGTGCGCAAAATCCGGGGCCAGGGCATCACCCTCCTCATGATTGAGCACGTGATGCACGCCGTGATGAATCTGTCCGACCGGCTCATCGTCCTCGACTTCGGCCAGCAAATCGCCGAGGGCGCTCCGGCCGAGGTTTCACAGAACCCGAAGGTGATCGAGGCTTATCTGGGCGATCCGAGGCTGGCGGAACAACTGGGGATGGTTGATGGATGATTTCTGATCGCTGATTGGCCGTCTTTCGATACTCCCATCGGCAATTTGCAATCAGAAATTAGCTACGAAGATCATCATGCCACTGCTTGAAATTCGCGACCTCAACTCCGGTTACGGCGAAGTGCAAATCTTGTGGGACGCGGGATTGCGGCTGGAAGCGGGACGCCTCACCGCGCTCATCGGCTCGAACGGCGCGGGCAAGACCACGCTGCTCCGGGCGCTGATGGGTCTCGTGAAACCCTGGAGCGGCCGCGTGACTTTCGAGGGGCGGGAGGTCCAATCGCTCCCCGCACATGCCAAAGCCGAACTGGGGCTGGCGCTCGTGCCGGAGGGGCGGCAGTTGTTCACCGACATGACGGTATACGAGAACTTAGAGCTGGGCGCCGCCGCGCGCCGCGCCAAACCACATTTCCGGAGCAGCCTGGAACGCGTCTTCGAGACCTTCCCACGCCTGAAGGAACGGCAGACGCAGAAGGCCGGGACGATGAGCGGCGGCGAACAGCAGATGCTGGCCGTGGCGCGCGGCCTGATGGCCCACCCGCGGATTTTGATGATTGACGAGCTCTCGCTCGGCCTGTCGCCCGTGCTTACCCTCAGCCTGTTCGAGGCCCTGCGCCGCCTGAAGGCCGAAGGGTTGACAATCCTCCTCGTGGAGCAGAACGTGCACATGGCCCTGGCGGTGAGCGACTACGTCTTCGTCCTCAGCGAGGGGCGCGTCACCCTCGAAGGCGAAGCGCGCGCGGTCGCCCGCAATGAAGCCGTGCGCAAGGCCTATCTCGGCATTTGATGGCCCCCACCGAAGAACCATTCCCTTCGCGCGCCTGACTCTCTAGAAACCACCTTTCACAGCGGTTGATTTTCAGGAGAACATGCTTATACTGACGAGCAGTGAAGAGCATGGATCTGATTCACGTCGAGCATTTGACGAAGGATTACCAGCGGACGGTGCGCAAGGAGGGTTTTCTCGCCGGCCTCCGCACGCTGCTCAGCGCCGAGTACCAGACCATCCGGGCAGTGGACGACATTTCTTTTCAGATCCAGGAGGGGGAGCTGGTTGGCTATATCGGGCCGAACGGGGCGGGAAAGTCCACCTCCATCAAAATGCTGTGCGGCATCCTCGTCCCGACGAGCGGCCGCATCACGGTGAACGGCCTCGTCCCCCATAAAGACCGCAAAGCCCATGCGCAGCAGATCGGCGCGGTCTTCGGCCAGAAAACCCAGTTGTGGTGGGACGTCCCCGTCATCGAGAGCCTGCGTTTGCTCCGCGACATCTACAAGATTCCAGAGGCCCGGTTCAAGCACAATCTGAGCCTGTTCGACGATATGCTCGACCTCCACGCGTTCCAGAACACGCCCGTGCGCCAGCTGAGCCTCGGCCAGCGCATGCGGGCCGACATGGCGGCAGCCCTGCTGCACAACCCCCGCCTCCTGTTCCTGGACGAGCCGATGATCGGCGTGGACGTAGTGGCCAAGGAACGGCTGCGGACGTTCATCAAGGAGATCAACCGCGATCACAAAGTGACCGTCCTCTTCACCACCCACGACATGGTGGACATCGAGAAGCTGTGCTCACGCATCATGATCATTGACCATGGGCGGATCATCTATGACGGGAGCATTGATCAGATCCGCGCCCGGTACGGCACGGAGCGCACGCTCGTGGTCGAGTTTGAGGAGGAGGTCCCGGATTTCTCCGTGCCCAATGCGACCCTGGTCAAAAGCGATGGCCGGAAAAAATCGTTTGCCTTCAGCCGGGCGGAAACCTCCCCTTCCCATTTGATCACCCATATTGGCGCCCGCTTTCCGATCCTGGACCTGACCGTCGAGGAGCCAGAGATTGAGGCGATCGTCCGGACGATCTACCAGGGCGGGACGGCTCAGACCCAGACCGCGCAGCTATGAAAATCTTTTGGGCCTTCACCCGGCGGGCCTTTCACAATCCGGCGGGCTACTTCAGCTCCCAAAGCTCGACATTCTTCATGAGGCAGCGGGTGCCGTAGTCCTTGTTCGTCCCGGAGAGCAGCGTCATCGCCAGGCGGCCCGAGGCAAACGCCTGGTCAACTTTGCTGTACACGCGCTCGCCGTTGACAAAGAAGGTGAACTTGTCGCCATCCACCATCAGCGTGAGTAGCGCGCCCCCGGACGGCACCCCCACTTTTCCGTAGCGCGCGCCGCCCAGGTCCACAAAGTTGCCGTTGCGGAAGGCCGAGAAATAGACCCAGCCGTCCAGCCCCAGATAAGCCAGGTAGTGGTTGTCCACGTCCTGCTCGCGGAAGACGAAGCCACAGCCGGAATTCCACCAGTCGGCCTTATCGCTGGCCGACTGCCATTGTGCGTCGGCGCGGACGACGAAGTTGGCCGGCGCATAGCCGGTATCCTGGTAGGTGTACCAGTTGAGCTGCGCCCAGCTCTCGTAAAAATCCCGCGGCGCGAAATACTTCCCCTCCGAACGGTCGAGGTAACCGTCGTCCACAAGTTTCTGGATGGCTTCCACCATGGGCTGAGCCTGAGCGGTGGCCTCGACGATGGCCTGCGCGGTGGCCGCCTGCCGGGTCGCCTGGCGCTGCGCGGCGACCTCGGTCGCGCGGGCGGGCGTCGCCGTCAGGCCGAAAGCCGCTGTAGCCGTCGCCTGCGCCGCCTCGGCCCTCGCCTGCGCGTCCTGCGTCTCAACCGCCTCAGCGGTCACCCTGGCCTCGGCGGCCTCGACCGCCTGCGCGGTGGCGGCGAGGTCGGGCGTCGGCGTGCCGGTCGGAGCGGGCGCGCTCGTCGAGCAGGCCACGGCCGCGATCAGCAGAACCGCTAAACACAGTTTCAGATTTCGGTGCGACATTTTGTCCTCCATCTTCGGCAGATCACGGAAAACCCGCATCCTTCGACTGCGCTCAGGAGCTTTCGTCACGTATTGATCTTTAGAAATCCGGCGGGGGGATGTACCGCCCGTCGTCCGGCTGGCCGGCATAGTATTCCAGCACCTGGCGGTAGTATTCAATCTCGTCCGCCGGGAAGCCATTGCGCTCCATGAACGCGATCTGCTCCGAGTAGGCGAAGACCTCCGCCTCTTTGCTCGTCAACAGGCCGACGGCGGCAAATTGATAACAGTGCGTGGCTTCGTGATAGAGCATCGCGGCGACCATCCCCACCGACATATCCCGGCGGGCCAGCGCGCGGACGGCGCAGCCCCCATCTGGCAGTGGGCGCGCCGTCGCCCGCTGGGCGTAGGGGCTGGGGGTGATCACCGTGATGTACGCGTCCACGCGAGCGTAAGCGGCCGGGTCATGCGCCTGCATCCAGTCCAGCGCGGCGCCCACGCGCCGGGCAAAACTGGCGTTCCCCTGGATGCGGTCGTAGACCGAGTGGGGCGCGCTCGCGGCGGGGGCCGGGATGACCAGCACCTGGCCGACCTGGAGCGTGGTGGTCGTCAGGTTGTTGGCGGCCATCAGCGCCTCAATCGTGACGTGGAAGCGGGCGGCGATGCGGGCGAGCGAATCGCCCCG
>DATDRS010000389.1:0-4215 GCA_035291605.1 Anaerolineales bacterium | reverse complement strand
GGCGAGTTGGCGGTGAGGAAAGTATCGGGCGTCGGCGTGATGGTCGGCGTGCCGACCGGGGAAGGCGTTGCCGAGAGGCGACTCGTCGGGAAGGGCGTGCGCGTGGGTGGGGTGAGCGGGACGGGGGTGACGGTCGGGCACTCGGGCGGGATAGGCGTGACGACGGGACAGCCTGCTCCGGTGCAGGGCGTTGGGATAATGACAGGACAGTCGAGAGTCGGAGTCGTTGAAAGGGTGCCGACCGGCACGGTTTCGGTCGCCGACGGGGTTGGGGAGGGCAAGTCCACCACGGGAGAAGTCTCGGTCGCCAATGGCGCGATGGTTGGGGCTGATCCCTCAACCGGGGTGAGCGAGTCGGCGGGAACCGGGTTCTGGGTCTGGCTCCAGACCACCCAACTGAACACGACGGCCAGGATCACCAGCGCGCCCACGCCGATGGCGGTGCTGGCAAAGTCAAACAGGCGATTGGGCGCGCGTCCCGCGGCGAGGTTGGCCAGCGCCTGCTCCATCAGCGTCGAGGCGGCGAGCTGCTCGTCCCAGCGCGCGTGCATGGCGCGCGCGAGGGCCGGCCGGAGCGCGGCAAGGCTTTTGGCATAGGCGCGGCATTCGGCGCACCCGGCCAGGTGCTCTTCGAGCTGCGCGCGCTCGTCGGCGCGCAGTTCTTTCTCGCTCAGGTGCAGATAGTCGCGGGCTTGTTCGTGCGTCAGCGCGTTCATTTGAGAATCACCTTCCTGCTCAGCAGGACCTTCAGTTGCTCGTGGGCCGCGCGCAGGCGGGTGTGGATGGTGCGCTCGCTCACGCCCACGATTAGCGCGATCTCGGCAACCGGCAGGTCGTGGTAGTAGCGCAGGACGACCGGCTCACGCAGCTTGTCGTCCAGCGCGCGGAGCGCCTGCCACACCTCCGCGTCGGTCTCGTTTTGGAGCGCAATCTCCTCCGGGCCGGGCGCGGGGCGCCCCAGGCGGAACAGCGTTTGCAGGGCGCGCTTCAGCCGCTCGCGCGCGCGGCGCTGGCGCAGACGCCCCCGGCAGACGTTCAGCGCGATGGCGTACAGCCAGGTGCTGAAGGCCGAGTCGCCGCGATACGATCTCAGCGCGCCGATGGCCCGGAGGAGCGTGTCCTGCGCGGCCTCGTCCGCCTCCACCGGGTCGTCCAGGATGGAGAGGGCCAGGCGGTGGACGTCCGCCCAGTGCGCCCGGACGAGTTCTTCAATCGCGCGCGCGTCACCTGCGCGGCACCGCTGAAGGAGTTGTGGGGTGGTCACAAGGACGTTCAATCTGCCCTATTAGATGCACGTCGGGCAGAAAGTCTGAAGGCGTTTTGCTACAAATGATACTGCTGTTTGGGGGAACTTGCGCGAGGGGTGGGCCGACCGGTGATTACACACAATGCTCAAAGCCTGCAGGCGTCCGCGACCCGCCTGCCCGGCGGGCAGGTGACGCGGACGCAGAGCAAGGGGAGATGTGATTAATCGCCGGGTGAGCTGAGGGGGTGTGAATCAAAATGGGCCGGGCGGCGTAGGCGGCATGCCCTCTACGGCGATGTCGTCGCAGACGACGGGCGAGAGGTTGCCGAGCGCATCGCGGTATTGCGCGTGCACGTCGAAACTCGTCCAGCCGCTGAAGATCGTCGTGGTGAAGGTCCTGCCTGTGGTGAATGGCTCTCACGCCGCCTGCGCCAGCGCGCTCTCTGCAAGGCAGTCGGGCGCGTAATAGCCGGTCGTCAGCACGCGCATCTGGGTGACGTCGGTGATGGCGCTGGAAGCGGTGAACGCCGCCGTGATGGGGGCGACCCCGCCAATGACGCCCCCGACGCAGCACAGCCCGCCGTTGAGGACGACAGACCCGGTCACGACCGGAGCAGGGCGCAGGATGATGGGCAGATAAGCGTTGACCGGCGGCGTAGCCTCGAACGCCGGAGCGCTGGCGCTGGCCGGAGCAGGCAGACGGCGCGCGAGGAGCGCGGCGAAGACGAGCAGCAGGCCGGCGAGGCCCAGGAAAGATTGGCGCACAAAGCTATTCTACTCTACAGAAGCTATTTGATAGGCGTCAACAACAAAATAGTAACCACATACCGAGGGGGATCAATCGCTAAGCATGAGAACGTTCCACCGGCGCTAATATACCTCAGCTGGGTCTCGATTTGATGGGGGTAACCAAGTTGAGCGTCATAATCCGCGATCACAAAATAGTAACTACACCCATCCGAAGCGCGTACCCACTTCCCCAACGTGCTGTTTTGCGGATACGGTGTAGGCGTGGGGCTGCCTGGAAGCGGTGTCGGCAGTAACTTGGCTGTCTGCGGGACGTAGCGTCGAAACAGCCTGAATATGTCTGTGACCGTCATGCCTTCCGACCACCCCGGACAGGTATTTTGGAAGACTTGGATGATTTGCTCGCCCTGGATTTCTAAATCTCGCCGGCAACCATGCCCCACCGAAGGATTATTGCTGCTGAACTGGCTGACCAGGCGATAATGGGAAAAGGGGCGCCCATCCCAACGGGCCTGGGCGGCGGCAAATTCGTGAGCCGCCTCGCGCGGAGACGTCGCCAACCCATCCACCAACATGGCTGCCAGGATCGTGAGCGCGGCCCCACTGGCAAGGACTACGAGCAATGTTTTCGGTGTGAGTTTGATTTTCCGCAATCTGGGGTTGACCATACACCCCTCTAGAAGATCGGTTCGCTCGTGCGCTCACCGGGCGTAAACTTATGCATACTCGTGCGCCTGACGGCAGGACGTTCAGGTGCGCGGGCGGGTGCAGGAAGACTCGCTCGCACTACCCGCTACTCTGCGAGGCCCAGACGCTGGTTTGGCGGCGCGCAGCCCGCGGCAGTTGCATTCCTTCACCAAAGAAACCCTCGCGCAACCGCGAGGCGCGCCGTGCCCATCTGCGATATGATTACGCCAGCACCTTCCAAAGGCAAATCTGTGCTATGCATTGTGCTTCAGTGCCTGGGCTACAATCTGATACCTATTTCCCTTTGATTTCACCATCGGTGGCGGCTCGCCCGACCCCGATTGGGATCCTACGTTCGACAAGTGGGAATGGGTTGGAAGGCTCTTTCACCAGAGTAGATGTGGATGTGTTTGTTGGCCCGACGTGCGTCGGATTATTTTGGTTAAGGTGTCATTGTCAGGCTGAATCGCCCACGCGAATTTGCCTGCAAAAACAAAAGAGGCTGGGCTTCTTGGGATGCCATTGCTAGGCCCACTTATTGGGGGCCGCGCCAATAGCGTTTCAATACTTGCAATACCTGTTTGGCTGAGAGCTGTTGACTCTGTATGTGCTGCACCTTCGTCGCTACTTGTTCTTCAATATCATGATGGATTTTTGTTAAATCGCAACTCTTGGCCCGGAGGATTGGCTTGCGCCCGGTCTGCTCAGCGCCGAAGGTGACTGTAACAGACCTCAGGGATGATAGTGAGCCGAATCTGCTTTCAATCTTTGGCACACTGAAGGGAACTGTTACTCGTAACTGTGTTGAGCTATTCATCTCATCAGATTTGAGATAATAGGGATTGTCCTGTGGGGTAGGCGAATGGTAGGGATCAAGCTGGTGTTGAACCGTTACTTTGATATCCTTGGGTGAGACCCCATCTTTTAAACAGCCCGGGTCTATCGCCGCGACAAAGAAAGCAACTGATGTTGCTGGTCCAGGGTTGGAGACGAATACGCGGGCCAAAAACTCGATGATGAATTCTTCCTCAAGTGTAGATTCTTGTCTTGCAAATGTGATCCCACCATGTTCTAGTCCGACGTGCTGCTCCTTAATATCAAACTCGATGGCGGGTTTCTGGTTTGAGCGGATCCGCGCTCTTCTTATTCCCCATGCGGCCCATGAGCCAATCAGGGCAATTCCGCCGATTATTCCGAAAACTATGTCCCATCGGGCAAGTGTATCCCAATCGAGACTCATATCATTAGCTTCCCGAAATAGGAAAATAACCGCCCTTTGATAGGGAGGGCCTTTACAGGCACCTAACGGCAGAGTTCAGCGGCGCGGCCAGGATGCCGAGCCCGCTGCAACGAAGGTTGGGCCGCGCCGCTGAATTTAAGATTATGGGCTCCAATGGACATCTGAAAGAAAAGCAGTAGTGATTTGTGTGCGCTCATCGGCAACCTGCACCAATTTTCTATGTGGGGTTGCGCCATGATATAGATGGATTAAAACACCTTCATTCTTTGCAACTTCTATCGCGGGTATTAAGTCG
>DATDRS010000388.1:0-16954 GCA_035291605.1 Anaerolineales bacterium | reverse complement strand
GGCGCAGGCCGTCTACAAACTCGTGGCCGTAGCCCACCTGATCGCCCAGGCCGAAGAGCGCCACGATCTTGCCGCTGAAGTCAATCGAGTCGAGATTGGGGTAGAAGTCGGCCCAGCCTTCCTGCATCTCGCCCTCGCCGTGGGTGGGCATGCCGATGAGCAGGCAGTCGCAACTCGCCGCGTCGTCCACGCTGGCTTTGGTGATTTCCATGAACACGTCCAACTCGCCCGGCATCATCTCGGCGATCATTTTGGCGACGCCTTCATTCATGCCGGTTTCAGTGCTGTAAAACAATCCGATTTTAGGCATGTGTCATTTGTCATTCTTTTTTACTTGCTGCCAACAGCCTTGTACCCCATGCCTGCCTTGAAGTAGTCATAGTTAGGCTGTACGTCTTCCCGCAAATTGACGACCTCGCCCGCTGGGAGTATCCGGGTGTTGTCCAGGTGTATCGACTCACCTTTTTCGTTGACCCCATCGAAGGGCGTATCGAACCCGGGCAGGCCGGCCGGCTTGCTCTGGTGTTCTCCACCCTTGGCTTTATAGGCCTCGGGGACGTCATCCTCGGTGAAGATGGCTTCGTACGGACATTCCGGAATACAGGCGCCGCAGTCAATGCAGGTGTCGGGGTCAATGTAGAACCACGGCCATTCAGCTTCGGGTTTGCCCGGCACAATGCACTCCACCGGGCAGACTTCCACGCAAGAGCCATCGCGCAAACAGAGGCTGGTGATGATATGGGTCATGGAATAGCTCTTTTTTCTTCGCTACGCGGATTGGTGTTCGTAACTTTCAAGGTCGTCATTCCTTTAGGTTACAGCAACCACATCGCTAAGCACCTAAGATTCGCTCAAGTAGCCGCGCCATTTGCGGTCCCGGCCTAAGCGGCGCAGCCGCACCAGGGCTTGGGTTTCGATCTGGCGGACGCGCTCACGCGTGATGCCCATCTTGTCACCCACCTCCTGAAGCGTACGCTCCTCATCGTCTGGTATGCCATAGCGGAGACGCAAGACCCGCGCCTCACGCGGCGGAAGTTCATCGAGCATGTCTTGGACCTGCTCATGCAGCAGGTTCTTCGTGACGATCTCCTCTGGAAGTGGCGCGTCCTCGTCCTCGATGAGTTCGCCGAACGCTGTGTCATTTTCCTGGTTCGTGCGCATCTCCAGCGAGAGCGGGCGCTGGTACATCTGGATCAATGACTCGACCTGTTCGACTGTCACCCCCAAGGCATTGGCTAACTCCTCCAAGCTCGGCTCGCGGCCTAGCTCCTGGATAAGTCGGTGCGAGGCGCGCAACAGCTTGTTGATCTTGTCATTCAAATGCACCGGCAACCGGATGGTGCGCGCCTGGTCGGCGATGGCGCGGGTGACTGCCTGCCGAATCCACCACGTCGCATAAGTGCTGAATTTGCACCCGCGGCGATAGTCGAATTTCTCGGTAGCTTTGATTAGGCCGATGTTTCCATGCTGGATCAGGTCAATGAACGGCAGGCCGATGTAAATATACTTTTTGGCCACGCTGATGACCAAGCGCGTATTCGCCATAATCAGATGGTCACGAGCGGCCAGGCCGGCCTCTATTATGGTCTGGAGTTCAGACCGCTTCTTGGCGTTTACTCCATTCTTCGCCAAGCGCCGGCGGGCGAACTTGGCCGCTTCCATACGCTTGGCCAGGGCCACTTCTTCCTCAGCAGTGAGCAGTGAGGCGCGGCCGATCTCTTTGAAATACAGGCCGGTCAGATCGTCGTCGGTCAGGTCAGGCTTGATGTCGGAGTCTGGCTCTGTCTCTTCTTCGCTGAGGTCTTCGTCGGTAACGGGCTCATCCGCATCGCTGGTCTCAGCGATCTCAGCAGTGGCAAACGCCAGCGCAGGGTAGACCTCATCTTGGCATTCAAGATCGCGTTCGGTTTCCGGGAAGAAGCGCAGAAACTTGTCGTCGTTGAGAAGGCTCTTGTTCCCACCTTGCTCCAATAATTGCTGTATAGATGATTGCTTCTTGCCTGGCATAAAAGCCTCGTCGGTCAGAGTGATCACAGGTATCATATGTGGGATTTGTATTTTCGTCAATATACTTCATATAAATAAAGTAATTCATTTTATGATTTTATTGACGAATTAGATAATATGTGCTAGACTGTGTCTGGTTAGTGGGTTTTCGGGAAAGATAGCGGCATGCAGGAAACGCGACAACAGATTCTCAGCATCCTTCAAAGGCGAAACTGGGTCACGGTTGATGATCTGGCGCGGGCCCTGGACTTGGCTGTCGCGACGGTGCGCCATCACCTGACTTTGCTTGAGCGAGATGGGCTGGTGGCGAACAAGAAGGTACGCCAGCAGGTAGGGCGACCCTACTTAGTGTACTCTCTAAGCCAGCAGGGCCAGGAAAACTTCCCCAAGAAATATCATCGCCTGTCCTCCTATATCTTGACCGAAGTTAAGGCTGAACTCGGGTCTGAGCGTCTTTCCGCTCTGCTGCGTCGCATTGCCCAGAGGCGACTGGCCGAGCGCGCTCCTGACCTGGAGGGGAAAAGTCTCGAAGAACGGTTGGAAATCCTGATCGCGATACTAGGTGAAGAGGGCTTCGTCGCCGATTGGGAGAAAGTAGAGAAGAAAGTCCTCCTGACGCATCACACCTGCCCCTATCAGGCGGTCGTTCTTCAGCATCCTGAAGTGTGTCAGGTAGATGCCGAGTTAATCAGCGGCGTGATCGGAGCCCCAGTCGAGAGGACCCAGTGCATACTTTACGGTGATCATGTCTGCACCTTTGAGGTGAAAACCGTTGCCTGAAGGAAACGTTCTCCGCAATCTCCAGTCTCTGGTCTCCCCTTGCTCCTCGACACCCTCAACCGTCCCCTGCGCGACCTCCGCATCTCCGTCACCGACCGGTGCAACTTCCGGTGCGTATACTGCATGCCCAAAGAAATCTTCGGCCCCGACTATCAATTTCTCACTCGCGCCGAAGTGCTGACCTTTGAAGAGATCACCTGCCTCGCCAAACTCTTTGTCGCGCACGGGGTCCGCAAAATCCGTCTCACTGGCGGCGAACCGCTCGTGCGCCGCGACCTGCACAAACTCGTCGCCATGCTGGCCGAGATTCCCGATCTCGATCTCACTCTCACCACCAACGGCGCATTGCTCCCGCAACAAGCCAAAGCATTGAAAGACGCCGGACTCCAGCGCGTGACCGTCAGCCTCGACTCGCTGGACGAAGCCGTGTTCAAAGCGATGAACGACATGGATTTTCCAGTGACAAAGGTGCTGGAAGGCATGGCCGCCGCCGAAACTGTCGGCCTGTGGCCGATCAAAGTCAACGCGGTGGTGAAGCGCGGCATGAACGAGTCCAGCATCCTGCCGATGGCCCGCTTCTTCCGCGAGAAGGGCTACATCTTGCGCTTCATCGAATACATGGACGTGGGCACCACCAACGGCTGGCGCCTGGACGACGTGGTGACGGCGAAAGAGATCGTCGCCACGATCAACGCCGAGATGCCATGAGAGCCGATGGATCCAAATTATGTGGGCGAAGTGGCTGAGCGTTGGCGCTACAAAGATGGCCGTGGCGAGATCGGCGTGATCGCTTCCGTCACCCAACCCTTCTGCGGCGACTGCAACCGCGCCCGCCTCTCGGCCGAGGGCAAGCTCCATACCTGCCTCTTCGCCGTCAGTGGGTACGACTTCCGCAAACTCCTGCGCGTCGGCGCGACCGACGAAGAAATTTCCGCCGCTCTTGCCAAAGTCTGGCGCGGGCGCGATGACCGCTATTCAGAATTGAGGTCGCAAGGGACGGTCATTCCGTTGCCGAAGGTGGAGATGTCACACATCGGCGGCTGACCTCCTCCCCGGTCGCGGCGCTATCCTGCAATGGGGGAGGGCCGAGGGCCATCCCAGTACATTTCCTCAGCCATGTTTGTTACATATTTCCTAAGCGGACGAGTTATACTCTGAGCATAATCATTGTCAAGCAAACCGAATTAACCAAATCCCTGTTTGACAAATGCGCCCCCCCCGCCTAGAATGCGAGTGAGCGGCCGACCCGGAGGTGAGCCGCGATGCAGCGTACACGGCAGTTGATTCTCAATCACCTTAAGGAACATGGCCCAGCCACGGCGGACGATCTCGCCGCCGTGCTGAACCTGACGACGGTCACCGTGCGCCACCATCTCGACATTCTGCGTCGCGAGGCGTGGGTGGCCGAGCCGGCGATTCGCCGCCGCGCCTCGCCCGGGCGGCCGCAGTATGCATATGCGCTCACTGCGCAAGCGGCCAGCCGCTTTCCCAACAACTATGGCGAACTGGCCGCGAAGCTCATCGAGGAGATCAAGACTGACCCGGCCTCTGACAATATCAACGTGATTTTCGAGGGCGTGGCCGCCCGCGTGGCCGCCGAAGCCCCCTGCCCGTCGCCCGGGGAACAGATGACCACGCGCCTCGACCGGGCGGCGGCTTTCCTTAACCAGCGGGGTTATGCAGCCCGCTGGGAACCGGCCCCCGAGGGATATTTGTTCCACACCGAGTGTTGCCCCTACGACGCTATCGCCCCAAAACACCCGGAACTCTGCAATATGGACATGATGCTGGTCGGCAATCTGCTGGGAGTGATCCCCCAGCGTGTGTCGCGCGTCGTAGAAGGCGCAGAAACCTGCTGCTATCTGATCCGCGAGGCGGATCTGGGCCTGACGGGGAATAAAATAGACCGCCATCTGGGTAATTGACTCTTGGGGTAAACTACATTAGAATCCAGGCACTGAGTCCTGAGGAGAGGAAAAAATGGCTGAGATTGAACTGATTAACCCACAAATCGCAGTTGAGGACGACAGTGTTGCGCTGCTTCCGGCGGCGGCGACCAAGATAAGGTCTTTGCTGGCTGAGCGCAACATGCCCGACCACGGCTTGCGCGTGTTTGTCGCCGGCGGCGGCTGCTCGGGGATGCAGTATGGCATGGCCATCGAACCGGCGCCGGGCGAGTTCGACAGCGTCTTCGAGCAGGAAGGCGTGAGGGTGTTTATTGACCCCACTTCGATGATGTACCTCGCCGGCGCCGAGATTGATTACGTGGATAACCTGATGGGCGGCGGCTTCCGCATTGAGAACCCGAACGCCGTCTCGACCTGCGGCTGCGGCCACTCGTTCCGCACCAGCGGCTCGCAGGGCTCCAGCGGGGGCGGCTGCGGCCACTAAACCGCCGTCAGCGCGGAGATCGACTGAAGCAAGTCGCACGCAGCGCCTGCTCGTCCGCGCGTGCGATTTGCTGTTTATGAGGCCTGAGCATGCGCGCCCACTATTTCACCGCCGAAGAAGCCAATGCGCTGTTGCCCACCCTGCGCCCCCTGGTCGCCGCGATGCTCGAGGCGCGCCGCCAGATCGTCGAGGCTCAGCCCGAGCTGTGGCCCGTGCTGGAGAAATCGGTCGGCAACGGCGGCAGCCAGAAGGCTGGCGAACTGGTAGCGCACTTCGAAAAAATCCAACGCAACGCCAAAGCCATCGAGGCCCTGGGGGTCCTGATCAAAGACCTCAACACCGGACTGCTCGACTTCCTCTCCGAACGCGACGGGCGCGAAGTGTATCTGTGCTGGCGTTACGACGAGCCCCGCGTGACCCACTGGCACGACCTCGATGCCGGCTTTGCCGGACGACAACCGTTGTAGTGTCAACGGATGCGCTCCGCGCGGAGCGCATCCGCGTTATCCGTGTACAAAAACAATCGCGTTGCGCCAGAAAGACTTTCCATGTTCAGTTTTTTCCAATCGAAGAAGAGCGACTTTGTCGAGAGGCGTGACTCGAGGATCCTGTGGCTCGATCTTGGCGACCTGGGCGATCTGGTCAACCCTGCCGGGCCGCATGAGCAGTGGCAGGATCACGGGCTCGGCCTCCTGCGCACCATCCTGCACCAGAACGGCGTGCTGACCGACTTGTTCTCCACCCGCCAGTGCACCTCGTGGGACGAGGTCAAAAAGCACCTGGCCGGGTACGACATGCTCATCATGAACGTGCGGAGCTATACCTACCCGAGCGCCTACCGCTCCGCCAAGCTATTCAAGGAAGTGAACCCGCAGGGGATCGTGCTCACCGGGGGGATGCACGCGACCGTCGCGCCGGACGAGATGGAAGCGGTCCCGGAGTTCGACAAGATTTGCCAGGGGCCGGGCGAGGACCTCATCGCAGACCTGGTCAAAGACCCCGCCGCTTTTCCGCGCCTCATTCTGGGGACGGGCGCCAGGTCCATGGCCGACTGGCCGATGATGGACCGGAGGCTGTGGCCCAGGCCCGCCAGCCGCAAACTAGAAAAGAAGTTCAACTGGCCGCTGGAGCCAGAGTGCGGCTGGGGGCCGCCGCCCGTGGCGACGCTGCTCACCAGCCGCGTCTGCCCGTGGCAGTGCGTGTTCTGCAACGAGAATTCCTACATCCCGAACATGGGCCGCCGCCCCGTGGAGATGGTGATTGACGAGCTCAACGACCTCGACCGGAAGTACGGCGTGGGGTCCGTCGTCATCCACGACTCGATGTTCTTCCAGAACCCGAGCTGGCTGAAGGAGTGGGTCGAAAAATATCCACGCCGGGCGAACAAGGTCTGGCCCTACTGGGCCGCCGCCCGCGCCGACACGGTGCGCCAGTGGCCTGACCTGTTCGAAGCCCTCGTGCGCGAGACCAACTGGAACACGGTCTCCATCGGGTTCGAGTCCGGCAGCGACCGGGTGCTGCGCATCCTGAACAAGGAGTGCACGGAGGAAGACAATTACTTCACGATTGACCTGCTGACCCGCATCGGCGACGAGATGGAGCGCGAAGGCAAGCCAGCGCCCGTGTTCTGGTCGAACATCATGCTCGGCATCCCCGGCGAGAGGCCTGAGGACGCCTTCAAGACGATGCGCATGGTCAAGTACACCAAGCGCATCCTGCCCTCGATTGCCTTCTATGCCCCCTACCCCGGCTCGGCGCTCGGCCATCAGCTGATCGCCGAGGGCAAGAGCCTGATGACGAAGGAGAATTACCACCGCTTCCCGGACGACGAGAAGGTGAAGGGGATTGATTACCAGTTCTACCGCGACCTGCTGGCCGGCCGCTACGACGACGAAGTGAACAAGGGCCTGGCCCAGGTCCGGCAGGAACGCAAGAATTACATGGCGGCGCTGACGAAAGCCTAGACGTATTGCGTATCCCGTATTGCGCAATACGGAATACGAGTCGCTATGAGCAGCTTCAGCAACCCCCACTACATGTACTTGTTCGACATGAAGAACGGGAAGAAAAAGCTGGCCTACGGGCAGTCGCCCGAGGACGCTTTGGAAATCCTGCGTTGCCGCCTCACCGAGGCAGAGATGAAAGAAATCATCGGCGAGAGGTACGTCAAGATTTCACAGCGAGAATTGCAGCAATACGTTCAGCTTTTGGGATAGGCCGTACGATCCCCTAAAAGGGAAATGAGATTTTTCTCTGCTCACCGGAAAATCCTGCTGGCGATGGCCGACGGCTGCGCGCTCAAATCGCATCGCGACGTGGAAGGCAGGAAGGTTTTCCAACTGCACGCTCCCGATGGAACGGCGGAGGCGGTGACGTGGTCGGTCGTCGAGGACTTGCAGGAGGGGAGGTTGATAGATAGCAACAAGAAATTTCCCGCCGCGACCTATTGGCTTACCGAGAAGGGTCGGGAGGTCCTGGCGGCTCTCAACCCGTCACACTAAGATGGCTCTAACTCAAGCGCCAGCCGGACCAACACCGCTCGGTGATCGGAATGGGGGCCGCCGGGGGCGTCTATGTGGCGGGCCTCCAGCACATGCCACCGATGAGAGCCAGGAGAGAGAAAGAGGTAGTCCAGCCGGTGGCGACGCAGCCGGCCGCCCCAGGGCCATTTCAGCTCGTGTGTTGCGCCGTCGGCCTGCGGGTGCAGGCAGCGGAAGGTGTCCAGCCAGGCCCGCCGGGTGTGCGTGATCTGCGGCGTGTGCTCCGGGGCGTTGAAGTCGCCGCCGATCAAAGCCGGGTGGTGGCCGGCGACTTCGGCCACCCACGCGCGCAGGTGCGAGAGTTGCAGCGCATTCTGCCGGCGGGACAACCCCAGATGCACGGTGAACACCGATACGCCGCCACAAGGCGTTTCCACGACCGCGCCCAACGCGAGGCGGCGGACAAAAGGGTTGTCGCCCGAGCCGAGGTGCCTGAGGCGCGGCGTGGTCAACGGACAGCGGCTGAAGACGGCCAGGCCTTCTTCGAAACCGATCGCGGCCTCGTGCCCGTTGGCCCGCGCATAGGCATAAGCCATCCCCAACCGCCGGGCGAGCCACTCGTCGGCGCGTAGTGCGGGCGTGCGCGCCACCTCCTGAAGCAAAACGATATCCGCCCCTTCTGCCTCTACCAGTTGAGCCAGAGCCTCCAGGCGCTGCGGCCACCCGCGCCTACGCGGCCAGTCGTGCCACAGGTTGGCGCTCAGGACGGTGAGCATCCCGCATTCTTTGAGGACCGGTTGACTGGGGGTGGCTCTCCACGACAGACGGCCCGCGGGTTCAGCGACGGCGAGGACGCGACGGGCGAGGGGGTGCAAAGCCCGCAGGCCAGGAAACCGGAACAAGCTGCGTGCGATAGGGCGGAGGCGGGAAAACAAGGACGCGCGACGAGGGGCCTGCGCGTCCACGTGGATCTCATGTGAAATTGACAAACACAACTCCTGGCCGAAAACTTCCTGGCTCAGTTATACCACAATCGCCGGGCTAGCGAGGCGCACGATGCAGGCGACTCCAGACGCGCTGCATCCCCGCGAGGAAACCAGGTATCACTTCTTTAGGAAACTTCGGCCAGGTGATCACGATGGCGGCCGCAATCCAGATCACAATCCACCAGCCCGCCCCCGGCGCGTCACGGACGGCGACCCAGATGAACCAGGCGTAAATTGGAGCCTGGAACAGCATGCCCAGCGATCTCAACAGCCCCCAGTACCAGAACACGAGCGCCCAGATGAGGAGATACGCGCCCGCCAGGTGCAGATCCAGGAAACGGGCGAAGACCAGATAAGCCAGCAGACCGCCCGAAACCAGCATGTCGGCCTCGAGGTCGTGATCTCCGACCCAGGTGTGGTCATGAACCCGGCTGCGCCGCGCAACCGCCCCATCCAGGCAGTCGCCCGTCCAGTCGGCAATCATGAGCCAGACGGCCAGGGGCAATCCTGCCGCGCCCTGCGCCAACCCCAGCCAGGCCAGCATGCCCCCCAGTAGGAGGCGCACCTCCGTGATCAAGTCGGCTAATCGCTTGGCGCTCAGCACACACCCTCACCTCCTTACAACTTGTAACCGATCTGCCGCAGGAAGCCCTTGCGCCAGGCGATGTCCTCGTCGCCCTCGACACCCTTCGGCGAGAACCCGTCCACCACGCCCAGGATGCCCCGCCCCTGCTCGGTCTGCGCGACGAGCACCTCGACCGGGTTGGCCGTGGCGCAAAAGATGCGGCATACCTCGGGGACCATCTTGACCGTGTTCAGCACGTTGACCGGATAGAAGCCCTCGCCGAGGAACAGGATGAAGCTGTGTCCCGCGCCGATGGCCTGCGCGTTCTTCCGGGCCAACTCGGTCATCGCCGGGTCGGTGCCCGTCCAGCGCACCAGGCATTTGCCCGAAGACTCGCAGAAGGCCAGCCCGAACTTGATCCCCGGCACAGCCGTGACCAGCGCCTCATGAATGTCCTCGACGCTTTTGATGAAGTGCGTCTGGCCGAGGATGAAGTTGATCGTCTCCGGTTTCTCAATTTTGACGGCGGCGAGTTCCATATTGACCTCCTCGCGGCAATATAGACCTTGGGAAAATGCTCGAGTAGTTTTGTTGATAGAGACGTTTCGGTGGAACGTCTCTACTTCCACAGTGTAGGCATCCTCCCGGCGTTGTCAACCGGTCTGCACCTGACTAGCGGCGGCTTCGTTTTCCTTCGGCGCGGATAGCGCCTTCAGAATCTCGGCATAGCCCGCCAGCCGGTCGGCGACGGCGCGATGGAGGGCGCCCCGAATTCCAAGGCTCCCACCGCCCGAGGCTGGCCGATGATTTCTTCCAACTGTGGCAGGTCGGCGGTGGTTTCGAAATCAAAACCGGCGGGGTCACACACGCGGCGGAGCGCCTCAGGCAGCAGGCGCAGAGAGGTCGTTTCCATAAGCACCCTCCTGAGATTGCCCGGCGACGAACATTATTATTGTGCGCCGGAGAGGGGCGAGCGGTTAGTGGCATTTGACTGATGCCCTTCCGACGAATGTAACTTCCGTCCGCGGGCACGCCCGCGCGCGCCTGGCCCAGACGGATTTGCAGCGCCGCCAGGCCGCCGGGGCCTGGCCGCGCTCGTCGGGTATGAAGACCTGTCAGGTCTCATTCCAGAGACCCGGTTTCCGGAGCAAGACGATCAATGACATCCGGCACTGGTCGCCCGACGCCAATCGGCATACGTTAAGAGCGCGGCGAAGGCGTGTCCGTCCACACTGGATTTGGGCATGCGGCGCGCGCCACTCGATGCTCGTCGTCCGCCCGGCGGCGCACAGGCTGAACTGAGCGCGCGCTGGAGGGCGCCAGGCGCATGTGTGGGCATGTCATGTGCCTGGGACGAAATCGGCGGCGTCCTGTCTGGCGCAGACGGGTCTTGCCGGATACACTGGAAACGATGATCCTCAAGAATCTCTGGCGGCGCAAAACGCGCACGGTCCTCACCATGCTCGGCGTGGCCGTGGGGGTGGCGGCAGTCGTCGCGCTCTCGGCGTTCGGCGAAGGCTTCGCGAGCGGGTTCGAGAGCATCTTCTCGTCCTCCGGCGCGGACCTCACCGTCGGGCAAAAGGACGCCGTGATGCTGATCCTGAGCGCGGTGGACGCGAGCGTGGGCGAGGAGATCGCGCTCATGCCCGGCGTGGACGCGGTCTCCGGCACCGTCATCGGCATCGTGCAGATGACCGATGCGCCCTACTTCGTCGTGATGGGCGAAGACCCCCACGGGTTCGCCATGAAGCACTACCGCCTCATCGCCGGCGGGCCGCTCGCCTCCCGCAAGCAGATCCTGCTCGGCAAAATCACGGCCAAGAACTTCAACAAGCAGGTGGGCGAGAGCTTTATCCTGAACGGCATGACCTACCGCGTCGCCGGCATCTACGAAACGGGCGTGAACCTCGAGGACGGCGGCGCGGTCATGGGGCTGGAGGACGCCCAGCGCGCCTTTGACAAGCGATACCGCGTCAACTACTTCAACGTGAAGGTGGAGGACGCGCGTGAGATTGAGGCCCTGAAGAAGCAGATCGAAGACCGCTGGCCCGAACTGGTTGCCACGCGGTCGGGCGAGGCCACGCAGCAGGCCGAGGCGACCAACATGTATCGCTCGTTCGGCTCCTTCCTCGGCTTCTTCGCCGTGCTCGTCGGCGGGCTGGGGATGATGAACACGATGCTGATGAGCGTGTTCGAGCGCACGCGCGAGATCGGCGTGCTGCGCGCGGTGGGCTGGCGGCGGCGGCGCGTGCTAGGCTTGATCCTGGGCGAGTCGCTCGTTCTGGCCGGCGGCGGCGGCGCGCTAGGCATCGGGCTGGGCATCGGGCTGACGGCCCTCGCCCGGCTGTCGCCGTCCGTGGAGTCGCTGCTCAGCGGCGTGTTCACGCCGGCGATCTTCATTCAAGCGGTTGCCACCGCGCTGCTGCTCGGCGCGCTCGGCGGGCTGTATCCTGCGTGGCGCGCGGCGCAACTCGCGCCCGTGGAGGCGATGCGGTACGACAGCGGCGCCGGTGATCAGGCGGGGTCAGCCGCCCGGCTGTTGGCGCGGTTCCCTAGCGGGGGCGCGCTGCGCAATCTGTGGCGGCGCCCCACGCGGACGCTCGTCACGCTGCTCGGGCTCGGGATCGGCGTGGGGTTCGTCGTCGCGCTGCTGGCGATGGTCGAGGGGTTCACCAAAGAATTCACGCAGTTGGCGGGCGCAGGCGAGGCCGACCTGCTGGCGGAACAGGCGAACGCCTCCGACCTGTCGTTCTCGGTGATTGACGAGCGCGTGGCCGACCGCATCGCCGTGCGCCCAGAAATCAAATCGGTGTCCAAGCTGGTGTTCGGCGTCTCGAGCGCGCCGGGATTGCCATACTTGCTGCTCTTCGGCATTGACCCGGCGGAGGCCTACATTCACCACTTTCGCATCCGCGAAGGCCGCCTGATCATGCGGCCCGGCGAGATCATGATTGGGCGTTTCGCCGCCACAGGGTTGAATAAGACCGTCGGGGAGACCGTCCGCCTGGCCGGCGCGAGCTATCGCATCGTCGGCATTTACGAGAACGGCGCAGCCTACGAAGACGCGGGCGGGGCGATCCTGCTCAAGGAGGCGCAGGCGCTGTTCAACAAGCGCCGCCAGGTTTCGCTCCTCGCCATCTCCATCGTCGCGGCGGAGCAGGCGCGCGCCGAGGAGATCGCCCGCACGCTGGAACGCGAGTATCCGCAGATCATCGTCAGCCAGGCGACGCGGTTCACCGAACGGATGCAGGACTTCGCGACGACGTACGCGATCCTGAACGCGCTCATCCTGCTCACCGTCGTCGTTGGCGGGATCGTGATGACGAACGCGATGCTCATCAGCGTCTTCGAGCGGACACAGGAGATCGGCGTGCTGCGCGCCCTGGGCTGGAAGCGCCGGCGCGTGGTGCGGATGATCTTCGTCGAGGCGCTGGCGCTCAGCCTGTTGAGCGCGCTGGTGGGCATCGGCCTGGGCGTCGGGCTGAATTATCTCTTCATGCTCATCCCGGGCTTCGGCGCCTTCCTGACGCCCGCATACACGCCCGCGCTGTTCGGGCGGGTGCTGGGGCTGGCGGTCACGCTCGGCGTCATCGGCAGCCTATACCCGGCGTGGCGCGCGGCGGGGTTGAGGCCGATCGAGGCGTTGAGGTATGAGTGAGTGTATAAGGTCAACACAAATGTCTGATCATTCCGTCGTCATCGAAACCCACAACCTCACGAAGGTCTACGGCGACGGCGCGGGGGTGCGCGCGCTGGACGGCGTGAACCTGACGGTCCACGTGGGCGAGTTCGTGTCCATCGTCGGCCCGTCGGGATCGGGAAAGTCCACGCTGCTCAATCTGCTCGGCGCGCTGGACCGCCCGACGAGCGGCGAGGTGATCATCAACGGCGCGCCGCTGGCCAGGGTGCGCGACCTCGACCACTTTCGGAGCCAGACGGTCGGCTTCGTCTTCCAGACGCACAACCTGATCCCGACGCTGACCGCCCGCGAGAACGTCGAGGTCCCCATGTACGAATCGGGCTGGAGTGGGAAGAAACGCCGCACCCGCGCGGAAGAACTCCTGCAACTGGTCGGCCTCGGCGCGCGCCTGAACTTCCTGCCTAACCAACTCTCCGGCGGCGAGCGCCAGCGCGTGGCAGTGGCCCGCGCGCTCGTCAACCACCCGGCCATCATCCTGGCCGACGAGCCGACCGGCAACCTCGATTCGAAGACGACCGCGGAGATCATGCGCCTGCTCTCCGACCTGAACCACTCGCCGGGGACGACGCTCATCGTCGTGACTCACAACCACGAGGTCGCGCGCGCCACGCGGCGGATCGTCACGCTTCGCGATGGCAAGATCGAGCACGATTTGGCCGTGAGCAGCGCCTTTGAGGGCGACCTGATTGATTTGAAGAATTCGCGTCTGGGCCAGGCCATCCTGCACAACAACGCCGAATTGCCCGAAGACCTGCGCGACTTCGCGCCTCAACTGAAGACGTTGCTGGAGCGTGTCTAGCCATGCTTAATGGGTGTAGTCATGCCCTCGCGCATGACAGAAATCACCCGCAAAAACCGCACATCCTCACTACACCCAGTACGCCCGGCGCAGTAACCTGATTGAGCAGAGTTCTGCGCCGATGCTCCTCTCACTGCGCCCTGCAATCCAGAGAACGCAGGGCCAATTAGCCCGCTTTGCCGAGGAAACTGCCATGCCCACTCCACCCGCCAACCGCATACCCGACCTGAGCGGCGTGCCCGCCGACGCGAGCGACGAAGACCGCATGCGCGCGCTCGTCGAAATCCTGAGCGCCTACATTGAGCACTTCCACGGCGGCGCGGTCGAGATGGTTTCGTTCGACGGCCAGACGCTCCAAATCAAGATGTCTGGCGCGTGCCTGGGCTGCCCGCTCTCGCCCGTCACCCTGCGCGGCTGGGTGCAGGGCACGGCCGCGCAGTTCTTTCCGAACCTGAAAAGAGTCGAGGCCGTTTAGTATGTGAGTCAATTGGAGGATAATATGCTGAAGGACGCCCCTACCCTCACCACGGAGGAGTTGCTGGCGAAAGCCAAAAAACCCTCCGCCGATGCTCTGCGCCTGCACCCGTTCTATCACGGCAAGGTCCAGACCGCGCTCCGCTGCCGCGTGCGCGACTTCCACGATTTTGCCATCTGGTACACCCCCGGCGTCGCCGCCGCCTGCAAGGCCATCGCCGCCGATCCCGAGCTCGTCTACGAGATGACGCACAAGTGGAACACCGTAGCCGTCGTCTCCGACGGGACGCGCGTGCTCGGCCTGGGCGACATCGGCCCCAAGGCCGGACTGCCCGTGATGGAAGGCAAGGCGCTGCTCTACAAATATCTCGGCGGCGTGGACGCCTGGCCGGTAATGCTCGACACGAAAGACCCGGATAGGATCATTGATACCGTGCTGGCCATCCAACCGGGTTTCGGCGGCGTGAACCTCGAAGACCTCTCCCAGCCCAAGTGCTTCCGCATCCTCGACACGCTCCGCGCGCGGGCGGAGATCCCCGTGTGGCACGACGACCAGCAGGGCACGGCGACCGTCACGCTCGCGGCGCTGATCAACGCGCTCAAGATCGTGGGCAAGAAGATGTCCGAGGCGCGCATCGCATTCATCGGCAGCGGCGCGGCGAATGTGGCCTGCACGCGCCTGATCTTCGCCTCGGGCGCCGACCCGGCGCTGTGCCGGATGGTGGATAGCCGGGGCATTCTGCACAAGGGCCGCACGGACATCGAACTCCGTAAATCGGAGTTCGTGGACAAGTGGAAATTGTGCCAGCTCACCAACGCCGAGGGCCGCACCGGCGGCATCCCCGAGGCGATGAAAGGCGCGGACGTGGTCATCGCCCTCTCCACCCCCGGCCCGGACACCATCCGCAAGGAATGGGTGGCGGACATGACCCCGCAGGGGGACGCGATTGTGTTCGCCTGCGCCAACCCGATTCCCGAAATCTGGCCCTGGGAGGCGAAAGCCGCCGGGGCAGCGGTCGTCGCCACGGGCCGCTCGGACTTCCCCAACCAGGTGAACAACTCGCTCGGCTTCCCCGGCATCTTCCGCGGCACGCTGGACGTGCGGGCCAAGACGATCACCGACGAGATGTGCCTCGCCGCCGCGCACGCCCTGGCGGACATGGCCGCTGAACACGGACTCAACCCCGACTACATCCTGCCCACCATGGACGAATGGGATGTCTTCCCGCGGGAAGCGGCGGCCGTCGCCGCCAAAGCGGTCGAGCAGGAGATCGCCCGCAAGCCGACGACGTATCAGGAAGAATACGAGCGCGCGGAAGCCATCATCAAGACGTCGCGCGGCCTGACGCAGATGATGATGGACGAGGGATTTATCGCGAAAACGGATTAGTCAGCTTGCAGTAGACCGTCGTCAGATATGCACTCTGGCGACTGACGACTGGCGACTGACGACTGACAACTGGCACAGGAGGCACCTATGTACGACTTAATCATCATCGGCGGCGGGCCGGCCGGGCTTACGGCGACCATCTACGCGCTGCGCAAGCGCCTTAACGCCTTGCTCATCACCAAAGACCTCGGCGGCAAGACGAACTTCCGCCTGGAACTGCCGCACATCGAGCATCACCTGGTGATCAACGGCGAGGAAACCGTCAGCCGCTTTGCGCATGAGATCGAATATCTCGACTTTGCCCGCGTGATGGAGAGCGTCACGCGCGTCGAGGCGATCAAGGGCGGTTATGCGGCGCACACCGGCACCGGGAAAGAATACCAGGCCCGGGCGCTGATCATCGCCAGCGGCGCCAGCGCCAAGCGGTTGGGCGTGCCCGGCGAAAAGGAATTCCTCATGCGCGGCCTGTGCTACAGCGCGGTGAGCTACGCCTCGCTGTTTGTCGAGCGGGAAACGGTCGTCGTGGGCGACTCGGGCCTGGCGCTGCGCGCCGCCGCCGAACTGTCGCGCGTGGCCTCGCACGTGACGCTGATCGCCCCGACGCACGGCCAGCTCGACAGCCCGCTCGGCCAGCGGTTGAGCACGCTGCCCAACGTCCTGATCCTGGAGGGACAGCAGGTAGAGAGCGTGAAAGGCGACAAGTATGCGCGGAGCCTGATCGTGAAGCACGACGACGTCACGCGCGAGATCCGCGCCGACGCCTTCTTCGTGGAATTGGGGCTGCTGCCCGACTCCAACGTGGTCGCCGGGTTGGTCAAGCGCGACGCCGAGGGCCGCATCCAGGTGGACGCGCGCAACCGCACGTCCGCGCCGGGCATCTTCGCCGCGGGCGACGTGACGAACGTCTACGCCGAACAGGTGCTCATCGCCATCGGCGAGGGGGCCAAGGCCGCGCTCTCGGCTTACGAGTATCTGCTGGAGCAGCCAACGTTGGAGAAAGAGATGGTGGTGGAGGAGTGGCGGTAGTCCGGTGAAGTTGAAACCTGCCGGGTCTCTTAGACCCGGCAGGTTTTCATTTCATATTGATGTCTTGATCAGGGGCTCTGCCGGCAAGACTCGAGGCGAATTGATCGCGCCCCACTGAAGAGGCACTCGATGGCACTGTCGCCGCCGGGCCACGCCGCCCGCATCCACACATATCGGCCGCCCTGCGCCAGGAACGTGATCGTCGGCTGGCCCACGAACTGCGAACGATGCGATTGGAGCCACGCGCTCGCCTCGGGTGCGACGCGGAGCGTACATGCCTGACAATCGTCGAGGCCCTCGCCAGTGAGCGTCGCCGCGAAGCCGCGCGTGTAGGGCGGGCTGGCGTCATAGCAATA
>DATDRS010000387.1:0-2355 GCA_035291605.1 Anaerolineales bacterium | reverse complement strand
TTCGGCGCAACCGCGCCCCGCGCCGAACTTCCACTCGGCCAGCGCCGCCAGGTTCGCGTCGTTGCCGAGAAACACCGGCTTGCCGAGTCGTTCCTCCATGCTCTTTTTGATAGGCAGGTTCTCCCACCCCGGCAGGTTGGGCGCGGTCAGCACCGTCCCGATAAACGGGTCCAGCGGGCCAGGTGCGATGAGGCCGATCCCGGCAACCCCGGCAAGGTCCGGCGGGGCGACCTCACGGATAATCTTGTCCAGCCGCTGCAGAACGGCTTCAGGTCCTTTGGCCGCATAAGTGGGCGATTTGGCTTTGGCCATCGGCGTATGAGTGTAACCGTCGAACCGCGCTGCGCGGAGGCTGGTCCCGCCGACGTCCGCGCCGATGAAGATGGGGTCTGTCATGCGGCTGAGTATAGCATGAGGTGGGAGGGAGAGGAAAAGGGGATAGAGGGTAATGAAAGACCGAGCGCTCTTCTCTCCCCTGTCTTTCCGCGTATAATCCCCTGCAATGAGCAACTCCGACCTCACGCCGCTGCGCAAGCAATATCTCGATATCAAGCGCCAGTATCCCAACACCATCGTCTTCTTTCGCTTGGGCGACTTCTACGAAACCTTCGACGCCGACGCCGAACTCGCAGCCCGCGAACTGGAGATCATCCTCACCCAGCGCATGGGGCGGCCCATGGCGGGCGTTCCGCATCACGCCGTCGAAAACTACCTCTCGCGCCTCATCGCCAAAGGCTACCACGTCGCCATCGTCGAGCAGACGAGCACCGAAGCCGTCAAAGGGCTCTTCAAGCGTGAAGTCGTGCGCATCGTCACACCTGGCACGGTCGTCGAGCCGGCGCTCGTCCCCGCGGACCGCAACAACTATCTAGCCGCGCTGATGCCGCAGGACGCGCGCGTTGGCCTCGCGCATGTAGACATCACGACCGGCGAGTTTGCCGTTACGTTAATCGAGGCTACTGATGTTTGGGCGGCGGTGCGCCACGAATTGTTGCGGCTGCGACCAGCGGAGCTTCTGCTTCCGGAGGGGGTTCACGCTGCGCTAGAGGGGGTTTCCTGCCCCCGCACGCCGTTGCTCCTCTCCAAATTCAAACCAGCCCATGCCCGGAATATCCTGCTCGAGCATTTCCAGGTCGCTTCGCTCGTCGGCTTTGGCATCGAGCAAATGCCTCTCGCCATCGGCGCGTGCGGCGCGATCATCCAATATCTCAAAGAGACTCAGCCGGGTGCGCTCAACCTCCTGACGAGCTTGAGCCTTTACGCGCTCGACGAGTTCATGACGCTCGACGCCGCCACGCGCCGTAATCTGGAGCTGACCGAGACGATCCGCACCGGGCAGGTGAAAGGTTCGCTCCTCGGCATCCTCGACCGCACTGTGACCCCAATGGGAGCACGCCTCCTGCGCCAGTGGGTGAACCAGCCGCTCCTCGACCCGGCGCGCATCAACGCCCGGCTCGAAGAGGTTGCGGTTTTCCACGCCAACGGCGTCCTCCGCGCCGAGATTGTGGCTGCGCTCAAGCCGCTGAACGATCTAGAGCGTATCACCAACCGCGTCGCCGGCGGTGCGGCAAACCCGCGGGATTTGGTGGCGATGAGAGCGACACTAGAGGCCCTCCCGGCCTTGAGACAGAATTTGGAGGTGAGAAATGGGAAATGGGAAGTGAGCAATCTCACCTCTCACCTCTCACCTCTCATCCCCACGCTCGACCCCTGCTCCGAAGTCCTCGCCCTCCTCCAGGCCGCCCTCGCCGATGACCCGCCGGCCGTGTTAGGCAAGCCCGGGGTCATCCGCTCCGGCTATTCGGCGGAGCTGGACGGGATCATCAACGCCTCGCGCCACGCGCGCGAATGGATCGCCGGGCTGGAGAAGGTGGAGCGGGAGCGCACCGGCATCCGGCATCTCAAGGTCAGCTACAACAAAGTCTTTGGCTACTACATCGAAATCAGTCGTGGGGAGAGTGACCGGGCGCCGGAGAACTATATCCGCAAGCAGACGCTGGTGAACGCCGAGCGTTACATCACGCCCGACCTCAAGGAATACGAAACGCTCGTCCTCAACGCCGAGGAGCGCATCCTCGAGGTTGAGACGCGGCTGTTCAAGGAACTGTGCGCCCAGATCGCCGCGCACGCCCACCGTCTGCTGGAGACGGCCCGTACCCTCGCCCGGATTGACGTCTTCGCGGCCCTGGCGGAGGTCGCCG
Source organism: Anaerolineales bacterium (assembly GCA_035291605.1). Taxonomy (GTDB): domain Bacteria; phylum Chloroflexota; class Anaerolineae; order Anaerolineales; family UBA6663; genus DATDRS01. The sequence goes on along the minus strand of DATDRS010000387.1, from coordinate 154 downwards.
CCCGGAACAACTACGTCCGCCCAACGCTCCTCCCCGATGGGGCGCTGGAGATCCGCAACGGACGCCACCCGGTCGTCGAGCAATTCCTCCCGGCGGGCGGGCGGTTCGTCCCCAACGACATCATCTTCGAGCCGGGCGAGTGTGTGCGTGTGAT